>CAYJUK010000047.1:0-12940 GCA_964373335.1 uncultured Planctomycetales bacterium | reverse complement strand
CTCTCCAGCCATCTGCTCACCTTCAAGAACTTCTCCTTCAGCAGGTTGTTCTCCGACAATTTGTTCGCCTTCGAGAACTTTACCTTCGGCAGGTTGCTCTCCAGCCATCTGCTCACCTTCCAAAATTTCACCTTCAACAGGCTGCTCTCCAGCCATCTGTTCACCTTCTAAAACTTCCCCTTCAGCAGGCTGCTCTCCAGCAATTTGTTCGCCATCAGCTCCACCTTGAGGTTGTTCTCCAGCGATCTGCTCACCTTCCAAAATTTTACCTTCAACAGGCTCCTCTCCGGCTAATTGTTCACCTTCAGCTCCACCTTGAGGTTGTTCACCGGCAATCTGTTCGCCTTCTAAATGTTCCCCTTCCGCAGGCTGTTCACCAGCGATCTGTTCGCCTTCAAGAACTTCTCCTTCCGCAGGTTGTTCTCCAGCAATCTGTTCGCCTTCAAGAACTTCTCCTTCAGCAGGCTGTTCACCAGCAATTTGTTCACCTTCTAAAACTTCCCCTTCCGCAGGCTGCTCTCCAGCAATCTGCTCACCTTCAAGGACTTCCCCTTCCGCAGGCTGCTCTCCAGCGATCTGTTCACCCTCGAGAACTGGCTGCTCTCCAGTAACTTCTTCACCCTTCTGAAGTTTTCCTTCCGCCGGCTTGGCCTCCATAGACCCGGCAGAAAAATTCCCGCCATTTCCTGCTCCTTGAGACCCTTGGCTTGCCTTTTCACCTGATCTATCACGAGAATTGCTCCGATCACTAGCTCTCTGGGCAAAGGCTGTATTCTGATTAAAAAAAGTCAGACCTCCCATCAAAAGAATAGTCAAAAAAATTTTACGTAATTGGTCTTCTCTTAAACGTCTCATCTTCTTCCTCCTGGTTATTGAACCCCAACTTTTGGGGTAAAGGTATTAATTAAAAATAAAAAAGCCCATCCTTAAACCTAAAGATGGGCTTTTCCAAATCTTAAAATTCAACCCCTGAAATATTTCGAAATTATTCGGCAGCTGACAACCATACCCTGCTTCTTGCAAGATTTAGGCTCTACCCCGATTCGATCGAGGTCCCAACATATATTAGAGAAGTTGGGAAAGCTTTGTGCCCTACCCTTTCGGATAGTTTACCCCCTGAGAAGTCGCCTTCTCAGGTGACAAACCCTTCATTTAAGGATCAATCTTTATCGTAAAAACGAAATGTTAAAGAACGAGAAAGCCTTCACAGGTATAACACATGATTTTACCGTTTGTCAAGATGAGGAAAATATTTTTTTTGAAAGCTGGCAATCCCAAGGGGAATTAACCCTGGAATTGCAAAGGAAGTTTAATAGACTCACTTTCTGGATTAAAACTTTATATTGATCTGACCCCCGGTATAAAGACCGGCATCCGGGTCAACCTTGCCTGCCCCATCTCGATAATCGAGCCTGCGGTTAAAGACCCCGCCAACGGACACGACTACTCGAAAATAATCGCAAGGTTTATATTGGAGTCCTACCCCTGTGCTGTATTCTCTATATTTTAATACGACCCCCTTGGTCCCCGAGCGGGTTACCTCATACTCTTCCAGAGTATAATCAAACTCCCAAAGCAGGGTGGTTGTCTCAGTAAGCTTATAAGAAATATTTGGGTCGCTGGAGGCCAGGTTGAAGCTCAGCCGGTCATTCGGCTTATAAATAAGACCGAGCAAAGGCAGTACCACCGTATCGTATTCCGGACAGACCGAGACTCCCGCCACTAAGATAAAGGAATCACTCTCTTTATAAATCCCATAGATGCGAAAAGGAAGACGAAAAGCACCCGACCGCCATTTCCAGCTGTCGGTATTAAGAGTAGGGATTATATCAACCCCCATAAAGTAATGTTCTGAATCCATAAAGGGCATCGGAAATTTGGTTGAAAACCAAAAACTGCGGCCCTCCAAATGAGAAGGAAGATTCACCGGGATATTCTCATTAAGATCAATATGATTGAAATCTAAGGAGAGGGTCACCGGTAATTCCCCCTCGATTTTAAAATCTAAATCATATTTCAACTCGGTCTCGATAATATCGATCTCTCCGGACATGGCCTTAACGTCACTATCGAAAATATGCCGCGATTTGATTTGGATATTGTGTTTGATCTGATCATCGTCATCCGCGGCCCTGGCAGACCAGGGACAGAGGATGAGGGCAGCTTCAACAAGAAAAACGGGAAACCCCATAAAAGTGTCTGCTGATGGCGGCTTTTAATTAGCATCAAAAATTCTGGATTTTCATCGCCGACTTCATCGGCAGCATTCTCTTGATGGGGTAAATAATTTTTCAAAAATGTTTTCATGTTCATTCCTCAACCTCCTCCTTCATCTTAAGGGATTAATACGGTTTTGGCATAAGCAGGTAACTTCAGGATGTCTTGATGCGCTTGGGCGGCCTGTGACAAGGGAACCTCTTTTCCAATAATAGGATTTAAACTCCCTTTGTTGAACAAAAGATTTAGTTTTTGATAAATCTCCCTTCGTTTATTTTGAGTTAAATTGAAAATGAGGACCCCTTGGACCTTGATTTCTTTGACCATCAATAAACGCGGTTGGATTTGGATAGCATCCCGGCAGCCGATAATGATGATGCGGCCTTTCCTGGCCGCCAGCATCAGGTCGTTATTGAGATTGATATGGGCCGCCATCTCCAAGATAATGTCAACTCCCCGCCCTTGAGTAACCTCTAAAATGGCCTTTGCATAGTCTGGGGTTCGGTGATTAAAAATGAAATCAGCTCCTTGTTCCTGAAGCAGACAGCATCCTTCGGGAGTGCCGGCCGTGGCAATGATCTTTAGCCCCGAGATTTGAGCTAATTGAAGACAGGCCAGACCGACGCCTCCGCTGGCCCCGTGGATCAGAATCATTTGTCCTTTTTTACCTTGAGCTTTTTGGTACAGGGCAAGATAAGCAGTGGCATAAGGGATCCCGATCGCCGCTCCTTGGGGGAATGAAAGTCTTTTGGAAAGAGGGAAGATTTGATCCTCATGACACAAGGCCTGCTGGGCATAGGTCCCAGTGATCGAGCCGGCACAATAGACGCAGTCATTCCTCTTGAATCTTTTGCATCCCTTCCCCAAGGCCTTCACAATCCCTGCCCCATCAAATCCAGGGATATAAGGGAGATTTGGTTTTACCGCATAATCCCCGGATCGAATATAACAGTCAACCGGATTCACCCCCGCGGCCTTGACTTCTACTAAGACTTCCCGAGCATTGGGTTGAAGATCCGGGAGTTCATTTAACTGCATCACTTCCGGGTCACCAAACGCATGAATTTGTATCGCCTTCATAATCAATCGACCGATTCAATTTTCGAAATCCCGGAGGGACTTGTCCCCGTTATTCCAATACCCTTAGATAACATTAAAAAGGGGACTTGTCCCCGTATAGTCTGAGATATCGGTTTTTAATTTGACTCGTTCCCGCAATGCCTGAGGATCACTCCTATCATGTTACCTAACATTTTTGAAAATTATAAATGGATCCTAAATTAAGGATCTGCGTCAGCTGATCTAGGACGTTACGCGTTTCCTTCAGCAATTGATGATCTCTTAAGTCGTTAATTTCTAAACGATCGCGGTAGAATCGCTTGATCCAATTTTCTAATACGGTTAATTTTTGATCCGTGATCAGGAATCCTTTTGGAATAGCCTTGGCCTCTGCCTCGTTTAAGACGATCCTTAATCGTAAGCACGCCGGTCCTCCGCCATTGCGCATGCTTTCTTCTAGATCCACAAAATAAACCTGGGTCAGGGGATTATCCTGAGAAATAATTTCATTGATAATATGCTGGGTTTTCTCCTGCTCTTGGCATTCCTGGGGGACAATCAAGACCATGGTTTGATCCGGCAAGGTCACAATCTGGCTGTTAAATAAATAAGTCTGAACGGCCTCCTTAACGGATAACTGAGCCGCCTTTACCTCTAAGATAAACAGCTTTTTAGGGGCAACGGAATGAAATTGAGCCGAAAGGGCATTGATGAATTCAGTTTTATCAACAAAGGCCTGCTCATGATACAGCAACACGTTTTCATTATTAACGGCAATCACATCATTATGAAAGACTCCCTGATCAATCACGGCTGGATTCTGTTGAATAAAGATGCTCTTTCCCCGGTCCAATTGATGGCCATGGGAAATCAGAAATGAGGCCTCATAGCTCTGCCGCGCTGGAAATCTTTGAGGCATGAGGTCGGGTGATAAATCTTCCCGCCGGCCATAGATAAAACAGTTTATCCCCGGTCGGCCAGGAGATTCACAAATCCTCATCTGATTGGCCGCTCCCTCATCCGAATGATCAGGATGAGACTCCAACGGAGAATGGACCGTAAAGAATCGCTGATCGGCAAAGATAATCCTCAATATCTCCGTTGTCTCTGGAACCTCAAACGATCGATGTTCTATGGTCTGGAGATTTGCCGGAGTGATATGAACACGGTGATCTAAGGTATCCACCGAGGGACTCACGGTCGCGGCATTGGCCGTCCACATCGATGAGGCGCTGCAGCATTTCAAGAAGAGTTCAAGGTCTTTTTGACTGGCCCGCTCCAGGACGGTTTTGTCCTGACCAGTATATCCCATCCGTCGCAGGGCTATCAAACTCGGACGTTCCTGAGGAGGAATCAGCGCCTGCTTGACTCCCAACTGATGCAGTAATTTGACCTTGTAAAGACCTTGCAAGGCGGCTTTACGGGGATGCGAGATGACATTCCGATTCTCTTGGGAAGCCAGATTCCCAATGGCCAGGCCGGCAAAATTATGCGTGGGGCCAATCAAACCGTCAAAATTATATTCGTAGGACTGTGACACTGGAATTCCAATGAGGAAACAATGCCTCGAGGGCCATTGCGATTCACTTCTAAGGCGTTGGTTTATTATCGGTGCTTTCGAAGATTTTATCGGCTGACTGGGCCACAAAACCGGAGAACAACTCTCCATTCGGCAATGGGTATCGCCGGGCAAATTCATAATAGCAAGCCGGGATCTCATTCATCCCATCCGCAAACTTAACCTTAAACGGCTGAGCCAGCGTAGAGGACTGTTCCAGATACTCTCGGGGAGAACCTTTGATCTCTCCTCCAGAGGCATTAAGCGCGTAACCGCTGGCTTTAATAGAATCATTGAGATCTTCTAAGGTCTTAAACGTTTTGAGGGAATTAAAAAAAACGGTGAAATGGTTCGCCCGGAATCCAAAGACAGCGACCCAGGCAGCATATTCACTTTCCTTTTTCAGGCGCTCATAAATCTCCCAGGGAAATGTCTTCCAGGGCACGCCCGCGACACAAAAGTCTTTTCTTTTGATAACCTGATCAGGGATCTGCTCAACGAGGTTGTTGATGATCCCTTGAAATTCCGTAGAAAATTCCGCCAATTTCAGTTCACTGATAAATATTTTGGGATTCATCCTATCGGGATGTTCATAATGTTTGGCATACAATTTTTTATCCGGGAAATGGTATTCCCCTTTGGGCGCGTAGCCGAATTCAACAAATGTCTTTGCCAGGACATCAATCCCCACCTTGGGAATATTAAATGTCCGGAAGGCGATATGGTCATTGATGATCTTTTCTTGACGGGATCGAAGCAGTCGATAAATCCCCTCCGCCTGCGGATTAATGCGCGCGTAATCTTCCCATAATTTCTTAAAAAGTATCTCTAATGTTATCATAACCTTCTCCTTTAAACCCGGTGTACGGGCACAGTTTCCCGGTAGCTACACAATCGAAATCCCCGGAGATAATTCCTGAGGCAACATTAATCTTTCAGTTTCCAAGGAGGCCACCGGATAAGAGCAGTAATCCGCGGCAAGATAAGCGCTGGGACGGTGATTGCCGCTTTTTCCCGTTCCCCCAAAAGGCCCTTCCGAGCTGGCCCCAGTTAACGGCCGGTTCCAATTGATCATCCCTGCCTTGATTGTCTGAAAAAATTTCCTATATAATTCAGCATCGTCACACAAAAGTCCGGCCGCAAGCCCATAAGCTGTCTGCTTCGCTTCATTTAAGGCGTGATCATAATCTTTGACCCGTACGATCTGAATAAACGGCCCAAAGATCTCTTGGTCCGGGCGATTTAATATGTTGGTAACATCCATCACCCCAGGATTCAGCAGGGTTTTATGTCCTCTCATTGGTTCCATCTTGAGGAAAATCTCCCCTCCCTGGCGTTTTAGGGTTTTCTGATCTTGCTGCAATCTTACTGCCGCTTGTTCAGAGATCACCGGGCCCAAGAAAGGTTCTGGACGATCAGTATAAACTCCCAGGCGGATCTTCTGAGTCATGGCGACAAAACAATCGATGAAGTGATCCCCTTCTTTTCCCTGAGGAACGATAAGACGTCTGGCGCAGGTACAGCGTTGTCCGGCCGTTATATAGATGGATTGAATGCTCATATAACTAGCGGCCTTGACATCTTGAACTCCGATCACGATAAGAGGATTATTCCCTCCCATCTCTAAGGCCAGGATTTTTTCCGGATGGTCAGCATAGGTTTGATGGATATATTGTCCGGTTTGAGAACTTCCAGTGAAGAATATCCCATCTAATCCCACGTGTTCGATAAGAATCTTTCCAGTTTCCTTGCCTCCCTGCACTAGATTGATCACTCCCGAAGGGATCCCTATTTCATCCCAAATTTTCAGATAATGTTCTGCGACCAGAGGTGTCAGTTCACTCGGTTTAAAGATTACCGTGTTTCCGGCTAAGAGGGCCGGTATGATATGACCATTAGGCAGATGCCCGGGCAGATTAAATGGTCCTAACACTGTCACGACCCCGTGAGGTTTATAACGAGTCCAGCGGGTCATGGATTCCAGCGGGGTCTTCAGCTGGGTACAGCGTTCTTGATAAGCCTTCGCGGAAATCTTGACTTTGTTGATCATCGCCTGGACTTCGGTCTGGGATTCCCACAACGGCTTACCGGTATCCTCACTGATGACAACGGCAAATTCCGCCTTCCGCTGTTTCAGCAATTCGGCAAAATTTTCTAAATAGACCAGTCTCTCTTCCGGCGATTTTTGACTCCATTGCGGGAAGGCCTGGTGAGCCGACTGGATGGCCCGATGGATTTCTTCTTCTTGAGCCGCACGGCCTTCCCAGATGGTTTCTAATGTGGCGGGATTCAGGGAAAAAAAAAGACTCCCTTTTCCTTCCCGCCATTGTCCATCAATATAGTTGCCGGATGACATCATTGATTTTTGTACTCTGATCGCAGAGGGACGTATCTCACTTCTCCACCCATGTTGAGGTTAAGTGCTTGAGCAACCTCTTCGGGGACACGGAGCGTCCCATCCTCATTGATTTTCAGGTTCCCCTTTGCGGCGCGGAAGGAGGTGATGTTCTCCACACTAGCGATTAAATATAAAGGAGAATTGACTGCTCCTGAGATGATCTCCTGCACTTGCGTCAGTTTGCTTTCCCTAACTGTCCTAATCCTCTTGATTTTGGCTTCCAGGACCGGGCCCGCTTCAAAGATATCGATCTCTTTTTTAAAATGAAATCCTTCTTCTTTCAGTAAATGCAAGGCAGGCTCGGTT
The DNA here is from genome assembly GCA_964373335.1 of uncultured Planctomycetales bacterium. Taxonomy (GTDB): domain Bacteria; phylum Omnitrophota; class Gorgyraeia; order Zapsychrales; family CAYJUK01; genus CAYJUK01. The sequence goes on along the minus strand of CAYJUK010000047.1, from coordinate 5,402 downwards.
TCTTTGTGGACTTGTCCAATCACCTTTTGCACCTCCTTAGGCAAGAGGGGGATGTAGATCGGATACTGCGGGATTAAATCCGCTATAAAGGATTTATCCGTCATCACCATCAGATCCGCTTTTTTAAAATCGACTTCAAAAAAATATTTCCCCAAGGCCTCCCAAAAAGGAGAATGATCCTGTTCATCAATGACTCCACGCATCTCCGCGATGATCTTGTCCTCAAAATATTCAGGATACTGAGCCAGGAAAAGAAAACGGCTTAAGGACAACAGGCGGCCTTGTCCGAACCGGCGGTACTCGGGAGATAAGAACAAGGTCCCGATCTCCGAGGGGCCGTTATGATCCATGACCAACTGCAGGTATTGAATCTCTTTACGGACATTGAGCAGTTTTGATTCCGTATGGATCGTTTTGATCCGATAGGTGTAAAACGGCTCAAAACCTCCCACCTTTGAAACCAGCGAACACGTGCCAACGATCTTTTTTTTATCCAGATCTTCCATAACAAAAAGAAAGATCTCGAAACCGGGTTTGTCGGGAGGAAAGGTGAAACTCTTAACCGAGTCTTTGATCCGTTTTTGCAGCAGGGGATAATCATGGGGAAGCGTGGTTAATCCCACCTGGGAAAAACTGGAGAGGTTATAGATTTGATCAATGTCTGCTTCAATCACAGGACGAACAACAATTTTCATAGGAATCGTCTGCCTTCAGGGGATAAGTCAGAATCTGATGACCCTGATTCCTACTTAGAAACAGGAAACTTGCCTTTTCTTGACGGTCAGCATCAAGATTGGCTTCACCCGTTGGATGAATTTTTTCCGTTGAAGACCCAAAGAGGATATTATTTTCTAAATAGGAATCAGGGTGATGAAATCCTTCGAGAGACTAACCACTCATTGGTCTGGTTTTAACTGGGCAACCTTTATGAGAGTCTCTTCAATGATTTGACAAACTCGGTCAATGTCCTTCTCCTGGACAACCGGAATGGGCATTAAAAAGCGAATCCTTTGCGGATCCTGACCAGCGGTAAAGGCCAGGACCCCCGCCTCAAAGAGTTGATCGAGATACAATTTGGTGAGCTCGGCTGAACCATTAAAGACGCTGAATCCAATCATGGCTCCTAATCCAAAGGGGCCGTGAATCTTCTCCCGATGGCGGTGGTGAATGTCTTCAAGATGCTTAAGAAATCGTTGATGAAAACGGGCAATTCGGCCCTTCTCTCCGAAATAATCCGAATCGAGCAAGTCCTGCAGGATAAAATTGGCCGCATGAATCGCCGAGGAGCTGGCGGTAAACGTTTGACTCAAAAGCCCGGGTTTAGGTTTATACTCTTCGGAGAAAAGCGTGGCACACACTTGAGTCAACTTGCCCAGTGTGACGACATCGGGATATTGATCCAGTTGATAATATTGATAGGCAAAGGGTTTTGTCGTCCGTCCAAAGGTCTGAATCTCATCAATAAAGATCGCGATCTGATTTTTTTTAAGGATATCCATCAAGGTCTGAAAGAATATCGTTTCCCCGGAGTAATACCCTCCTTCTCCCTGGATGAGTTCGAAACACATCCCGGCATATTCTTGAGGATGTTTCTGCAGACAATCCTGAAGACAACGGACTGCTTTTTGCCGGCTGTCCTGCGGATTTTCCGGATCGAAAAAGGGGATATAGTCGACTTCCAGGACTTTGGGCAGGCCTTCGCGATTGGCAGGCTTATCGGTGATCTGGGACATGACCAGAGACCGTCCGGCAAAACAATGCCGGAAGGCCAGGAACCGATGCGCGGGAGATCTTTTTTGGAAGATGATCTTAAGGGCATTTTCATTGGCCATGGCCCCGGAAGAGGATAAAAAGCAATAGGGAAGTGGGGTTCCACCGGCGTTAGCTAACTTCAGGAACTTTTCTAAAACCGGGACCGTGGCCGCGCTTTGCTGCAGATTCCCTTGCATGAGGGTGCTTTCCAGAGCGGCATCGATAGCCGCCTCCAAAATTTTAGGATGACTGTGTCCATAATAATAAACACCGATACCGGTGATAAAATCATACTTGATGCTTCCATCCGCTAATTCCACCAGCGCCCCTTTCCCAATTCCGCTGCTGAGATATGGGAAAAAAAGTTTCCCGCCGCGGAGCTGTGAACAATGATTGATAAGGCTTTGATAGTCCTTGACGGATTCCGGGATGGGATCCTTTATTCCGGTCATCTCGCTTTGGTGGTCTTTAAGCGCTGCCAAGAGAAGTTGCTTGGCCTCATGAATCCGGGGATCTTGGAGCAATCGCTGGGTAGTGAGTCCGGTCATATTAAAGGTGAAATAATCTTTCGGGCTGGCTTTCCGCCCATCTGAGGAGCAAGAGAGTAGTCAATTTGGCGCGTTCCGCAAGACTGGGGATGTGCAAATATTCCTTTTGGCTATGAATATCCCCACCTTGAGCCCCCATTGTATCAATATTGGGAAGCCCGACACTGGCCAGGCGGTTTCCGTCACACACACCCCCGCTGGGATGCCAGTATAATTTTAATCCTAAGACCTCCCCGCATTTCTGGACTTGCTGAAACATCTTTAAGGTTTTACCAGCGAGAGGCTTGGGAGGCGCGGTAAATCCTCCATTCATTGAAACGGAAAATCCGTCAAGATGGGAAGACATCTCATTGACCAATTCCACAACTTTTTTTGTCAAATAATCTTGGTCTTCTTCCTTTAAGATACGGACATTGAATCGAGCGATGGCAATATCGGGAACCACATTCACTGAAGTGCCTCCTTCGATAACTCCCACATTGACCGTCAACTCCGGACGGGTATTATTAAGAGAACTGATCTGCATCACACATTTGGCGATCAGATCAATGGCGTTGCGTCCTTTCTCAAGCTCCCTGCCCGCGTGGGCGGACTGGCCGCGGACAACTAAGGTGAAATTGCCCGACCCTTTGCGCGCCCCGATCAAGTTTCCATCGGGAAGACAGGGTTCAAATACCAAACCCAGATGACTTTGATCCGCCGCTTTCAGTAGAAATTCCGCAGAACCGGGTGAACCTATTTCCTCATCAGGGTTAATGAAGACCTTCCATCCTAATCGTTGATGCTTGGAGAATTTTTTAAAGGCCTGTAATGCCTTGGCCATGATCACCAGTCCTCCCTTAGCGTCGATCACTCCCGGACCTTGCAGTCGATTTTGCTCAAGACGAGTCGTTTTCTGAAATGGATGATCAGGCGGATAAACAGTGTCCATGTGGCACACCAATAAAATTTGAATGGGAGCCTCCGGACTCTGAGTGATGAGTAAGGCCTTTCCTAAGGGAGTCTGAACCATCTCCCCCTTGGAATTGATCGAATGCCAGGGAGACAAATCCAGAATCTCTATCTTCTCTCCCAGTGGAGAAAAGACCTTCCGGAGATTCTGCAATTGAGAATCCAAACCCGAGAGATTAAAGGAATGACTGTTAATCTCGGCCAAATTGATCAAGAGATTCAACATCTCTTCCTGCTGGGAATCAATCCAAGTGAAAAGGGGCTGATAATTTTTCATGAGAGGAGACTCTGTAAACCCCAATTCTTGGGGTATATGTCTTTGCTGACAGTACGTCAACGCATATACGTTGGCTTTCTTTTTAAAGGATTAACCATTTTACAAAAAATTTTATCACAACTTGAGTTATGCTTATATAGATAAAATAGAAATTTTGGGGAAATTTTTTGATGGGGTATTCCGGGTAAAAAAAATCCCCTACATTAAACAGTAGAGGATCAGCAGCCACACTCTTATCCCATAGGTATCTCAAGAAAATCGCCGTTGGCTGATAACCTTTGACGAATTTCAGTCCTTTATTGTAGGGGCTCACAAATTTTGAACCCCTACAATTTCATTACCTAAAGGGCAAAAGATTAAACCGCCTCTTTAATCAGATTATTATGACTCCCAATGACGACCCAGCGGTCTTTTTGTTTCTGCCAGGTCATGGTATAGCGTCGGATGACACGTTTGCCTTTGTCCACATCGTTGATCTCGATCGTGAAGATCAGATATTGGACAATGGCGATATCACCATGAATCACAATGTGGATCGGCCTGATTTCATAAACAGGGATCGTTGTTGATTTTGCCCAAAATCCCACCCAATGTTCCAGCCAGGATCGATCAACCGGCAAAGGACTCTCGTGTCCGTAACCGATAAATTGCGGATGAATGAATTTCAAAAATTCTTTAACCTTCCCTTTGGTCAAACAGGCCCAGTGATCTTCGATATTTTTCCAGACATCTTTTTGTTCCGGGGTCCAATCTGCGGAAAGGGAGATATAAGGTTTCATATTTTCTCCTTAAGGAGAGCGCTCATTGCTTATCAGGTCAGTCTGGATTTTTCATCCAGGATGGATTTCTGAAACGCCCCACATGCGGGACAGATATAAGAATAAATCACTCTTAAATAGGTGTGATTCCCTCGTTGATGATTTTCATCGGATTTGCTGATGAGGATAAATTCTTCCTGAGAAATCAAATCTCCCTTTTGATCAAATATACCGATCTTCTCGGGTGTCTCTGCCATCCAATCTTCATATGAATGACAATCACGGCATTCTAATAAATCTTTCCGCTTATTGAGGCCAGCTTCCTGAGCCCTCACCTCTTTTAAGATCTCTCTTAAATCATAAACGAATTGAAGAAATTGATCGTTAGCTAAACCTCCCGAACCCCGTAATTGTATTTGAGGCTGAGGACTTTTATTATGGGGTAAGGGTCTTGGACCGGGATTTTCCCCACCGACCTTGTCGATGTTTTTTTCTTGATGGGGTGAATTTTTTGATCGTCGTTTTTTCCGTTGAGAAGCCATGATCAATCAATGCCAATTGGGAACAGCGGTTGCGGTGTTATCTATCAGATGAACACAGACCGGTTAGGATATGAAAATCGAGACATTATACCCTAATCCTAATAGTGCGCAAAATTAAATTATTAAAACCCGGGGGTAATTAACCCTGGTTCCGCGGTTTGAATCATGCTCGCTGAGAGATTATATTGGCTGTTGGGAAAAATTTGGTCCTCGAAAATCCTTTTGCCATACTGCGAAACTAGGGTTAACGCGCGCTGGCTCATCTTACGATGGGAAATATCCTGGAAACGAAATGAAAAAGACTATGCCAGGGAAACATGAAAAGACATAGCCTTGGGGCTACAACTTCACGACATTCGTAGCCTGCTCACCTTTCGGACCGGAGGTGATTTCAAATTGCACCTCCTGACCCTCATCGAGCGTTCTATATCCGTCCCCTTGAATAGCCGATTGATGTACGAAAATATCCTTACCAGATTCTGGAGTAATAAATCCGTACCCTTTTTGACTGTTGAACCATTTGAACTTACCTTTAGCCATAAGTATTACAACCTCCTTTCGCAAAAAAATAGTA
>CAYJUK010000046.1:0-13066 GCA_964373335.1 uncultured Planctomycetales bacterium | reverse complement strand
CACTCGCAAAGCGGCTAATGAGATGCTTTTAAGGGCATCTCAACTGTTAGACGATCGGTGTCAGAAGGTTCAAGGGGGAACATTCCATTCCTTTGCAAATGCCACATTGAGAAAATTGGGTCATCTGATAGACCTGCCGCGCCATTTCACTATCCTTGACCAAGAAGATGCTGAAAATACAATTCAATTGGTCCGTAATAAATTGGGTTGGAAGAAGCTGGATCAACCCTTTCCTCAAAAATCTACGTTATTGAACATCCTTTCCAAAGGTATCAATAAATCTCAGGATTTGGAAGACGTCATTGATGAGGAGTTTCCTTATTTTTCTGAATGCTTAGTCATGATTAAACGTATCCAGAGCGAATATTCCCAGTACAAGAGGCAACTGTTTCTCCTAGATTATGACGATCTATTAGTGTATCTGAGGGATCTTTTGACTCAACAGCCTGATATCCGCAAGGAGCTATCCCATCAATATCAATACATTATGGTGGATGAATATCAGGATACCAATAGAATTCAGGCTCACATCATTGAACTTTTAGCTTCGGAGCATCATAATGTCATGGTCGTGGGGGATGAGGCTCAAAGTATTTATTCTTTTCGGGGAGCCAATTTTAAGAATATCCTGGATTTTCCTAAGATTTTTCCTGGAACAAAAACAATCACCCTGGAAGAAAATTACCGTTCGATACAACCCATATTGAATTTGACCAATGAAATTATGAATGCTGCTGTTGAAAAATTCCCGAAAATGCTTTATTCCTCAAGACAGGGACAAGCGATTCCTCTTTTTATTGAAGCAGAGGATGAACATGATCAATCCCGATTCATTATTAACTGTATTTTCGAACAAATGACCAAAGGAATTCCATTGAAAGAGATGGCCGTGTTATTCCGTTCCGGATGGCATTCCAATGATCTGGAGATTGAGTTGTCACGGCATAAAATCCCTTTTGTTAAATATGGGGGACAAAAATTTATCGAATCGGCACATATTAAAGATCTTTTGAGTTTCCTTCGGATCGTACACAATGTATCGGATGAAATCAGCTGGAGAAGAGTCTTGCTGTTAATGCCGGGAATAGGCCCTAAGACAGCAGAGAGATTTATGGCTTGTATCAAAAACAGAACAAAGGAGAATAAGGGGGAAGATCCGAAGTTAAAGAAGTCTTCGGAGTTAAAACAGTTCATGGAGATCTATGCCGAGATTAATCCGCAGACAACCACTCCGAGTCAGATGATCCAAAGGTTTATCCATTTCTACCTGCCTTTATTACAAGACCATTATGAAGATTTGGATAAACGGTTAGGAGATCTGGATGCCCTGATGAGAATTGCCGGCCGTTATCAATGGCTGGAAGAATTTTTAACCGACATGGCTTTAGAACCGCCGGAAAAGAGTAGGGTCTCCTCCGACGAATTGCAACTCGATAAAAAATTCCTAACCTTATCGACCATTCATTCGGCAAAAGGGTTGGAATGGCATACCGTTTTTTTGATTTATTTGGCCGACGGACATCTGCCTTCTTACCGTTCATTAGCCAGGGAAGATGCCATTGAGGAAGAGCGTCGGTTATTTTACGTAGCCACAACTCGAGCCAAGGAGAATCTCTATCTTTTAAGACCTCGATGGGGAAACGCCAATACGGGCTCATGGGATACTCCGGGATTATCTTTGACTCGTGTCTCCCGCTTCTTGGAAGAGGGGAATATCCAAGACAAGTATATCTTTCTGCAAACGGGTGATCCCCAAAAAAGCAAATCCTTCAAGGGCTATGGCAGACCTGCTTCATTATATTAGTGATCATTTTGAATATTTATTTTTTTTCTTTGTTATTTGTTGGATTCTCTTATTGGCTGTTGTGGTAACAGCGAGGATTCGCGAATGGATTATTCTTCGTCCGCAACAATTTTTAGGCCAATTTATTTTTTTATCGATCCTGGTTTGTCAGATAGTATTCACAGGGTTTGTTGGATATATTTTCTGGATGAAGAATGAACGTAAAAGTCTTTTGGATTTTGAAAAGGACATTTTAGCAACAACAAACTGGGTCAAAAATTCTGTTAAAATTTATTTTATTTCCGATAAAGAACTTTTTTCCATTCAGCCTCAGGGGACAGAGTTGTCCTCAATTTATAAGAGTGAATATCCTATTCGAGAATATCATTTTTCACCGGATGGACAGCATCTCTTGATTGTCTCCTTGAATGATTTGATTTTGTTGCGCGTGAAAGATAAACAGATATGGGTGATTGATAAGATCAATGGGGTTCAGGACCATGATTGTATTGATAATGCCCCTGAATCATGGCAGGACCTCTCCATCAGCGGTGTGATACGGCATGTCCGCTGGGCTTCCCATAGCCGATTATTCGCATACGAGATCACACGATGGTCTTGTTATGGATCACAGCAGCGCCTCGTTATATTTGATCTCATGCAACAGCAAGGGAGATCTTTCAGTTCCCCATTGCATAAAACAAGCATGTTGTATTGGAATCAGGAGGGAAACAGTCTTTATTATTCACAATACTTTGCACAAGATACTTCACAATTTTTCTATCCCTATGAAGTCTCGGTATTTCAAATTCCAGTATTAAATTTGGAATCCCAAAAGGTCCTCGAGTTACCCGTCAGTGATCCAGCGATGCCCATTGAACAATTGAAATCTCACAATATTGAGTTATTTACTGAAGCGGATCAATTTTCCTTTGGAGAAAGTATCCCTAAAGAAGAGGGTTGGGTCTCAGAATATGGACATCGAGTAGGAATTGACGAAGATGAATATCTCTACTATGTGAAGTATGGCTGGTGGAAAAAACAGCTTTATCGGATCCCTCGAGTTGCAATGGAAGGGGACTTTCCTCGTTATCAATATCAGGGCATTTGGGCTATTCAAAATTTGCGTTGGATGCCGGGGGGGAAATATGTCATTATGAGTCATCGCACATTGGGCATCTTGATCCTAGAGCCAGCAACAGGTAAAATAGGACAATTATTTAATATCAAGGGAAAGACGTTTGGTTGGCAGGTAAGATTAAGGAGTCGTTCATGAAATCACCGCGGACTTTGGTAGTTCTAGATATTGAATCTACGGGCAATTGTTTTGAATAAGATAAGATCATTGAGATCGCAATGATTAAATGCCTGGCTGACGGTCAACAGAAGATATATGAAAAGAAGGTGAATCCTGGGATTCTCATCCCTCCCGTGATCACCCAGTTGACAGGGATTATGAATGAGCAGGTCAAAACAGCCCCTCGTTTTAATCAAATTGCAGAAGAAGTCGTAAGGTTTATTGGTGATGCAGATTTTGGGGGTTTTAATCTGGAACGATTTGATTTGCCTATTTTAACCCGTGAGATTCATGAAGCCGGTTTACAAGTGGACTGGCAAAATCGAACTGTTTATGATGCCCAAAAGATCTTTCATCTTCATGAAAAGCGAGACCTGACGGCAGCTTATCAATTTTATTGCCAGAAAGAACTTAATCGAGCCCACTCAGCCCTTGCGGATAGTCAAGCGACATTAGAAGTATTGTGGGCACAAGTTTATCGTTATGGAAAAGGGCGAGAGGATATGGAGGTCCTCAAAGATTTTGATTACCATGTCCACTCTGAATTTTTTGACGAAGAGCGGAGATTTCGCTGGTGGAATGGACAACTTTATATGATGTTTGGCAAATATGCTAAGAAAGAATGTCTTCGGGAGATTGCCAAGAAAGATCCTCAGTATTTAGAATGGCTGTTGGCTAAAGATTTTAGCGAAAAAGTTAAAGAACTCGTAGCCGGGGCATTGGCAGGCCGTTTCCCTGTATATGAAGAATCTCCCGTAATGAATAATTCCAATATAGTAAAATTCATGAATGACTAATACCTTTTTTCTAATCTTTAAAACATTTACCCTATAAATACTAAACCACATCAGCAAATTTATTGATGAGGTCTCATAGAAATTTAGGTAGCATAACCCTAATTTTTTAATCAGGTTTAAAATTCAAGAGTTGAGAAAAGTTGAGAAAAGGAGGCCCTATGTTAGAACAGAGTCCTTTAGAGAAAAGTAAAGAGGAATATCGCCAAACGATTGACAAGATCAGTCTCCCCAACTCTCCAGTTGGGATCGATGCACAGTTGACTCATGCCATTATCATTGAATATCTCAAGCAAATTTCCGCTCGATTAGATTTTCTTGAATCAGTTATTTATTCAAAGAAAACCTAATTTTAACATTGTAACGTTATTGAGAGGAGGATAGGTTATGAAGAATAAGTGGATTTTATGGGTATTTATTTTGGCTTTAACCGTGATTGTTCTCATTGTTGTGAATAATCAAATAACTCAAGATTCCATTCCCCTGAGTCAATTGATCCCTGAAGGAGATACTCTACAACAGCCTGTCATTGAGTATGAGTTCGTAACGGAGGAACCTAGAGCAGAGGCAAAATTATTGAAGCTACCATCAGGTGTTCAAAATGTTTTACCGGAGAAAATTCAGCCTGCTCAGAGGACAAATTCTTTAAACCAGCCTACCCCAAAGATATCCCAAGAGACGCAGGGAAAGTTTTTTACGATTCAGGTTGCTTCCTTTAAAGATAGGAATCAAGCCCAGCAAGTCCTTGAGCAGATTAGCAAAGAAGGATTACCAGGTTTTATCATGGATCGTGATTTGGGGGAAAAAGGGAAGTGGTATCGGGTTTGTGTGGGGAAATTTGATACTAGGGTGCCGGCGGAAGAGTTACTTGCGAAGATCAAGATAACTCATGAGACCAGTTTTATCCTTTCCGCTTCGCAGACCCCGTAATATTTATTCATTTTCTGGTTTGATTTCAAATTGAATGATCCGATTATCTTTAACTGCAAAAGTGATGGTCATTGGCTTGCAGCAGACTTCACAATCCCAAATGAATTGATCAAGGGGGGAAGATTCACTGTTATCAAGAAAGATCGAGTTGAATCCTCCGCAGCAGGGACATCTAAAATTAAAAGTTTTGTTGGGTGACAACACAGTTATCCTTTGGGTCTGAATTAAGGAAACGACCGGCGTTCATTATTGGATTTTAAATTGAGAGAAGCAAGGATCAGTCACCTGAGGTTTGAGAATAGGTTAAGAGATTTCTTAATTATTGGCATACTTTTTGTTTTTAGCCTAATTTTTTTCGGACAGGGAATTGCTCACCCTGGGATTGAATTTCGAGATGATGAAATCTTCTATGTGAAGAGTACTCAGGAAATGCTTCGGGAAGGGAATTATTTATCTCCAACCTATTTTGGCGAATCCCGATTTGAAAAACCCATATTATTTTATTGGCTGATTATCTTATCCTATAAGGTCTTTGGGCTGTCTTGGATGGCAGCCCGTTTTATCAGCATGATTTTTGCCTCCTTGACTCTAGGGATGACCTATATTATAGCCTATCAATTTTTTAATAAAAGAATAGCTTTTTTAAGCTGCCTAATTTTATTAACGACACCAATGTTTTTCCGCCATGCGAAAAATGCTGTGCCTGATATGGCGCTTAATTTTTTTATTGTTCTAGCCATTTATTGTGTGTTCCATATTATGCAAACACCAAACAACAAAAAGTATCAATATTTTTTTTATACCAGTTGTGCTTTGGGATTTATGATTAAGGGATTTACGGCTATTATCATACCTTTTTTATTTATAATATTTTATGCGCTTTTGTTAAAGAGATTAAAAAATCTCACTCAGTTCAATCTTTTATTAGGACTGGGACTTATGGCGTTTGTTATTACCCCATGGTTTTTATATATGTACCTCACTCAAGGCACGACTTTTATGAATTATGTCTTAGTTCAAGAGACTTTTCATAGAATATTAAATAAGCCAGCTGATAACCTTTTCCTCTATTTTGGTTCAACTTTATATAAGAATACTTTATTTTATGCAGGTGTTATTTTCTCTTACTTTGCTCCGTGGAGCATCTTTGCCTTAGGAGCTTTTCCGGTGGCAATAAGTCAAATTAAGAAAGAGCCCTCAGGGGTTTCTTCCTTGGGTGGAATTTTAGTCTGGATTGGATTGGTCTTCATCTTTTTTTCTTTTATTTCATTCCGCATCAATCACTATATGCTTCCCTTAACGACGCCTTTTGCTCTCTTATTAAGTTATTTCTTTTTATATGGATTCTCAGGGAGATCTTTGATGGAGAAGATCTTAATCTTTTTAAGAAAAAATATGGTTTTAGGGATCTTCATCCTGGGATTTTTACTTTACAGTTTTGTTGTGTTTTTTTTGTTACAGTGGAATAAGCCTTTCATTTTAATCTTATCGGGAATTTTTTTGGGGGGACTTAGGCTCATCCATCAAAGGAAGAACCAAATGGATCCACCCCTTGTCTTAGGTGTTTTTATCCTTTTTCTTTTTTCTCAATCGCAATTGCTCAGTGATCAAGGACTAACGGCTCACGCCTCTCTAAAAAAGTTTGCAAAGATCATTCAACAGGATACGAGTCCAGAATGGGTGATTGGGGTGGGGAGCCATGACCTTCACGAAAAGGAGTTCCAGGTTTATTTCGAACAGAAATTACTGAAAGTCGCTACTAGTAATTTTCAAGAAACGGAAAGAAATCTGGTGGAGCTTTTCGGCTTAAATGATAGAGTCTATTGCTTAATTACTCGTCAAGATTTTGAGAATTTTTTGAGGGATGGGAACTTCTTTAATCTGGAAATAGTCCAAAAAGATTTTATGGTCCGTAAAAGAATTATCCTGGGTAAGGAGTTCTTCCTTGCCTTATTCCGGTTAGATCGAAAAAAGGTTTATGATTATTTGATGGAAGAAATCGTTTTAATAAGGAAGAATCAAAGTGCCTGATAAGTTATCGGGAACCACTCAGCATTGGCGTCTGACATTTTCTATAGTTATCCCGGTTTTTAATGAAGAGGAATCCTTGCCTGCGTTATTTACAGAATTGACGATAGCTATGCAGACCCTTCCGGGGCCCTATGAGGTCATCTTTGTCAATGATGGTTCAACTGACCGATCTTCCCAGATCTTAGGGGAGTTTAGCCGGAAATTTCGTCATGTAAGAAACCTGACCTTACCGCAACGCAGTGGTCAGACGTCTGCCATGAGAAAAGGATTAGATTTGGTTCATGGGAACTGGGCCGTAACCTTGGATGCTGATCTGCAAAATGATCCGGAGGATATCCCTCGATTATGGAAAAAAATGCAGGAGGGATTTGATGTGGTCTGCGGATGGCGGAAAGATCGACAAGATATGTGGCTAAAAGCCAGACTGTCAAACCTGGGCAATGCCTGGCAAAGATTGTTAACCGGTTTTACCATTCATGATATCTCTTGTACGTTAAGGATGTATCATAAATCCTGTGTTGATAAAATTCCCCTCAATTGGGAAGGACAGCATCGGTTTATACCTTTGTGTCTTTCCCTCCAAGGTTTTAAGGTTGGAGAGATCATCTCTCACCATCGGAAAAGAAAATTTGGACTCACCAAATACAGTCATAATAGAATTTTTAAGGTTATTTTTGATTTTTTCCGAATCTTAATTCATAAAGGGGAAAAATGAAATTTTGGCTTATTATTGGGTTTATGGGACAACTCCTTTTTACCGCCCGTATTCTTGTGCAATGGATTTCCTTTGAAATCCGCATAGAAAGCCTTTCCCCCACTAGTTTTTGGTATTTCAGCATCACCGGAGGGGCTGTGCTCCTGATTTATTCTATTTATCGGGCTGATCTGTTGTTTATTGTCGGACAGTTGGCCGGGCTTATTGTTTATGCCCGTTACCTTTGATTATGACCTATTTCCGTTTTTGGGATTAATTCGGGTTCAACAATAAGCGAGGAACGCTGGGAAGAATCTCAACAGCAGGAATTCAGCTATCAGCCGAAAAATCAGGCGACTACCTTCAGCGGTGGTCATTGACTATAGAAGACCGGCAGTAATGATCTCAATTTAAAAAAGGAGAATAAAATGAGTTACAGTCAATTTGTCAGTCTTATCTTGATGGGAATGCTGTCGTTATTATTAGTGGGATGTGCCTCAACAAAAGTCACTCGAGTCGATGTCAAAAAGTCTATTGATTTAAGTGGAAACTGGAATGACACGGATGCTCGTTTAGTTTCGGAGGAGATTATCAAGGATTGTTTAGAGAAGCCTTGGGTCATCAATTTTGTTGAAAGACACAGTAAAAAACCGATCGTGATTGTCGGTTCCGTGAGAAATCGGAGTCATGAACATATTGACGCTCAAATTTTTGTCAAGGCCTTGGAACAGAGTTTGCTAAATTCTGGGAAGGTGCAGTTTGTCGCCTCCAAAGAAGAGCGTAATGCCCTCCGTTCAGAGCGAGACGATCAGCAGGGAGGTTTTACTGATCCGGAAACAATTAAAAAACATGGTCGGGAAGTCGGTGCTGATTTTATGCTGATGGGAAGCATCAATTCGGTTAAAGATGAGGTGAAAGGGAAATATGCCATCCTTTACCAAGTCAACATGGAAGTGATTGACCTGGCGACTAATGAAAAAGTTTGGATTGGTCAAAAGGAAATTAAAAAATTGGTGGAGAAGGGTAAATTTTCTCTTTGAGTCTTAAGCATTCCCGATAAGACTAACAATGAATTCCAATAAAATTTTCAATTCCATAGAAATATTGTCTTGCGGATGAAGCGATTATGCACTCAATTGAGATTTTTTTTACTCCTTCTCTGCACGACTATCATTTTTTCCTGTGCTGCTTCCCCGATGATTCAGCCACAAATCAATGGTTTAGTTGTCGGGGGTAGATATCAGAAGGCGGTTCAATTATTAGAGCACAATGAACAGGCCTATGGTCATAAGAATACTTTATTGTATCGGCTTGATTTTGGGTTACTTCTTCATTTAGCGGGACGTTATCATGAGAGTATCAAGGAATTCCAGAGCGCTCAAAAGGAATTTGATCAACTTTATACCATATCTTTAACAAAGGAAATCACGACCTGGCTCGTTAATGATTATTCCGCCCCCTATCGTGGTGAGGATTTTGAACAAGTCCTTTTGCGTGTTTTTCAAGCCCTTAATTTCGTCGCTCTTGGGGATATCGAAGAGGCCCTAGTTGAGGCGAGAGCTGTCGACAGTTATCTTGCGGCCGTCAATCGGCAATATCCAATCGATCAACAAAATGTGTATAAAGAAGATGCCTGGGCTCGCTTCTTGATGGGAATTTTATACGAAGCATCGGGAACGGAATCAGATCTTAATAATGCTTATATTTCCTATGTCAAGGCTGCGGAAATTTATCAGCGAGATTATGAGACCTCTTATCAAGTCCAGATTCCTGAGATACTCAAACAGAATATCCTGACCCTGGCTCATTGGATGGGCAAGGATGAGTTGCGAAAGCAGCAGGAGCAATATCCGAGAACTCCCTGGATACCATTAAAAAAGAAAGCCCTTAAAGGAGAATTGATCTTTATTCAGTATGCGGGTTTTTCTCCGATAAAACGACAAGAGGCATTGGTTGTCCCTTTGCCGAATGGTTATGTCACAAAATTGGCCTTCCCTGTATATAAGAAACGATCCACTCAATTGGATAACAAAATCTTAGTTATTGAAAAGAAGGATCATACTAAAGTAAAAAGCCAGATGATCCTGGTTGAGGATGTGGGGGAAATAGCAATTAAGAATTTAGAAAACCGTAAGATGCGTGTTCTGGCGAAAGCGATGCTGAGGCCGGTGGGAAAATATTTCCTGGAATCGTCTCAGGAGAGAGTGATTCAAAAAAAGTATGGTCAAGATGCGGGAAATTGGTTTCGTTATTTAAGCAGTTTATACAATATTTCTACTGAGCAGGCCGATTTGCGGTCGTGGCAGACCTTGCCCGAGCAGATTTATATGACTTGTTTGATTCTTGATTCGGGAGAATATCAACTCCGATTGAATGATCAGCCACTGGGAAAGATCCAGATACGAGCAGGAGAGAAAAAATTCGTTATTAACCCTTTAGGAAAATAACACATTGCTGTTTAAAAATTTCATTAAGGACTGAATATCGTCAAAAGTTGCCGCTGTTAGGTGATATTTTTTGAAGGACAGGGTGATAAGTGCTGATTAATGGCCAGGATTTATCGCAGAAAAGTTATTGATTCTCCACATTATAATTTTATAATCTATATCAAGGTGAATTTGAAATGAGCCGGAAAGATTTGTAGAGGAGGATAGAGGATGCAAAATACTCTTATTATTTGTTCGATATTTCTGATGTCTTTCCTGGGATGTACACCTACTCAGAAGGGGGCTGCTGTGGGAGGGTTGTCAGGAGCCGCGATAGGGGGTATTATTGGTCATCAAACAGGCGACGGTATCAAGGGGGCAGCCATTGGGGGAGCCATAGGAACTGTCGGAGGGATGTTGATTGGGGAGCAAATGGCAAAGAAGTTTTGCCCTGAAGGCGGAGAGGAATTTACTGAGGATGTCGAGTTTTGCCCCAAGCATGGAGTGAAGCTAAAGCTTAAACTCTGATCCCAAATTAGAAAAGGTGGATTTCTCTAGAGTTCTGCGATAGACATTTTGACTCCATGAGTGACGAGTTGTTTGAAGCCGCACCATTGAGATTCCAGAAATCGCAATTTCTCAATAGGAATCAGGATTAAAGATCAATAATCCCTATGAAATTCATACAATCAAGGATGAGAGTTTTTCTCAGATGGCTTCATATCGTTCTGGGATTAGTTATCCTATGCTATATTTATTCTCCTTTTTATAAGTTTCCTTTATTTCAAGTACTGATAAAATGGTTCGTAGTGCCCAGCATAGTGTTATCGGGTATTTGGTTGTGGAAAGCTCAAAGTTTTAACAAGATACTCGGGATTAAATAATATTGAGTAAATTTGACATAGGAGAGAATATATTGATCATCAAAGGCGTGACTATAGGTTTTTTCAATAGATTTTTTGGAAATGAAGGCCATGACAAAGATTTTAATCGTTGATGATTCTGTCCTTGATCGTACTTTGTTAATCAATGTGATTAAGAAATCAGGTATTGATTGTGAGATCATTCAGGCTACAGATGGTGAGAATGGGCTCCAAGTATTAAGCGCTAATCACAAGGATATTTCTCTGATTCTTCTTGATTGGCAGATGCCTAAAATGAATGGTTTAGAATTTATGGAAGGTGTGGTTAAGGTTCCAGCCGTTGCCAAAATTCCTATTGTGATGGTTTCGGCTTCGGTATCGGAAGAAAATATCAAAAGTGCTAAAAAAGTCAACCCCAATCTTGCGGGGTATTTAGTAAAACCCTATAAGACCGAAGTGCTGCTCAATACCATACAACCCTTACTCAATAAAGGATGATCAAAGAATTTTGGACCCTTCTCACCAAACAAAAGAGTTGTTTTATTTGGCCATATTATTGACTAATGAGATTCGCGACCTGCTCAAAGAGCGGGGGACTATCAAGTTGTCTGGCCGACCATCAATGAAAAAGAAACCCATCACCGAGTTTGGTCGGAGGATGCGTATTGATGGACTCGAGAAGTTCAATGGTCCTACGTTTATTGCTGCCATTAATTTTTATCTTAACCTAAGATATATGCTTAAGGAAAAACCCGTGGGGGCTATTGTTATTTATGTAGAGGAAGAGTACTTGCCTATTTTTCTGGAGCAATTTAATTATCCTGCGGTGGACGTTTTAGATGAAGAAGTCCTCAAAGATGCCTGTGGAACATTGTGTAATGTGATGGCCGGCCGGTTTAAACTAGCAATAGCCAAATCCGGTTATCAGGAACTAGAGATGTCTCCCTTTGTGGCCTTTCGGAATAATTCTGTGAATGGAATAGTATATGATTCTACCCAAGAATATAAATATGAGATCTCTTTTGAGATTGAGGAAAGAAAGCGTTTAGTGATTGAACTTACGATGGGATCGATCCAAGGCTCAAAAGGGAGGGAAATTAAGAATACCCGTTGATATTCCTGATGATAGAAGGTAATATAGTCCGTAAATTAAAGGAAAGATTTATTATAAATCGAGAAGCAAAGGGAGATGATGAACAGGAGTCCGGTAAATGTGATTGATGCAAAACTCAATAAAGTCGGGATTACAAAATGGCAGCAACTTTTCCATAATCTTTCTTTTGCTGAGCTATTTCAACATGAAACAGATTCTTCTCTTTCGGGTTATGAGCGGGGAATAGTCACAGAATTCGGGGCTGTTACTGTGGATACTGGGAAATTAATGGGTCGCTCGGCCAAGGATAAATATATTGTAGAAGATCCGGTTTATATAGATAAGGTGTGGTGGTCAGACAGTTCAACGTCAGGCTCCGACAATAGAAGGATTTCCCAAGAAGTTTGGAATCAATTGAAGTCAATCGCAGTTGTTCAGTTAAATGGCAAAAAACTTTATGTGATCGATGGGTTTTGCGGGGCTAATAAAGATACCCGTTTGAAAGTAAGGTTGGTTACGGAAATACCTTGGATGGCCCACTTTTTTAAGAATATGTTTATTCGACCAAGTGAAGAAGAGTTACGGAATTTTGATCCTGACTGGACAATTTTAAATGCCTGCAAGGCTGTTTGTCCTGATTTTCAAAAATATGGGCTTCGATCGGAAGTCTTTGTTGCCTTTCATCTGGTAGAGAGGATGACGGTCATCGGGGGAACATGGTATGGGGGAGAAATAAAAAAAGGGATATTTTCTATTATGAATTTCTTCCTCCCTTTAAAAAATATTGGATCATTCCATTGTTCCGCTAATGAAGGGCAGAAGGGAGATACGGCCTTATTTTTCGGCCTTTCAGGAACAGGCAAAACGTCCCTTTCAACGGATGCCAAAAGAAAACTCATTGGCGATGATGAACATGGATGGGACAATGATGGGATCTTTAATTTTGAAGGCGGATGTTATGCCAAATGCATTAATCTCACAAAAGAAAAGGAACCGGGAATTTATGCCGCTATTCGGAGAAATGCCCTTCTGGAAAATGTCGAGGTGGATCCCCACGGTAAGGTGGATTTCTTTTCTAAAAGAAAGACAGAAAATTCCCGTGTTTCTTATCCCATTGATCATATTGATAATATCGTCAGGCCGGTCTCGAAAGGA
>CAYJUK010000045.1:0-13164 GCA_964373335.1 uncultured Planctomycetales bacterium | reverse complement strand
GTATCTCAACGTCCGCAACACGCTTGAGGCGCTGCTTGAGATCGGCGCGGTGCCGGTCATCAACCATATCATACGCCGACTCAGAAGCGATGAACTCCTCGCTCGTCACGTCGAGAGCGAGCGCGCCGTCGGTCTCGCTCCCGACCGTTGCCTCGGTGCCCTTCTCCGGAACATCCTCCTCGGTAAAAATAGCCTGAACAGGGCATTCCGGGATACAGGCTCCACAATCAATGCAGACCTCGGGATCAATAACCAGCATCTCAGCATCTTCATGGAAACAATCCACCGGGCAAACACTGACGCAGTCTGTATATCGACATTTCACACATGGTTCAGTTACTATGTGAGTCATGAAAGGCCTCCTCTTAAAAAAAGATTAAAGAGATTTTTTCATTTTGGTTTAAAATATATCAGATAGATTTGAACGTGTCAAACTGTATAAACAGGAAGGAGTTACACGGAAATGCCACTATGTTTTTGGATTTGCTCCAATACCTTTACCCCATAAAATTGGATTTATTTCTTCCAATGAACCTTTTTTGAACTTATCGGTCACCTTCTTAGTAAAATAATCTAAAAACGCTTTAAACCCATGTAACTTTCTAAAAAGATCACCTAACGTTCGAATAGAATAAAACATATTCCAAACTTGCTTAGGACGAAGATAAAATTCCCGCAGCCCCCGATCGATGAACTCATCAATCTCACAGCTAGACAGCTGAGGATAATTTAAAAGCGTCCTTTGCTCTTTTTGGGCTGTTAACCATCCCCGCCAATCATTAGCCAATAAATAATTATTCGTCTTTGCCCATTTGTACAGAGATGTTCCAGGATAAGCCGCCACCCCGGTGATTTGAATAGTATCCAAAGGGAGAGATTTAGCGAAATTGATTGTTTTACGGGCTGTATCCCGAGTCTCCCCGGGAGCTCCAATCATAAAACAACCATGGATGGTAAAACCTAACCGATGGGCTTCTATAGCATAATTGCGAGCCATTTCTACATTCACTCCCCCTTTTCGTATAGCACGTAGGCCATCATCATATCCAAATTCAAAACCGGTCATCAGCATCCGGCAACCTGACTTACGCATTAAAGGAAATAAATTCAGATCTGTATTAACACGCATATTACAAGACCACGTTATCTTCTTATGAAGCCCTCGTCTTATAATTTCATTACAGACCTCAGTCACATGTTGACTATCAGCAGCAAACGTATCCGTTTCAAACATGATCTCCCGAATCTGAGGATGAATCCTTAAATCATTTTCCATTTCATCAACGACAAGATTAGCTTTCCGATTGCGTAATTGGTATCCGTACATCAATTGAGGATCGCGGCAAAAGGTACAGGCATTATTACAGCCTCGTCCGGTAATCAAGGTTAAGAAAGGAAATTTTTTTCCACCATCAGGGTACCATTCTGGTTGAATGAGTTGCCAAGCCGGGAAAGGAAGCTCATTAACATCAATGTTGGGATAATCAGCATTTTTTACCGCTTGGTGTCCATCCCACCATGTCATCCCTAAAACTTTGGAAGGGGCCATGCCGCTGGCTAGATCTCTCAAGGAATAATCGTACTCACTGCGCAAAATATAATCGACAACACCCTCCCCTATTTCAAAAGTATTTTCCGGCTCTGCGGTCACATGTTGACCAACAAAAACTACCTGACAATGAGTTAATTCCTTAATGACCTTCGCCTGTTCGATATCATTATAGATAGAGGGGGTTGTGGCATGAATCACCAATATGTCAGGATGAAATTCTTCGATGATTTCATAAGATTGTGACGGAGAGAAATTGCGGGCCGCTGCTTCGACAAAGTTAACTTCATGACCTTGATCAATGAGAACCTGAGACGCTGTGAGCAGATATTCCGGATGGCGTTGAACCCTTCCTCTTGATTTCGCTGACCAACGAGCAACGCGGACAAAATCATCACCAAAGGATGGATTAAGGATACAAATTTTCATAATAGATTAAACTTTTTTTACCTATTTGATTTTTAAGAATTATCCTAATAGTATATTAATAAACTGCAAATGCAAGATGAATTTAAAGAATTTTAAAAATTTTCTTATGTTAATAAAAATATTCTTCATCAATTCTTTCTTCATCAATTTTCAACCCTCAGACTCCAAAAAATATATTTGAGCAATTGATTGACTGACATAGGGAACTTCCTTATACTTTGAGAAAAGGTTTTATATTATTTATTTTAAAACAGTGATGGAGAATGTCCCATGAAGTCTCATTTCAATCCTAAAGAAATTAAAAAAATCATTAAAAATTCTTCCGGCCAATTTACTCTTTTTTATCTTACTGCATTACGCAAAGCCGGTCTTGGGGATGTCGCCCATTTACCGCTTTCGATCAAAGTCCTTCTGGAAAGTGCCTTAAGAAATTATGATAACTATCAGGTCACTTTTAAAGATATTCAACGTTTGATCCAATGGTCTCCCAAAAATAAGCAACCGGAGGATATCGCCTTCAAACCCGGGCGGGTCATCCTTCAAGACTTCACCGGAGTTCCCTGTGTTGTTGACTTAGCCGCCATGCGTTCTGCCATGCAGAGGATCAAAGGAGACATTCGGAAAATCAATCCTCAAGTGCCTTGTGATTTAGTGATCGATCATTCCGTCCAAGTGGACGCCTTCGGTTCATCCCAGGCATTGGCTATTAATGTAGCCCATGAATTCGAACGAAATAAAGAGCGTTATGAATTTCTTAAGTGGGGACAAAAGGTCTTTGAAAATTTTCGGGTTGTTCCTCCCGCGACTGGAATCGTCCACCAAGTCAACTTAGAGTATTTAGCTCAAGGGGTGTTAAAAAAACGGCTCGGTAAAGAAATCCTTATTTTTCCTGACAGTTTAGTCGGAACGGACAGCCACACCACAATGATCAATGGCTTAGGTATCGTAGGCTGGGGGGTCGGTGGAATTGAAGCAGAAGCAGTGATGTTAGGCGAACCTATTTATATGCTTGTTCCTGAGGTTGTAGGATTTCAATTAATCGGTCAACTGAAGGAAGGAGTGACAGCCACGGATCTTGTCTTAACGGTCACCCAGATCCTTCGCCAAAAAGGGGTGGTAGGTAAATTCGTTGAATTTTATGGGGACGGTGTCCGTTCGCTCAGTTTACCTGACCGAGCCACCATCTCCAACATGGCCCCAGAATATGGGGCGACCATCGGCCTATTTCCCATTGATGAAGAGACGCTTAAATATTATAAGCTGACAGGACGTAAAACCAGTGACATCGATCTGATCGAAAGATACATGAAAACACAAGGGATGTTTTTCTCTCCTAAAGATCCTATCCCACAATTCAGTGAAAAATTAGAACTCAAACTCCAAGATGTGGAACCTTCCGTTGCTGGACCCAAACGTCCCCAGGATCGAGTTGGGATCAAAAATCTCAAAACGATCTTTGAGAAATCCCTGGTTGCACCCATCAAGGAACGCGGCTATGGCTTGACCGATGAGGCTTTAAAAAAATCCGGAATTGTTCAAAATGGAATGCAATATAAAATCAGTCATGGTTCAGTCGTGATAGCTGCTATTACAAGCTGCACCAATACCTCTAATCCTTCTGTCCTGGTAGGGGCAGGACTGGTCGCCAAAAGAGCTTACGAGCGCGGCTTGAAGGTTCCCGGTTATGTGAAAACAAGTTTCGCCCCTGGCTCACAAGTTGTGGAAGAATATCTTAAAAAAGCTGGACTTCTCCGTTACTTAGAAAAAATGGGCTTTCATATAGTTGGTTATGGATGCACCACCTGTATCGGAAATAGTGGTCCGCTACCCGTCAATGTGGCCAAGGCGATCCAAGAAGCTGATCTCGTTGTGGCCAGTGTCTTGAGTGGAAATCGAAATTTTGAAGGGAGAATAAATCCCCTAACTAAGGCCAATTTTTTGGCGAGTCCTCCTCTTGTCGTGGCCTATGCCTTAGCCGGGACTATGGACATCGATTTGGAGACCGATCCTATTGGAAAGGATAAAAAAGGAAATGAAGTTTTCTTGAAAGACCTTTGGCCCTCGCAAAAAGAGATTAACAAGATCATTATGAAATCGATCACCGCAAAGGCCTTCCGAGATCGTTATCAAAACGTTTCCAAGGGTAACAAAAATTGGAACTCCATTAAAGAAACAAAATCCGAACTTTACATCTGGAAAAATGATAGTACCTATATTCAAGAACCTCCTTTCTTTATCAACATGAAATCTGAGCCTGATCCTATCGCAGGAGTTACTAATGCGCGAGTCCTAGTCATGGTCGGAGACTCAATTACCACAGATCACATCTCCCCGGCGGGATCGATAGCGGTCAATAGCCCCGCGGGAGAGTATTTAATCAGTCAGGGTGTAAAACCAGAGGATTTCAATAGTTATGGAGCTCGAAGAGGCAATGACCGAGTGATGACCCGAGGAACCTTTGCAAACATTAGAATGCGCAACCTTCTTGCTCCGGGGACGGAAGGATCCTGGACAATATATCTTCCTGAAAATAAAAAGATGACAATCTATGAGGCCGCCAGACATTATCAAAAAAATAATATTCCTTTATTAGTTCTAGCCGGCAAGGAATATGGCACCGGTTCCAGCCGAGATTGGGCAGCCAAGGGGACAACCTTACTGGGAATTAAGGTTGTTATTGCTCAGAGCTTTGAACGCATTCACCGTAGTAATCTCGTAGGCATGGGGGTTCTGCCGCTAGAATTCAAACCTGGGGAATCCGCTGAATCCTTAGGATTAAAGGGAGAAGAGGTCTACGATTTTGAGGGGATCAATGACCAATTAAACCCTCGAGGAGAGATTGTGGTTATCGCCAAGGCTCAAGAGGGTTCCCAAAAAAGATTTTTGACCACTTGCCGTATCGATACCCCGGTGGAAGTTGACTATTACCGCAATGGTGGAATACTCCCTACCGTCCTTCGAAAAATGGCGAAGGCGTAGTTTTGGTTCAAGTTCCGCGCATCAGGGAAACTGCAGTTGACATCTTTTAGGGATTCCATTAAGATCAATAAAACTTTAATTTCTATGACGAGTCTCGATAAAGGGACCCGTCTCATTTTCTCACAAGACTTTTAATAAGATGAACGATTCATTATTCAGCATCATTGTCTGGAGTCTCCTGCTGATAACCGTTTTTTTAATCAATATTTTTGATCGACTGTGTCATCGCTCAAAGAAATAAGAATAACCAAAACATGTTCAGGAATCCATAATGAAAAAAACGATGTATGAAAAGATCTGGCAAGATCACTTGGTCAGGGAAAGCCAAGGGGATACTTCCGTCATTTATGTGGATCGCCACCTTGTCCATGAAGTCACCAGTCCTCAGGCCTTTGAAGGATTGAGACTGTCCCAACGTAAGGTGAGAAGTCCCGAAAAAATATTTGCCACGATGGATCATAACGTCTCTACCAAGACTAAGGATATCAGTTTAGTAGAAGAGATGTCCCGGATCCAGATGGAAACTTTATCGAAGAATTGCAAAGAATTCGGCATTACCCTTTATGATTTTTCCCATCAGGATCAAGGGATTGTGCACATCATCGGTCCGGAGTTAGGAATCACTCAGCCGGGGATGGTCATTGTCTGCGGGGATTCCCATACCTCGACCCACGGAGCTTTTGGGGCATTGGCCTTCGGGATTGGGACTTCCGAGGTGGAGCATGTTTTAGCCACCCAGACCTTACAACAAAACAAGGCTCAGACAATGTTAATTGAGATCAATGGGCCCATCGGATTCGGGGTAACCTCAAAAGATATTATCCTTTATATCATTGGTAAAATCGGAACCGGAGGGGCGACAGGATATGTAGTGGAATACGCCGGAAGCACCATTCGTCATTTGTCTATGGAAGCCCGCATGACGATCTGTAATATGAGTATTGAAGCCGGGGCAAGGGCAGGGATGATGGCACCGGATGAGAAAACTTTTGCCTATCTCAAAGGAAAAATTTTTGCCCCTCAAGGAGTCCTTTGGGAAAAAGCCCGCCAATATTGGAAGAGTCTCCCCAGTGATCCTGATGCCAAGTTTGATAAGGTGATCAAGGTTGATGCTCCCCAGATCAAACCCCAGGTCACCTGGGGAACCAATCCGGGACAAGTGGTCTCTATTGAAGATCGAGTACCAGATCCAGAAAGTTTCTCTGATCCCATCCTAAGGACAGCTGCCCGAAACGCCTTGAATTACATGGATCTTAAACCCGGAACCCCTATGGACCAAATTGCTATTAATAAGGTGTTTATCGGTTCCTGTACAAACAGCCGTATAGAAGATCTTCGATCTGCAGCTGAGATTGTTAAGGGAAAAAAAGTTCACCCTTCGGTCCAGGCCATCGTGGTCCCTGGGTCGGGAAAGGTGCGCCGGCAAGCCGAAAAAGAAAATATCCATCAGATTTTTATCAATGCCGGCTTCGAATGGCGGTTTGCCGGCTGTTCCATGTGTTTAGGGATGAATGACGATCAATTGAAAAAAGGGGAGCGTTGTGCCTCTTCCAGTAACAGAAATTTTGAAGGACGGCAAGGGCCGGGAGGGCGAACCCATCTGATGAGCCCGCAAATGGCGGCTGCCGCTGCCTTAGAAGGTCATATGACTGACATCAGGAAAATATCTTAAATAAGTTCAAATCTTGGAACCATGATCAATCTATATTAAATTATGTTAAAACATGTTAAATCCTATTGAGAAGATTGCTATGCAGCCCTTCATTCAACATCAGGGTACCGTAGCTCCATTGGATCGGGTAAATGTGGATACGGATGCTATAATCCCAAAGCAATTTTTACGCAAAATCGATCGTAGTGGTTTTGGGAAAAATCTTTTTCACGAATGGCGATATCTCGATTATCATGGGACCCAAGAAAATCCGGATTTTGTTTTGAATCAACCTGTCTTTCGCAAGTCAACAATCTTATTGACCCGTGATAATTTTGGCTGCGGTTCCAGCCGGGAACATGCGCCCTGGGCCCTGGCCGATTACGGCTTCCGTGTTTTGATTGCCCCCGGCTTCGCGGATATCTTCTCTAATAATTGTGTCATAAACGGGATCTTGTGCATCGTCTTGTCTTCGGAAGAAGTGAATCATCTTTTTGAACAAGTGAATCGGAAACCGGGGATCCAATTCACCGCTGACCTTAATAAACAAATATTGACCGATGCCATAGGAAAAAATTATCCCTTTAAAATCAATTCATTCAGCAAGGAATGTCTTTTAAATGGATTGGATCAGATCGGCTGGACCCTGCAATTTGAGGATAAGATTAAAACCTTTGAAGAGCGGATTAAAAAAGAAAAACCTTGGATGAAATAAAGTTAACCAAAAAATTAAGAGAAACCCCTATGACAAAACAAAACCAATCAGCTCAATGGCGTCCTTTTTCCTCGATTGTCACTGATGGAGTAGAACGAGCTCCCAGTCGTGCCATGTTGCGGGCCGTCGGGTTTAAAGAGCAGGATTTTAAAAAACCCCAAATCGGGATTGCCTCAACCTGGAGCATGGTTACTCCCTGTAATATGCACATCGATCAGCTGGCCAAAGAAGCAGCTCAAGGAGTTGATGACAGCGGAGGGAAAGCGATCATCTTTAATACCATCACCGTGAGTGACGGGATTTCGATGGGAAGCGAAGGGATGAAATATTCTCTTGTTTCCCGCGAAGTGATTGCCGACTCTGTTGAGACAGTTGCGGGTTGCGAAGGGTTTGATGGTCTGGTTGCGATCGGTGGTTGTGATAAAAATATGCCCGGATGTTTGATGGCCATGGCCCGATTGAATCGTCCTTCGGTGTTTGTCTATGGAGGGACCATCATGCCGGGATACTACAACAAAAAGGCCGTGGATATTGTTTCAGTCTTTGAGGCGGTGGGGGCTTGTGCGAACAAGAAAATCACCGAGAAAGAATTAAAGGGAATTGAATGTTGTGCCATTCCCGGGCCGGGATCCTGTGGCGGTATGTATACCGCCAACACCATGGCCTCAGCCATCGAGACGATGGGGATGAGTCTTCCGAACAGTTCCGCCCAGGCAGCCATTTCCCCGGCCAAGAAAAAGGATTGCCTCAATGCCGGAAAGGCTGTCCTTCAGCTTATTAAACAGGGGATCAAACCTCGCGATATTATGACCAAAGAAGCCTTTGAAAATGCGATCACTGTTATTACGGCCTTAGGAGGATCAACCAATGCGGTTCTGCATTTGATTGCGATGGCTCATTCGGCGGGAGTAAAATTATCCATCGATGATTTTACCCGCATCGGGTATAAGGTCCCGGTTTTAGCGGATTTAAAACCCAGTGGACGATTCATGATGGCTGAACTGGTCCGCATCGGAGGAATAACTCCTCTGATGAAGATCCTTTTAAATCAGGGATTATTACATGGCAATTGTTTGACCGTGACTGGAAAAACCATTCAAGATAATCTAGCAAAGATAAAGCCTTATCCTAAAGACCAAGAAGTGATTCGTCCCCTGAACAATCCGATCAAAAAAGAAGGACATCTGATCATTCTGTATGGAAATCTGGCTGCGAAAGGGGCGGTGGCCAAGATCAGCGGGAAAGAAGGACAACAATTCTCTGGTAAAGCCCGTGTCTTTGAATCCGAAGAAGCCGCCTTAAAAAAAATCCTTGATGGGACAGTTATTAAAGGCGATGTGATTGTCATCCGTTATGAAGGTCCCAAAGGCGGCCCGGGAATGCGGGAGATGCTGGCTCCTACTTCAGCAGTTATGGGAAAAGGCTTAGGAAAAGATGTCGCCTTGATCACGGATGGACGTTTCTCCGGGGGAAGTCACGGCTTCGTTGTTGGACACATCACCCCTGAGGCCTATATCGGTGGGGCACTGGCCATTGTTCAAGATGGCGATTCCATTACGATCGATGCTCAAAAGCATCGGATTGATTTAAACATTCCGGAATCGGAAATCAAAGAACGCTTAACGCGATGGAGACCACCGAGAGCTCAATATACTCGGGGGGTTTTGAGTAAATATCGGAAGTCGGTTTCTTCTGCTTCTCTGGGAGCGGTAACAGATTTGGAATAATAAGGAACCGCGTAGAATCGGTTGACTTTTAACCTGGGAGAATTCGATGGCCGGAAATACTTTCGGAACACTTTTTAAAGTCACCACCTTTGGGGAAAGCCATGGACCGGCGATCGGTCTTGTCATTGATGGCGTTCCACCCAGTCTTCCTTTATCCGAACAAGACATTCAGCTGGAACTGGATCGTAGAAAGCCAGGGCAAAGCAAGATCACGACCCAGCGGAAAGAATCCGATAAAGCCGAGATTCTTTCTGGGGTATTTGAAGGGAAAACAACCGGAACACCTTTAGCGATGCTGATCCGAAACGAAGATTACCGCTCTCAAGATTATTCTAATATTAAAGAAGCCTTTCGGCCTGGTCATGCCGATTATACTTATCTGGCCAAATATGGCATTCGCGATTATCGTGGAGGCGGAAGGGCTTCCGGACGGGAAACAGCCTGCCGCGTTGCCGCCGGGGCCGTCGCTAAAAAAATCCTTTGTCAGCATCAGATCCAAATCATTGCTTATACCATATCCGTTGCCGATATCGTTGCCCAAAAAATCGACTATTCGGTCATTGAAAAAAATCTTGTCCGTGCCCCTGATCTTCCAGCCGCTGAAAAAATGATTCAAAGAATCGAAGAGGCTCGCAAAGACTGTGACTCCCTGGGAGGAATCATCGAAGCGGTCGTGAAAGGTTGCCCGCCAGGATTAGGTGATCCTGTATTTGACAAATTGAATGCCCGGCTGGCTCATGCCTTAATGTCCATTGGCACCATCCGCGGAATCGAATTTGGAGAAGGATTCCGGGCGACCCAAATGAAGGGGTCCGAACACAATGACTCCTTTTATTCTGAGGCAAATCGAATCCGGACAAAAACAAATCATGCGGGCGGCATTTTAGGAGGGATCTCTAACGGAGAGGATATTATTTTACGGGTGGCTGTCAAACCCCCGTCTTCCATTGCTAAAAATCAGCAAACCGTGGATATTTCCGGGGAAGATGTTTCGATCCAGGTGAAAGGACGGCATGATCCCTGCATCTGCCCGCGGGTCGTTCCCGTGATTGAAGCTATGATTGCCATAACCATCACTGATTGTCTTTTACTGCAAAAAAGTATTGTTTCCTAGAAGCCTTCCTTTCCTCTCATTAAACTTGGCTTCCATGAATCTCCAATATCCTCTAAAGTTCCTCTTATGGCAAATCACTCACCCAAAAAAGTCATATTAATCACCGGCTGTTCCAGTGGATTTGGTCTTTTAATCGCGGCAAGATTAGCTTCTCAAGGGCATGACATTATCGCCTCTATGAGAGATCTGAATAAGAATAAAGAACTTCTTGCTGAGACCCAAAAAAGACGGGGAAAGGTTGAGGTCATCTTCCTTGACGTCACAAATAATAAAAGCATCCAAGATGCGGTCCATGATATTGTCATCAATTACGAAGGCATCGATGTCCTCATTAACAATGCCGGATACGGCGTGGGAGGCTTCTTTGAAGACTTAAGCGAAGAAGATATCCGGGATCAAATGGAAACAAATTTTTTTGGAGTGCAAAACGTAACTCGGGTTGTTCTCCCCATCATGCGGAAACAAAAAAGCGGGCATATCATCAATATTTCCAGTATCGCCGGGCTGTCGGCCACCCCTTGTTTTAGCGCTTACAACGCGAGCAAATGGGCTCTGGAGGCTTTTTCAGAAAGTCTCTACCACGAACTGAAATTTTTTAATATTCACGTTAGCTGCGTAGAACCAGGAACCTATAAAACAAAAATCTTTGATGAGAATGCAAAATACGCTAAGGATTTTGATAACCCTCAAAGTCCCTATTTCCAATACTCACAGCATCTCAAACAAAAAGTCAGGGGATTTGTCGATACCTGTCATAAAGACCCGGAGGCCGTGCCCCGTTTGATCGAGCGCCTCATAGGACATCCCAATCCGCCGTTACGAAACATTCCGGATATGGAAAGCCGCATCCTTTATACCTTAAGAAGAATCCTTCCTTTACGTCTATACACCTGGATGATCCGTAAGACTCTCTTTGGTTAAATATTCCCTGGTATTGGGAAATGAGGATTAATAGAAAAAATTTATTAAGGGATTAAGATCTTTTATAGATCATGCGGCTTTTATCACGATCAAAATTGACTTCAATAATATATCGTGAATTTAATTTAAGAATAAAAAACTGAGTTAAGTCCTCAAAACTGGTAATTTTGGTCTGCACCAACTTATAATTATCAAAGATGCAGTACTGGTCGTTATCTTTAAAGACAGTGATGGCATGGGTAAAATCTTCCATGGCCAAGGCCAAGATATGTGGTTGATATCCCAATATTTTTAATACCTCGGCTGTCAAAAAGGCATAATCTTCACAATCTCCGATACGCCTTCTTAACATCTCCTGAGGGGGCGCCCAATCATCTCCAATGGGGTCTTCCCGATAATTTGTATTTGTTTCCAACCAATGGGCATAATCCGTAAGATTACGAATCTTGTTTCGAAATAGAAAATCTTCGATCTCTTTTTGTTGAATATTAACCCGAGGGGAATTATTGAGTGCTAAAAGGATACCTGGTGAAGGAGAAAGAATAGTTGAAAATTCATTTGCGAAAGAAGTAAAGGCCGATCCTCCTATAAAGAGGATCAGAGAGAGAATCCCAATGAGAACACGGAATAAATATCCTTGTCCTAATCCTTGATAGAGATTCCTTTCTCGGTCCATAAAAGAGAGTCCCTTCCGCTAAGGCTAATAGCCAGCGCAAGAACACCCTCCTTAAAGCCTGATCACCCCATTGTTCATCTCTCCATTGCTGGAAGAGAAGGTAAAAGGAAATAGCCGAAAAATGAAACAATTTTTTACTCATCCACTTAAGTCCTTAAAATTGATCTCAGGTTAAGTATATCCGATCAAGAATTGAAATAACAAGGGCACGGCGAATCAAGATAACAACCTCAACTCTGAATTAGAAAATATACCACTGATTAATCAAAATTTTGTATTAAGAAAATGTTTGTTGACCCCAACTTTTGGGGTTTATTGAAAACTTCGCTGTTTTGTGCGAAGTTTTCAATAAGAACAAGTATAATCCTCTCCTTGAGAGCTCGATGAGTGCAGTTTTTCACCCCCGGGGTGAGGAACTGCCCGTCGAACCCCAATTTTGTATTTAAAATTGGGGTCGAAAAAGTATTTCAAATTCGGAGTCGGGGTAACAAGATTGGAAAAGCGGGAAGGGGATATTACAGGACTAATCCCATACGTTGGGAGAGAAACTCTTCCCGGTTACGGCATTGGAGATAGGGATTCGTTTTCTTTTGGGAGGCCAAAGTAGCATATGGGGTTGGCCCATAATTATGACCGGGGAAAATGATGGTAGTCTCAGGTAATTTCATAATAACGTTATAAAGCGAATGATACATGGCTTTGGCATCACTCCCCGGCAGGTCACAACGGCCACATCCATCGATAAAAATCGTATCTCCTGAAATCAAAATATTATCATTTCGAAAACATTGGCAGCCAGGGGAATGTCCAGGAGTCAGCAAACACTCAAATTCGATCCGACCGACTTTTAATTTAAAACGATCCTCGACTTCAATAATATTTTTATTCTTCGGCTTATAAAATTCAGCCTCATGCTTGGAGAGGTAGACAGGAATATCATACAAAGATATGAGGCTCTGAAGACCATTGACATGATCAGGATGACCATGGGTTAAAAGGACACTAATGATTTTGTATCCGTCTCTTTTGGCTTCTGACAGCAAAAAATCTACATCCCAGGCCGGATCAACAATAGTGATTTCTTGAGTCCGATTGTCTCCCAGGAAGTACAAAAAGTTCTGCAGGGGGCCTAATTCAAATTGTTTCAATATCAAATGATTGGGGAGATTCATCTGCAACACCTCACGAAATAGCTGGAAAAATCAGGCTCCTGGGACGAAAGTCCCAGGAGCCTATTCATTTTTCGGCGAATTTATTCTATAACAAATTTTCTTGAATTCAAGGGTTGTTTTCGTTTCTGTTCGGATTAAAATCATTATTTTTTACCCTTAAAAACTATTGCAGGATTTGTGGCGGAAAACGGGAAACCGCTTGAGAGTCATAATGCCTTAAATATAATTTAT
>CAYJUK010000044.1:7813-13331 GCA_964373335.1 uncultured Planctomycetales bacterium | reverse complement strand
GATTCACTTCATTGGCTTGCCATTGGTGCGCGCTAATTTGGACTTACATGATACCACTTATTAATCAAAATTTCGTATAAAGAAAATGCTTGTTTACCCCAATTCAGCACCCGGGTGCTGAATTGGGGTTTAACCCCATATTTTGCAATGCAAAATTGGGGTTTAATGAAAACTTCGCTATTCGGTATTTTGTGCGAAGTTTTCATTAAGAACAAGTATAATGAACGCAGAATTGATCTCCCCCATGCTGCCCCTCGCATGCCAATCCTATCTGGAGTCTTTCGTTAATTATGAACGAACATCCTTCACGCCTGGACTTCATCATCAGATCAAATTAGAGCGTATGCAGCAGTTCCTTGCGGCCATCGGGGATCCGCAGAAAAGTCTTAAGATTATTCATCTGGCCGGAACTAAAGGGAAAGGATCCACCTGTGTTTTCACCGCGGGTATTTTACAGCAGGCGGGATATCACGTTGGGCTGTATACCTCTCCTCATCTTCAAGATTATAAAGAACGCATTCGGATCTTAAATCCCCTGCCGTTGATCGACAATCCAACACTGGATCCTTTCTCTGATCTTATCTCGGATGAAGAGGTGGCCCGATTATTAGATGACCTGAAGCCCTCCTTGGAACATTATCGTTACCATCCCACGCTGGGACGGTTAAGTTATTTCGAGGTTTTAACGGCCCTGGCTTTTAAATATTTTGCCGATCAAAGAGTGGACTGGGTTGTCTTGGAGACTGGTCTTGGCGGTCGTCTGGATGCCACGAATGCTGCGGACGGACTGGTGTGCGGCATCACCCCGATTAGTCTGGAGCATACGGATTTATTAGGGACATCAATCCAACAGATTGCTCAAGAAAAGGCCGCTATTATCAAAGAGACCACGAAGGTCACTGTCATGGGACGATTAGAGCCGCAAGCGAAGCAGGTCATTTATGATCGCTGCCGAAAGTTTCGTGTCCTCCTCTGCGATGTTGATCAAGATTATGTGATGGAACTGCTGAACTTTGATAAAGGAAGAATGGTCTTTCATGTCCGTGGGAAGACAGATGCTTATTTGAATCTGCGATCGTCACTTTTGGGTCGTCATCAATTAGGAAATGCCGCGATGGCCATTGGCCTCATCGAGGCCTTGCAGACATTGGGGGTGCGCATTGACTCCCGGGCCGTTAGAGAGGGGATTGCGGAGGCCTTTTGGCCGGGTCGATTCGAGATCCTGAGGACAGACCCCACCCTTGTCTTAGACTGTGCTCATAATCCCGCCTCTGTCGTCGCATTAGTAAAGACAATGCAGGATATCTACCCCCAAAGGAAGATCATTCTTATCCTAGGGATATCCAAGGATAAAGACCGGGAAGGGATGTGCGGGAACCTTAAGGAACTAGCGGATGATATTATCCTGACTAAGGCCAATCATCCCCGGGCTTATTGTTTTGATGATCTTGAGGAAAGGGTACAGCTCTTCGGGGGAAAGCGGTTAAAGAAAACGTCCAGTACGCTTGAGGCTCTAGAACAGGCGATGTCTGTGGCGAAACGGGAAGATGTTATCTTAGTGACAGGCTCCATTTTTATTGTGGCGGAAATCAGAGATATGATCTTGAAGCAGGGTCATTGAGAAAAGGACTGCCCTGTTTAGCTAGGTGGGGCTCCCTATGTATCGTATTCATAGCTTAGAAGACACCATCACCGCTGTTGCCACTCCTCCGGGCCAGGGAGCGATTGGGGTCGTGCGTCTCAGCGGCAAAAAGGCGTTATTGATCGCGGATCAGATGTTCCGAACTAAATCAAAGGAAAAGCCATCAGCGATGAAGAGTTATACGCTCCAGTATGGCTGGGTTATTGATCCCCAAGTTCAAGGAAAAGAGGGTGATCCTTTCTCCTCAGATGTTGTGGATGAGGCGGTGATTACCGTGATGCGGGCCCCCAAAAGTTATACCTGCGAAGATGTGGTGGAGATCAGTTGTCATGGGGGAATGGTTCTGCTTAAAAAGGTGTTAACGCTGGCCTTGGACCTCGGCGCTCGTTTGGCGGAACCGGGAGAATTTACGAAAAGGGCATTTATCCACGGCCGCATTGATCTGACCCAGGCCGAGGCTGTTTTAGATATGATTCGTTCTAAAACAGATGCCTTTCTGAGGGTGAGTTTGAACCAATTGAAGGGGCAATTGACTAAAGAATTGGAATCCATAAGAGCGATCCTGTTAAATATTTTTATAGAGTTAGAAGCTGTTGTGAACTTCCCGGAAGATGACATTGATATTCAGGGAAGAAAACAGATCGAGCTTCGTTTGCAAGAAGCTCAAGACAAGGTTGCTCAATTATTAAAATCTTCTGAGCAGGGAAGGATTTTAAAAGAAGGAATCAAGATCGTCTTATGCGGTAAGCCCAATGTGGGAAAGTCTTCGTTGTTGAATGTGTTGTTGAGGCAGCCGCGGGCTATTGTTTCCGAGATCGCGGGAACCACGAGAGATACGATTGAAGAGACCGCCAACATCAGAGGCCTTCCGGTCTATCTGGTGGATACGGCAGGGATCCTGGAACCGCGTGACCTTATTGAACAAGAGGCGATTCGGCGCAGTCAGATGTCCATCCAGCAGGCGGATTTGATCTTGCTTATTCTCGATGCCAGCCAGCCGCTCAGCCGGGAAGACGAGGAGCTTTTTACTAAGATCCAAGATCGGAATGCGCTGGTGGTTGTCAACAAGTGTGATCTGCCAGATGCCTGGGAGCGCTCGGTTCATGGTCCAATCTTTCCAGAAAAGAAGATGATCCGTATCTCCGCGCTTAAAAAAACTGCAATTGACAAATGGGAAGAGGCTATCCTTGAGCAGGTGGGACAGGGTGAAGAGGCCCCGGGCCAGGGAGTCTTGATTACCAATGTTCGTCATGTCCAATCCCTTAAAGAATGTGCTCAGGGCATTCAACGGGCCCGGCGAGGGATGGCCGGCGGGTTATCTTATGAATTCATTTCGGAAGAAATCAAGATCGCTGTCAGCGAGCTGGATCAAATCACCGGGCGTGATGTCGATCAGGATCTTCTGGAGAAGATCTTTTCTGAGTTTTGTATTGGGAAGTAATTACTCATTGTTTAATCTTTTCTTGGATTCCATCCCCAGGACTTCCTTATGCAAATTGAGGAATTTTATCATCATATCCTTATCATTAAAGATGGCGAGGATCTTGGGATTGTTCATAATCTGCAGGAAGTTTTTGTCTTGAATCTGAGAGACCGTCTCCTCATCGGAGAGAATGTCTTTGACCCGAGGGTCTTCTAAGAGCTTTTGGTATTCGGGAATGGAGCGGATTTTCTCCTGTTGTCTGGGATCTTTTAAGGCCATTAAAGATTGGTTCATCTCTTTTGCTGTCGGCATTTCCGCGGGAATCCAGCGGTCAAACAAGGAGATAATTCTCGAAGCAAGGATATCCTTGCGGACTTTTTCATAGCCAAATCGAGAGAGAGGGACCAGGCTCAGAAAGATTAAGGTTAAAATCAAAATGCTTCCACTCCAGAGCAAGGAAACCAGCGCCCCGGCGATTCGGCTCCCGTCCGACGGCTTAATCTTTTTTTGGGTTGCCTTATTCCAGAGATTGAATACAAATGAAAAAAGGATCTTGATGGGGAAGGGTCCCAGAATCCCGATCAACAAGCTGGTTAATAAATGATGGGTCTTTTGGTAATAAACGACACTGAAGATGAGGGCGAGAATTAAGGCCATAGGACCCAGCAGTGTCTGGAATAACCCTTGTTGAAATCCCCGGAAAAGGAAAAAGGCAGCACAAAGAATGACAATAAGATCGGTCATTAGTATTGAACGGAACGGATATAAAAGATGTACCCAAGAATTAAGAATACCAACATCATGATGGGAATTAAGATAATAATTTTCACAACGGGGGAAATGACGTGGTCCTCGGATGACTTTTTCAGCTTGTCTCGAATCGTCAGGTAGTCCTTCAAGTTGTACTGCTTGGGTTTAATATCTGGCTGTTCTTGAGGATTGGGTTGCGCCATGAGGTCCCTTTTAAAAGA
Organism: uncultured Planctomycetales bacterium; assembly: GCA_964373335.1. Lineage (GTDB taxonomy): Bacteria > Omnitrophota > Gorgyraeia > Zapsychrales > CAYJUK01 > CAYJUK01. The sequence continues at coordinate 9,295 of CAYJUK010000044.1, read as the reverse complement.
AGATTGATAATCTGCCGGTAGTATAACACAGAATTTTTTGACAGTAGTTTGTTAAAAAAATATTTTTTATCTTTGTTTTAGAATTTTCTTCTTGCTAAGAAGCGTTGACAGGAAGATTAGAGAGATTACGGAGATTAATGCTTTGCGGATATTATGATTATTGATATACTAACAGGAGCTCGTTAACCAATTTTAACCCCTTAGGAAATTATATGAATTGATTGGGGCTGAAAATCGCATCCCGTTATGGCTGAAGGCGATTTTCTTTTAAACTGTTATAATAATCATCATCATTAGAGTTCCGGAAATGGAAATCTCTTTATGACTGATTTAGATATTGATCGAAGGACATTCGACCGTTTTCCCGTCCGCTTTCAAACCAAATATGCCAATTCCCCTAATGATTTTGGAACGGAGGTATTTCTCCAGAACGCCTCGGCTGAGGGCTTACGGATTCGTACCCGCGAATGGCTGAGAGAAGGGGACCCCATCCATTTAGCCATTAAGATCCCGGACAGTGACCGCCCGCTGCAAATTCAAGGACAAGTCGTTTGGATTAGAAGTTTACAGAGAGACTTTTGGGAGGCCGGCGTGCGTCTTAGCCGGGTTCGTTTAATTACCATGCAGCGTCTTTTTAAATACTCAAGCAATTTTTCTTAAAGCCCTGACCTCAAGGATCCCTTGGAATTGTTATCCTTCTCTTTTCGACCATCTTCCCTCGATAAGAACCCATAAAATTCTTGACCGAAGAAAAGCTCTGTGTTAAACTTTCCCCTCAATTTGATGATCAGGAGATTATTTCTAAAAATTTCCCATTCAAATTAATCCCTAAAGAGGACAAATGAAATACGGTCATTTCTCATCGGATGGAACAGAATTTGTCATCACCCGGCCAGATACCCCTCATCCTTGGATCAATTATTTAACGAACGAAAGATATTGCAGTATTATTTCCCAATGCGCCGGCGGTTATAGTTTTTATCAAGACTGCCGTACGAATCGGATCACCCGCTGGCTTCCGGAGGGTTATCATTTTGACCGGCCGGGGAAATACATCTTCGTCAGGGAAAATAATAAGGCGTGGTCGTTGAGCTATCAACCGCTGCGTGTCCAGCCGCAAAGATTCGAATGCCGTCATGGATTAGGCTATACGACGATTGAAACCCTCACTCATGGCCTTCAGGCCCAAACCACATATTTTGTTCCCACAGATGATGATTGCGAGGTCTGGTTAGTGAAGCTGACGAATCAGACCAAGAAAGAGAAAAAACTGGAGCTGTATCCTTATGTGGAATTCTTGATCGGTGATTATCAGGAGGAGCTGCGTTACCGCAATATCATGAACCTTTATAACCGCATCTGGTGGGATCAAGAGAACGATATTGTTTTCGCGAAGAAGACCGCGATGTGGGAGGGGATGAATATCAAACCGTTCGACACCTTGGTCTTTTTTGCTTCCTCTTTGCCCATCAAGGGATGTTG
>CAYJUK010000044.1:0-7803 GCA_964373335.1 uncultured Planctomycetales bacterium | reverse complement strand
AAAAGGATTCTTTTCTGGGCCGTTATAATACGGAAGAAAAACCACAAGCCATCCTCAAGGGGGAATTTAAAAACCTTCCGTTATGTTCCGGGGAAGACGGCATTGGCTGTTTTAAACACACATTGACATTAAAGCCGGGCCAGACTAAGGAATGGACGGTTGTTTTAGGCCAGACCGCCGGACTTCCAGAAATTAAAAAACTTTTAACCCGGTATCAGGATGTAAAGATTGCGAAGGCAGAGTTGGACAAAACCCAGGCCTATTGGAGATCACGAATTCTTGATAATATTATCCTTAAGACCCCGGATAAGGATTTCAATACGTTTTATAATATCTGGGTCAAATACCAGGTTTATATCTGTAATCTCTGGTCTCGGTCTCCAAGTTATTTCCATGAAGGATCGGGCGGCCGGGGGTACCGGGATTCCTGCCAGGACTCGGAAGCGATCGTTTCCATAAATCCTCAATTAACAAGACAGCGCATCCTTAAGATTGCCTCTCTGGTCCGTCGAGATGGGACATCCGCCCCGGGCTGGTCAGATACGAGGGGGCCGTATGCCTTTAGACCCAACAAGGATCATCAAGTCTGGTTGACGTCCACCGTTTATTCCTATGTCCGTGAAACTGGGGATAAAGCCCTTCTTTTTGAAAAAGTCCCTTATCTTAAAGATCAGTGGATTGGCGGATGGGAGAATGATCCTCAGCATCAAGGCGGTTTTAAGACCGATGGGGAAGGGACTGTCTTAGAACGATTGGAGAAAAATCTGCGGTTTTGTTTTAACGATACCGGCGGGAAGGGCTGGTTCCCGCGCATCGGACACGCCGATTGGAACGATGCCATCGATGCGGCTGGCATTAAGCATAAAGGAGAAAGTATCTGGCTGGCCCAGGCCCTGGTCCGATCCTTGAAAATGCTCGCGGAGATCTTGGAATGGATTGGAGAGACGAAAAAGAAGGAAGAACATCTCCAGATGGCTCAAACCATGACCGATCGGATCAATGAACATGCCTGGGACGGCTCCTGGTATGTCCGCGGATTCGACGATGACGGGGTTGTCTACGGCAGCAAGGATGATCCCGAGGGGACGCGGATTTATCTGAATACCCAGGCGTGGGCCTTGCTTTCCGGCGTTGCCCAAGGCGAGAGACTCAAGAAAGTTATCGCTTCTGTCGATAAGTATCTGAATGGCCCTCACGGCCTGGCGCTCTTTTATCCTGCCTATTCCTCCTGGGTGAAACGCCTGGGACGTATCAGCATGTTTTCCGAAGGGACTAAGGAGAATGCCGCTGTCTTCTGCCACGCCGCTACCTTTATGGCCGTTGGTCTTACGATGCATGGATTTGGCGATAAGTCATACGAAGCAATCCGCAAGATCATGCCCAACACCCAAAAGGATTATGATCTCTATAAAACCGAACCTTATGCCATCGCGGAATATCTCGTCGGTCCTGAAAATCCTTATTGTTACGGCGAAGGAGCCTTCACCTGGGTGACCGGTTCTTCCGGTTGGAATTTTATGTGGGCCACGGAATGGATCCTGGGTGCTCAACGAGATTTTAATGGTCTGCGGATTGATCCCTGTATCCCTTCCCATTGGAAGACATGTTCTATCCGCCGGCCTTTCCGGGGGGATATATATGAGATAGAGATCCTCAATCCTCGGGGCAGGCAAAAAGGCGTCAAGAAACTCACTGTCGACGGACGCGAACTCTCCGGGACCCTCATCCCTCCCTTTGGCGACGGTCAGGCGCATAAGGTGACAGTCGTGCTCGGGTAGTAATCCTTTCATTTTTGCGAACCTCCGCGAAGTTAACCCCGCCTGCCAAGAGGGCAGCAAGATCGGGGCAGGCTATAAAAGTGACTGTCCCCAAATCTGTCCACTGTTAATTTGGAAATGAACAAAGAACCTTTAAAAAGTTTACAATTTTTAACTCGCATGTTAGAATGACATCTTCCTTTCATACTTTCATAAAAAAGGAATAAGAATTTTCCATATCTTCATAATATAGTGAGTATCATCCCTCTCCTAAAATTGATGATCCAGCGATTGTCCCAACCCTTTTCTCTTTTTTTTCTTTGCGATAAATCTGATTGGAATTGTCCCCTAACCCCTCAACCAAGGAAGGCTCTATGAAAAAAGTCCTGCCCCTAATCTTAGGGCTCATTGTATTGTTAACTGGTTGCGCTCGATCAGGCAAAAAGTCAAATGAGTTGATCATCTGGCATTGGATGACGGATCGGCAAGCCGCCTTTGAGCAGCTGGCGCAGAAATATGAGGAGGAAACGGGAGTGAAGGTCATCTTTGAGCTGTATGCCCCATCGGATGTCTATTCCCAAAAGATCATTGCCGCGGCCCAGGCCAAGGTGCTGCCGGATATTTTCGGCATTCTGGATAAAAAGTCTGTTGTGGCTTCCTTTATTGAAAGCGGTTTTGTGGCGGACCTGACCAGTGAATTTCAAAAGGATGAGGGGGCTTGGGAAATGCAGCTTTTCCCCAAGGCCCTGGCTGTGAACCGATTTGACGAAGGGAACGTCTACGGGATTAAGCCGGGGATCTATGGGGTACCGATCGATGTCACTAATATTCAAATGCTTTATAATAGAAATCTTCTTAAGAAAGCAGGCGTTCCCAGGGAACCTCAGACCTTTTCAGAATTCTTAGAGTCTGTTCAAAAACTTAAGTCCGCTGGAATCTCGGGTCTTGTCTCGGGATGGGGAGAGCTCTGGATGGTGGAATGTTTTGCCTCCAATTACGCGTTTAATATTATGGGAGAAGATAAGATTATGGCAACCTATCGGGGGGAGATTCCATATACCGATCCTGATTGGATTAAAGTCTTTGAGGTTTTTGATCAGCTTCGCCAAAACGGTGCATTGACTGAGGGCATCGTCACCAAACCCAATAAGTACGCGGAGCAGGATTTTGCCCTGGAGCGGGCCGCCTTTGCCTTCAATGGATCCTGGTGTGTCAATGTCTATCAGGATATGAATCCTAAATTGGATTATGATGCCATGCTGCCGCCGGCGGTTAACGCTCAATTCCCCATGAAGATCTGGGGAGGAGCTGGATCGTCCTTGGTGATCAACAATAGTTCTTCCAATAAGGACCGCGCGATCAATTTTTTAAAATGGCTGACGGCGAAAGATCAGCAAGTATTTTTAGCGGAACAAACGAAAAATCTTCCTGCCAACCGCAGTGCCATGGGATCTATATCCAGGATATTGGCCTCTTTTGCCAAGGCCATGGATAACACGACGCACCCTACGATTTGGCCGGTCAATGAGGATGCCTTGGTCCTGGAGGCCTTTGATAAGGGGATCCAGGCCATCCTGATCGGAGAAAAGACACCGCAGCAAACCGCCCAGGAGGTTCAGAAGGTCAAGGAACGTCAGCTGGAGAAAATGAAAGCGCGGCAAAACAGATGATTTTAAAAGCTCATAACGGGGTATCCTCAGCTCTTGCCAAAGACCGGTTTGAAAATTTTCTCTTTATTCTCCCCGCGGTTGTTATCTTCAGCATTTTTTATATTTATCCATTCTTCGAGATCTTCAATCTTTCCCTGCATGAATGGGATGGGATCAAACTGCGCCGGGAATTTGTGGGACTCGAAAATTTTAAAGAACTGATGCAGGATAATGTCTGGTGGTCTTCGATGGGACACGCGGGTTATATCAGCTTGATTGCCCTGACCTTTCAGAATGCCCTGGCATTCGCTCTCGCCCTGGCCTGTGACCGGGAGATTTGGATGAAAAAATTTTATCGGGTGATCTTTTTTATCCCTCCGGTTTTATCTGAGGTTGTCGTTGGTCTTATCTGGTATTGGATGTTTTATCCTGAGATGACTAATGGGCAGTATGTGGGGATGCTCAATTATTTTTTGGATAAAATTGGTTTATCTCACTGGATTCAGAACTGGCTTTCGGATCCGAAGACCGCCTTGACCTGTATCGCAGTGGTGCATAGCTGGAAGGGATTTGGATGGGGATTCATTATGTTTTTGGCGGGATTGCAGACGATTGACCGCCAGTTGTATGAGGCGGCACGGGTTGATGGAGCCGGCTCCTGGAAGGTGTTTCTTAATATCACTATCCCGATGATGCTACCGGTTATTGTGGTCGTCATGATCCTGACGATTTTGGGTTCGATGCAAGTTTTTGTTTTAATATTATCCATGGTCGGCCAGGGGCTGGTCTATCATACGGAAGTGCCGGTCACGCGCATCTTGGCCTCAATGACTGGTGTGAATCGATTTGGATATGCCTGCGCCCAGGGGGTAATTTTTGGCTTAATCTTAATCTTGGTTTCTCTCACTTTAAAGAAACTGAGTAATCGGATGAAGCAGGAGTAATAAAGGTGGCTTCACTTCCGGGACATGGTACCACATGTCCCGGGCCCCGGAACACCGGAGGGATGCGAAAGGAGATTTTTCAGTGCCTAATCGTTACGTTGTCACCCGTTCCCTGAAATCACTGGTGATCCATATGTTTTTGCTGACAGTGACTCTGACCTGTCTATTCCCTCTGTTTTGGATGGTCCGTTCCTCCTTAATGAGTAATGAGACGGTTTTTCTCGATAAATCTTTTATCCCTCAAGAGATTCATTTTGAAAATTATTATCTGGCCTGGACGGAAGGTAAATTTGGGATTTACTTTTTAAACAGTGTCTTTTACACCGTTACCGTTGTCTTTGGAATCGTGGTGATTTCCTCTCTGGCCGCTTATGCCTTTTCCCGTCTGCAGTTTCCCGGCAAAAATTTTTTCTTCTACATGTTTGTGGCCGCGATGATGATCCCGCTGCCGGGAAGCTTCGTTCCTCTCTATGTTTTGATGAATAAGCTGGGATTGGTGAATACCCGATTTGGATATATCTTGTGCATGATCAATGTCGGATTATCCTTAAGCATTCTTTTATTGAAGACATTTTTTGATAAAACGCCGTCGGATTTGGAAGACGCCGCGCGCATTGACGGCTGTTCTAAAATGGGGATCTGGTTTCACATGGCCCTGCCCTTGGCCAGACCGGCCATTGCCGTGATCGTGATCTTCAATTCGTTGAATGTGTGGAATGAATACATTTTGGCGACCCTGCTTTTAAATGATAAAGTCCTCATGCCCTTGCAGCGAGGGCTGATGGTTTTTCAAGGAACGCACAGTGTCGATTATCCCCTTTTGATGGCGGGATTAACGATTACGGCGGCTCCCATCATTTTGATTTATCTGTTGATGCAAAGACATATCATTAAAGGGCTGTCTTCGGGAGCATTGGTCGGATGAGAACGAGCGGACTGTCAGCTTTCGGAGGGTTAGCGTTGTGCTGGGTTATCTTGGGTGGGTCAATTCTTTTCTCCCCTGTCAAGATTAGCGCCCAGAATCAAGAAGTCCTCGCTGCCGATCCTTTCAGCAGTGTCATTCAGGAAAAAGTCTCTTCCAAAGAATTGGTAAAAAAGGCATGGGCTGCCTCAGGCCAAAAGGATATCAATCTTTTGACTGACATTGTGGACCAGTGTGCCGCTCAATATGGAGAGCAGGCTAGGATTGAGCAGTCCAGTTTGAGCTATTTTCCTGAGCGAGGGAAAGAAAAAGACTATGAGGCCCTGAATGATGTGGCAACGTGCTTTTTTGTTTACGGAGAGGCCCTCATGCACCAGGGCCGATCCGAAGAGGCAAAGACCCTCTTTCGAAGAGTTATCGATGAATACAAATGGGCCCAGGCCTGGGATCCCCGCGGATGGTATTGGTCCGTGGCGGAAAAAAGTCAGGCCAGCATTGATGTGATCATGGGGATAGACGTGGAAGAGGAGGAAGATCTCAGCCGAATCCAAGCCAAAAAGACCTTTCCTAAAATTTATTTTTCCGGAACGAATGAGGTGATCGATTATACTCGTTATGGGGAATTTGTCGGTGTAGGTAAAGCCAATTATCAATATAAAATGACTGATCCGAAAGGGCTGGCGGAAGCCGTCGGCGAGGGAATTTATCCTAATACAAATGGGATATTGAAAAATCCTGGATATCTTGAGGCCAAAAAAGATGGGCGGCTTGAGGGCAATCATTGGGATTTTGTATTAACCCAGGATTTGGAGGCGGCTTATTACAAGTGGGCCACAGCCTCGGAACCGTGGGGGATCAAATTGTTTTATATCGGACGGATTTTTGAACAAGCCAAGATGTATCTCGAAGCGGTCAAGGCCTATCATGCGATTGTGATCCATTTCCCTCAGAGTGTGGGGTGGACCTATTGGGAAACGCCTTGGTACCCCGCTCAAGCAGCGATTGCGAAAATCAAGCACATCATCCGTCTTCATCCCGAATTGAATCTTTATACCCAATGGATGAAGGTGGAAGTCAAGAATGGTTTTGATAATGACATCCGAAACGACATTTTCATTACCTATCCGGGAGTGGTGAAGAAGAAAAGTTTCTGGGAGAAGATAAAAGAGAGATTTTCTTTTGTCCCCTTCATGAAAAGTTCAGGCAAGGTTCAAAAGACCATTGGCGGGGGGAATGTCCGTTTGGTGCAATATGAGAATGGTCATTGGCAGATATTAGTCAACAATAAACCTTTCATGATCAAGGGTATCACTTATTCCCCGACGCAGGTGGGCCAGAGTCCCGATAAAGGCACTCTGGAAAATTGGATGTTAGCTGACCAAAACAAAAATGGCCGCATCGACGGGCCGTTTGACTCCTGGATTGATAAGAATCGTAACAATCAAAAGGATGCCGAGGAACAGATCATCGGGGATTTTCAGCTAATGAAGGAAATGGGGGTGAATACATTGAGGATTTTTCATCATCCCCACCCTCCGGATAAAGAGTTCCTCAGAGCCATGCATGAACAATATGGTTTTTATGTCATTATGGGAGACTATTTAGGGAAATATACCTTAGGTTCCGGAGCCTCGTGGTTTGAAGGGACCGATTATGAAAATCCAGTTCATCGTGAAAACATGCTCAATTCCGTTAAGCATATGGTCATGGAATTCAAAGATGAACCCTATCTCTTGATGTGGGTTTTAGGTAATGAAAATAATTACGGTGTGGCCTGCAATGCGAATGAGAAGCCCGACGCATATTATCAATTTGTCAATGAAGCGGCCAGTTGGATCAAATCCGTTGATCGGGGGCACCCGGTCGCCCTTGGGAATGGGGATACGCTCTTTTTAGATAAATTTGCCCAATTCTCTCCCGCGGTAGATGTCTTCGGCGCTAATATTTATCGGGGGGATTATGGGTTTGGTTCCTACTGGGAACAGGTTTATGACGCAACGGGAAAACCAGCCTTTGTGACCGAATATGGCTGCCCTGCTTATGGAAAATATTTGACCCTGGCTGAGGCTGATCAGGCTCAGGCCGATTATCATCGAGGGAATTGGTTAGATATCGACACTAATAGGGCTGGAAGTCAAGAAGGGGTAGGCAATGCCCTCGGAGGATTAATCTTTGAATGGTTAGATGAGTGGTGGAAGAATTATGAGCCAAATAAACATGATAAAAAGGCCGAAGCCATTGGCCCGTTTCCCGGTGGTTATTATTATGAAGAGTGGTTTGGCGTGATGAGCCAGGGGAATGGAGACAATAGCCCATTTGTCAGGCAGCCGCGGCCGAGTTATTTTATTTATAAAGAATTGTGGAATTGAATTCAATAATGAATGTACTGGTAACATTTTTACCCAGAGGGTTATGTTCTTTCCCCTTACGAGGAGGTTTATGGGGTTCACGGCAATTGAGTCGGAAGGGATGTGTTAACCCCAACTCCGAGTTAGAAATTTTTTTTTCGACTGGCAGCGACACACCCACGG
>CAYJUK010000043.1:0-13635 GCA_964373335.1 uncultured Planctomycetales bacterium | reverse complement strand
CTTATAAAAGATACCACAGGCTTAACCGTAAACAAAAGATGGAGGTTCTAAAAGTGAAAAAGAGAATGACTATCACTGAAGTGGCTCAAATTGTTGGAATCAGCCCGAAGACGATCGCCCGATGGGAAAAGGTGGGTAAGGTAAGAAGACCTAGGCGGGATTGGCGCGGCTGGCGGGTCTATGATGAAGACGATCTGTTCCGGATCAAGACCTTCCATGAAACGGTTTATGAGTTATAATAATTGATCAGGTTTAGTTTTAAGGAGAGAAAAGCATGCTTATAGAATTATTTCCAGGACAAATCATTTCAGAGCCTCAGCAAAAGTCAGGGACGCAAAAAAATATATTAGCTTATGCACACCAGAAAAAGGTTAAAGGCCGCTATCAGAAAAAGAATTTATTAGGTTTATTGCTTATCGGTTTTTTGGGGATTGGCCGATTCAGTTTTGCCGAGGTGATCTCCAATTGGGCTCCCCCTCCGGAATCACTTAGTAGTGATAACAGCGCGGATGAAATGGAAGCGGACAACGCGCGGCAGGATGAGGTGGGGGAAGATGAGATTCAGTATGCCCTTGATCAAACCTTGCAGATGCCCTTGACGGTTGAGGAATCCAGCCGATATACCCTGGGGCCAACCGATGTGATTGAGGTGAAGGTGGAACGGCATCCGGAGGTCAGCGGGCAGTTTGTCATCAATAATGAAGGGAAGATCCAGTATGAATTCGTGGGGGATCTCAAAGTCGAGGGACTGACAAAAGATCAAACCAAACTTTTTATTGAAGAAAAGCTGTCAGACTATATTATTGAACCGGATGTGCTGGTGAAGATCGCAGGCTACAACAGCAAGATTGTTTTTGTTGTCGGTGAGGTAGGAAAACCGGGAAAGATTTTTATGCAGGGTGATACCATTACTGTCCGGGAAGCGTTATTGCAGGCAGGACTGCCTCTGCTGAGTGCCGCGACTCAAAAAACAAGGTTAATCACTCCATCGGCGGATGGAAAACCCGGCCTTAAGAAAGTCGATGTTAACAAGCTGTTGTATGAAGGTGATCTTCGCGAAAATTTGGTGATGAAACCCGGTGATACCCTGTATCTTCCCCCGACCATATGGGCTAAGGCCCTGCGGGTGATTCAGCCGGTCGCCGCTCCAATAGGGACCGCTGCGGGTACCGGCCGGACCGTAACCACGGGGTTCTAGTGCAGTGTAAAATAAATTTCTATATTTCCTTCCCCTTGATGGGGGAGGATAGGTGGAGGGTACAAACTGGTAACATAGTTTACAAAATAAACTAGGTACATGGTTTACACTTAATGGCAAGGAGGAACATCCTATGCCATGGAAAGTGATAAACCAAATGGAATTAAAAATTCAGTTTGTAACCGACCTCGTTAAAGAACATTTTAGTATTACTGATCTTTCTCAAAAATACGGAATCAGCCGACCAACTGTTTACAAATGGCTTGGGCGGTACAAAAAACTGGGTATCGATGGGCTCAAAGAACAAAGCCGAGCGCCAAAGAACTGTCCGCATCGAACATCACAAAAGATCTTGGATCTATTAATTCAAGAAAAACTTAAAAATCGAAAGCGGGGCCCTCGAAAAGTACGAGCCCAATTAAAACGTCAGCATCCACAGCTTGAATTGCCGGCCGTCAGTACAATAGCTTATTGGCTCAAAAAAGAAGGTTTGGTAGAACAACGTAAGAAACGAAAACATGTTCCGCCGTATACCGAACCTTTTTACAAATGCCAAGCGCCTAATGATGTCTGGAGCATAGATTACAAAGGACAATTTTATATGAAAAATCGACACGTTTGCTATCCTTTAACGGTCAGTGATAATTTTAGCCGGTTTATTTTAGGCTGCCAAGCGCTCCCAGGCCCCCGCTATATTCCAACGAGAAATTCCCTTGAAACAGTTTTTTATGAATACGGGATGCCGGAAGCCATTCGTTTTGATAACGGGACACCTTTTGCCAGCCGATGTATCGGCGGCCTTAGCCGGCTCATGATCTGGTTGATTCTCTTGGGAATTATCCCAGAACGAATCGGCAAGGGTTGCCCTCAAGAAAATGGGCGTCATGAGCGCATGCATCGCACGTTAAAAAGCGATGCCTTAGATGAGGTTGCTCGAAATCTCAAAGAACAGCAGAAACAGTTCGATATTTTTAGACATGATTTTAACAATGATCGGCCCCATGAATCACTTAATGATCAAACGCCGAGTGATTATTATAAAAAATCGAACCGGCCTTATGTGGAACGCCCGCATCCGCCGGAATATGGATATGATTACACAATTCGTCAAGTCCGTCAAAACGGAGAGATTAAATTCCAAGGGCGGATGTTTTATCTAACAGAATCATTGGCCGGTCTGCCGGTCGGCTTAAAAGAAATTGCCGATGGTCTTTGGCAGATCCAATTTAGTTTTTACCTTCTTGGTTCCGTAGATTTGAGAAAGAACAAAATTATTCGCAATTAAAAACTGTAAACGATGTACCCGGTCTAAAATGTAAACGATGTTTCAGTTGCACAGGAGTGTTGATCGTCGCTAATCACCCTCACCTAACCCCTCCCATCAAAAGGGAGGGGAATGACGTATTGGTACAAAAATTTGTCTTACAGTAAAAAATCTTGAAAGGAAAATAACCGCATGAGCGTAAAACAAGAAGGTGTCTCCCCGTTAAGTTATTTAAAGATATTCTTCCGTAGAAAAGAACTCCTCATTATCCCTGCCTTTTTAGGCCTTGTTGTGGGCATCTGTACCGGGATCGTTCTTCCCAAACAGTATCAATCCACTACCGTCATCCTTGTTGAAGAAGGGAAAGAAGACAACCCTCTCTTTAAGAATATCGCGGTCTCCACGACCGTCCAGCAGAGATTAACAACGATCCGGGAATCTCTCCTGGGCTGGAACAGCCTGGTGAAACTGGTCAAACGACTGGGGCTGGACAAGGATATTAAATCGACCCCGGCCTTTGAACGGCTGATTCTGGGAATCCGTAAAAATATTTTAATCAATCTGAAAGGTCAGAATATCCTGCAGTTGTCTTTCATCGGTGGAGATCCAGGACAGACCCAGCAGGTGGTCAAAAATATTACGGAGATCTTCGTTGAAAGAAATAAGGAGATTCAGGCTCAAGAGACTGCCGATGCCATCACCTTTATTGATGAACAGCTGAAGGTTTATTTAGGCAAAATCAAGTCTGCCGATATCGCCGGAATGCAGGAACAATTGGACGCGTTATTGATTGATTCTACCGATAAGCACCCGTTGGTCAAAAAATTGCGGGAGGACATCGAAAACAAAAAGGAAGAACTGAAGAATCAAAATCTGGAATACACTCAGCCGGATCAGCTGAAGTTAGAATCGACTAATCCTATTATTGAAAATATCCGCCGGACATTAGAAAAGATTGAGACCAATCCTCAGTCTCCGGCACCGGCAGCGCAAGAGGGAAATATAATGAAGGTCGTATTGATCGATAACGCGGATAATGTCATGGCGCGGGATGTGCAGGTCAATGAAGGTATTTACAATATGCTCCTGCAGCGGCTGGAAACCGCCAAAATCACCCAGCGCTTACAGGCCTCCAAGGAAGGGACTCGTTATACCATCTTAGAAGAGCCCCGTATTCCGTTAGATCCCATTAAACCAGATCGTGTCCTGGTCGCTTTGATCGGCCTGGTCATTGGGGTTTTGACGGGCTTTGGCCTGATCGTGGCTACGGAATTCCTCGATAAGTCCTTCCTCGATGTGGAGGAAGCCAAGGAATATTTGGGCGTTCCTTTGTTAGGAGCCATTTCCAAGATTTACACACCAGAAAGTATTCGTTATGAAACTGATAAAAAGCGCTGGATGTACAGTCTCACATTGTTAATCGGTATTGCCGTTCTTTTTATTACGGTGACCATTTCTAGTTATTTACAATGAGCGGCTGGAGCATATTGGAAAAGCCTTAAAGGTTTTACCCCATGTACTATAAATTCTACAATTTTAAAGAACCGCCGTTTACCCTGACACCCAATTCACGGTTTTTTTATTCGAGTACCAGACATTCCGAGGCCTTGAGTACCCTGGTATATGCTATCGAAGAACGCAAAGGATTTGTGGTGATCAGCGGTGAGATCGGATCGGGAAAGACCACGGTCTGCCGCACCTTGTTGAATCAATTGAACGGTCGGACGCGGACGGCCCTCATTACCAATACTCACATGAGCGGCAAGGATCTTCTTCTGACCATCTTAGAAGAGTTTGGGGTAGAATATACCCCGGGCTCTAAGGCCAGGCTTTTGTCTCAGCTCAATTTTTTCCTTATCGATCAACTGCGCAATGACAACAATGTGGTCTTGATCATCGATGAAGCGCAAAATCTGACGCCTTCCGTTTTGGAAGAGGTCCGCATGTTATCAAACCTGGAGACCGAGAGTGAGAAAATGATCCAGATTATTTTCTTAGGCCAGCCCGAGTTGAAGAAGAAGCTGTCCATGCCACGATTAGAACAATTGCGGCAAAGGATTGCCGTATTTTTTCATTTAACCCCTTTGGATGAGAAAGAGACGAAGGAGTATATCCTTCATCGTCTGAAGATCGCCAGTGAGTCGGCCCGGCAGTATTTTACTGAGGATGCCTTAAAGATGATCTATGCCTACTCCAAGGGTGTTCCCAGACTGGTCAATCAGATCTGTGACAGCGCCCTTTTGAGCGGTTTTATTTATGAAGCCCCGGTGATCGATGAGAAAATTATGCAGGAAGTCGTTGGTGAATCACCGGCGATGCAGATCATTCGCCATGGAGTATAAAAAAGTAACAGTTATGGGACAGTAGGAAGGACGGTAAATCATATGAGAAAAATGTTAAAAGCCTTAAAACTCAACAGCCAGCAAGGGTCAGGTGATCTTTCTTTGGAAGAGAATACCCCGGTGAAAGACACCGGCAGGAGATCTTTCATTGAGGAGGAGCGAAAGACAGCGATATTCATCCCGCCGTGGATGCTGTGGCTGGGCGTAGCGTTCCTGGCATTCATCAATCTTTTTTTCAGTTTTAAATCTTTAGCTCAGGTCCGCGGGACCCGGGAGATTTCTCTTAAACTCCAGGAGGCCCTTCACTCTCAGAATTTGAGTTTATTAGCCTTGGAAGAGCTGATCCAAAGATATAATAATAACCTTCAGCCTCAATTAACCCAGGTGAAGACTGACTTAAGTGATGTTCAATCTCACTTAGGAAAGACCACGGAAGAACTTTCTAAGATCGCGGTTGATCAGAACCTCAGCCAGATCATGATGAAAGACATTGGGGTTACCCAAAAAGATCTGTTAAATCGATATTTCACGTTGAGTGATAAAATACAGAATCTGGTGATATCCTTATAGGATCAACAATTTGAACAATTCCTTAAGACACAACTTCCGAAGGAAAAATTTGAAGGAGAAATCCTTGAGGAGAAAGAGATCCTTCATCTCCGCCATTTGGAGTCGCCTCAGGGCTCCGCGCCGGATGACCCCCGAGAAGAAAAAAATCCCCGAGGGGTCAACTAATCATAAGAAAGGAATCCATCCGCATGGGTAAAATTACCGAAGCCATCAGAAAAGCTGCCGAAGACCGAATCGAGCGGGTCGAACGCATCCATCGCTTGAAGAGCCGGGATCAACTCATTATTCGAAAGGTGGGAGACTCTAAAGTCGACCCGCGCGTCATCACGTATTTTGACGCTAAGGCGTTGATTACGGAGCAGTATAAAATCTTAAGAACGAATGTGCTCTCTATCAGCAAACTCAAACCCCCCAAGGTGATTGTCATCAGCAGTTCCATTCATTCGGAAGGGAAATCAATTACCTCTTTAAATCTAGCCGTAGCCATTGCCCAATCGACCCATAACCCGAAGGTCCTGCTGATCGACGGCGATATGCGCCGGGGAAAGATTCATAAATACCTGGGAGTGAATCCTCCGCAGGGGCTCTCGGAGATCTTAAAAGGGGAGTGTTCTGTTCCAGATGCCTTATTCCATATTGACATGGATAACCTTTCTTTTGTCTCCTGCGGAAATGTCCCTGAGAATCCGGCGGAACTCCTGGGATCCGACCGGATGCAGTCCTTCCTGCTGGATATGAAGACCCAATTTGATCATATCATCGTTGATACGCCTCCCATTATCTCGGTCACGGATGCCGGAATCATTGGGGCTCAGTCTGACGGGGTGCTTTTAGTGATCCAGGCCGGGCGCACCCAGCGCGGCATCATCCGACGGGCTGCGGAACTCCTGCATCAATCCCACGCCAAGGTCTTAGGATATCTGTTGACCAATATCGAATATCATCTGCCGGAATATATTTATCGATATTTATAAGCCCACAGCAAGAACTATGGATGAGAGAAAATGATGATGGCTCTTAGCTCATGGCTCAAAGGTGAAAGGGGAGAGCTCAAAGCTCAAAGGTCATAGGGGAAAGATGAATATGGAAGGGAAATTTGGATTTGAGGATTTGGAAGTCTGGCAGAAGTCTCTCAATTTTTGTACTCAGGTGATTGATTTGACTGAACAAATGACAACAGACAGAAAGCATTATCGACTTATAGAACAGTTAGAATCGGCCGCAAGCTCTATCCCCGCGAATATCGCTGAGGGAAAGGGCCGTTATTCTAAGAAAGAATATATTCATTTTTTATACATCTCGAGAGGTTCTCTTTATGAAACAATGACTTTATTATTTCTTTTTAATCGAAAAAAGTGGGTGAACGGTGAACAAATTGAAAAATTAGGCAATTTAGGTATCGAGATCGCGAGAATGCTGTCAGGATTAATTTCTTCCATAGCACGTTCGTATAAAAGTTAATTTCACCTTTTTTTCCTTTGACCTTTGACCTTTGACCTATCACCTATCACCTATCACCTATCAGCTAAAAAAACGGAGGTTATCCATGAGCAAATTCTTAGTCACCGGTGGGGCGGGTTTCATTGGATCCAATATCGCGGAGAAGCTGGTTTCTTTAGGGCATTTTGTCCGCGTCTTGGACAACTTTTTCTCCGGTAAAAAAGAAAATCTCATCTTTGCCAAAGGGCTAGGCAAGAGTAAGTTCGAACTCCTCAAAGGCGATATCCGTGATAAAACGGTTTGTGCCAGGGCCTGCCAGGGCATGGATTATGTCATTCATCAAGCGGCGCTGCGATCGGTCCCTAAATCGCTGGAATATCCCGAAAGCTATAACGATGTCAATATCAATGGCACTCTCTTCATGCTTCAAGCCGCCTCCAAACATAAGATCAAACGCTTTGTGTTTGCCTCCTCCAGCTCGATTTATGGGGATACGAATCAATTCCCGCAAAAAGAAAATCAACTTCCGCTTTTGATTTCTCCTTACGCGTTAAGCAAGTTAAGCGGCGAGTATTACTGCCGGATCTTTGCCAAATTTTTTAAGCTGCCCGGTGTCTGCCTGCGTTATTTTAATGTCTTTGGGCCTCGTCAAGCCCTGGATGATGAATACGCGGTGGTCATCCCCAAATTTACGTATTGTATTTTACATGATCAGCCGCCGCCGATCTTCGGAACGGGCCGGCAGTCCCGCGATTTTACCTATATCGAGAATGTCGTTTCCGCGAACATCCTGGCGGCAACACGACCGGGGATTCAATACGCGGTTTTGAATGTGGCCAATGGCATAGATCACACAGTTTTGGAACTGGTCGATAACCTTAATAAGATTGCCGGCAAGTCTATCAAACCTAAATTCCTGCCGCTGCGGCTGGGAGACGTTTTTAAAACGCACGCCGACATCTCCAGGATCAAAAAAGTATTAGGATACAAGACCGCGGTGAACTTTGAGCAAGGGCTCAGGCGGACGGTGGGGTATTTTAGGAGCGTAGTTGTGTAGGTAAAAGGTGAAAGGTCAAAGGTGAAGGGTCAAAGGTCATAGGTGAAAGGGTAGTTTGTAGGTCAAAGGTCAAAGCTCAAAGGTCATAGGTGAGGGTAGCTCATGGCTCAAAGGTGAAAGGTGAAAGGGGAGAGCTCATAGCTCAAAGGTGAAAGGTGAAAGGGGAGAGCTCAAAGGTCATAGGGGAAAGATGAACATGGAAGGGAAATTTGGATTTGAGGATTTGGAAGTCTGGCAGAAGTCTCTCAATTTTTGTACTCAGGTGATTGATTTGACTGAACAAATGACAACAGACAGAAAGCATTATCGACTTATAGAACAGTTAGAATCGGCCGCAAGCTCTATCCCCGCGAATATCGCTGAGGGAAAGGGCCGTTATTCTAAGAAAGAATATATGCATTTTTTATACATTTCCAGAGGTTCTCTTTACGAAACAATGACTTTATTATTTCTTTTTAATAGAAAAAAGTGGGTGAACGGTGAACAAATTGAAAAATTAGGCAATTTAGGCATTGAGATCGCAAGAATGCTGTCAGGATTAATTTCTTCCATAGCACGTTCGTATAAAAATTAATTTCACCTATCACCTTTGACCTTTCACCTTTGAGCTATCACCTTTGACCTTTGACCTTTGAGCTATCACCTTTGACCTTTCACCTTTCACCTATGACCTATGACCTTTAAACCATGAGTTTCCTCTTCTTCCTAACCTACATCTTCTTCATCTTCTTCCGTCCGCAGGACTGGATGCCGGGGTTTTACGCTATGCCGATGATCGATATCCTGGCCGGGGGAACCCTTTTCTTTCTCATCTTGGAACGGTCGATGCAGAAGAAAACTTTTTTTGTTCATGTCCCCCAGAATATTCTTATTGTGGGGTTTTTCTTCGCGATCCTGATGTCGCATATCGCGCATACCTATTTCGCGGCTTTGATCGAAGCGTTTACGGAATTTTCATCGACTCTGATTTTATTTTTCTTGATGCTCAATGTGATTGATTCCAGAAAAAAGTTTATCATCACGGTTTGGTTAATCATATTTTTGGTGGTGATCCTCGTCCCTCAAGGGATGTATCAGCTGCAGCACGGTTATGGGTGGGCCGGTCAGCCTATTACGTATGATTATCATCGTGATGAGTACCGGATCAACTGGATCGGGATCTTTAATGACCCCAATGATCTGGCCTTAACATTTGTTATAGCGATTGGTTTTCTCATCGCCTTGTTACTTGGTCAGACAGGCTTTTTGACCCGGTTGATTGCTCTTCCTTTCATCGGGCTTCTTCTCTATGGTATTTTTTTAACCAATTCCCGGGGAGGTCTTCTGGCGTTGATCGTGACGGTCTATTTTTATTTTGTCAAACGCACCAATAAACTCTTTTGGGGAAGCTTGATCGGAGGGACATTGGGATTTGTGGTTTTTACCTTTGGTCCTTCGCGCGCCGCTTTATTTAATATCGAAGAGGCCTCGGCTTTTAACCGGATTGAACTCTGGTATCAGGGCATCTTGATGATGAAGGCGAATCCTTTATTTGGGATTGGATTCAAAAGATTCGCGCAAGAAATGCCGCACACTGCGCATAATTCCGAGATCTTAGCCCGCTCCGAGCTGGGGATCCTGGGGTTATTCTACTGGAAGGCCCTCATTTATATCTCCTTTAAAGGATTATCGATCATTCAGGCGCGGGACGCTGAGCTCAAGACTTATGCCTTAGGACTGCAGTCAGCGCTCGTCGGTTTTTGCGCGGCCGCGTTTTTCCTCTCGAGGACTTATATCATTTTGCCGTATCTCTTATTCGCTTTGTCCGGTTCTTATATGGATATTGCCAAACAGAGGAATCCTGAATTGGATTTTCATTTTACGAAGAAGGATTTTAAGAATACGTGGATCTTCAGTTTTTTCATGATCCTGATCGCGTATGTGATGATTAAGATTGCGTTGTAAAGTGAGTTGACGAGTTAGCCAGTTGACCAGTTGGCGAGTTAACAGGAGCGCAAGGAGGTAAGGGAATACACAAATCACAATACACAAAAAACAAACAATACCAAATGGAACAAAACCAAAATCAAAACCAAAACCAAAACCAAAACATAGATAAGCCTTTTAACTTAGAAGGGCGGACATTACAGTTTGCTAAGGGTGTCATTGCCTTATGTAAAAGATTGCCTAATGATGTCATCAATATAAGGTTGATTGGTCAATTGGTAAATGCGAGTGGCTCGGTGGGAGCAAATTACAGGGAAGCAAATGAGGCATTAAGCAAGAGAGATTTTGTTCATCGGATGAGGATAACGCGGAAGGAATGTAAGGAGAGCAGTTATTGGTGAGAACTGTTGAAAGAGAAAAATCAAGGATTCAAAGAAGACGTCAATTATTTCATCAAAGAATCCCAGGAATTAAGGAACATTTTTACAGCGATCATTGAAAAAACAAAGCCGACAGACTCTTAGTTTTTTTGTGATTTTGGTTTTGTTTATTGTTTGTGATTTGGAATTTGTATATTGGATATTTCCATTCCAATCAAGCAAAGAACTTGTGTCTTACCCACCCTGGCTGTTGCGGAAGGCAGGCCGGGGTGTCAGGTGCTATTAACAAAGTATCTTAAAGGAATTCACTAACCGATCAATCAATTTAAGAACTGGTCAACTGGCTAACTGGCCAACTTTATTATCAAAGGAGATTGCCACATGTGGGAGATGGTAAAAGAGGTAGTAGATTATCGGGCGCTTTTGTTTGCCTTTACCAAACGCAACGTCATGATGAAATACAAACAGACCATCATGGGATTTCTGTGGGCTATTTTTATGCCCACGATCATTGTCTTGTCCGGGATTGTTGTGAAGATTGCCATGTCCAAATTATCCGGAAAGCCATTTGAATTTTCTGAGTTGGCCTCGGTTACGGTGAAGGCCCTGCCCTGGGCCTTTTTTGTTGGTGCCCTTAAGTTTTCCGTGAATAGTTTGGTAGGGAATATGCAGCTGGTGAAAAGGGTGTATTTCCCCCGGGAGGTTTTCCCCTTATCTTACATTATCGGACAGCTAGTCGATTTTGTTATTGCCGGCGCGGCATTCGCGGTCATCTTAGCTTTTATGAAGGTAGGGGCGAGTGTCTATCTTTTGTGGCTGCCGTTATTGATTGTTTTCCTGATTTTATTTACCGCGGGATTAGGCATGTTTCTATCCGGAGCGAATCTTTTTTTTCGGGATATCCGTTACATCGTGGATGTCCTATTAACCTTTGGGATATTTTTTACCCCGGTTTTTTATGACGCGCGTATGTTTGGCCGGTTTGAGTCATTGATTCTCATGAACCCCATCGCGGCGCTGATGGAAAACATGAACGCCGTGATCGTCCTTCATCAAGCCCCGGACTATTTCTGGCTGATTTACGCCGGGGTGATTTCGATCGTGGTTTTTTTAGGGGGCTGGCGTTTGTTTCATAAGATGGAGCCGTTGTTCGCGGAGAAGATATGAGTCAGTTTTCCAGTTCACGAGTTCACGAGTTGGCGAGTCGGCGAGTAATTTAGTGGCAAGTAAACCAGTTGGTGTGTTGGCCAGTTGGGAGAGTTATAGGAGATGAAAATAAATAAATTTGAAGAGATTGATGCTTGGAAGAGAGCCAGGGAATTAACCAAATTAAATTATCAGATTAGCTCAAAAGGTCATTTTTCTAACGATTGGAATTTACGCGATCAAATACGCAGAGCCTCTATATCTGTCATAAGTAATATTGCCGAGGGGTTTGATAGCGGAACTAAGAATGAATTTGTTCGATTTTTGACATTTTCCAAAAGATCAACCTCGGAAATTCAATCTCAATTATATGTCGCGCTAGATCAAAGCTATATTTCACAAAATGAATTTACAGCAATTTATCAAGAGACTGAAGAGATCCGAAAAATGATCTCTGGATTTATAAAGTATCTTAAAGGAAATCACTAACCGATCAACTAAAGAACTGACAAACTAGTCAACTGGCTAACTGGTCAACAAGTTAACTGGCCAACTTAACAAAAGGAAAAAAATGAACCCCATCGAGTGTCAAAACGTTTGGAAAAAATACCTGAAGGGTGAGCGGATTTATTCGCTGAGGGATGCGATTCCCAATCTGACCAAGAGGCTTTTTTCCAAGCCAACGAATACGAATGGAGAACTCAATCCCGATGAGTTCTGTGTCTTGAAGGATATCAGCTTTAACCTTAAAAGAGGAGAGGTCTTAGGGATCATCGGCCCGAACGGAGCGGGAAAAAGCACGATTCTGAAATTATTGGCGGGGATCATCAAGCCCAGTAAGGGGAGTTTTCACGTCAACGGACGCCTTTCCGCTTTGATCGAGATCACCGCCGGTTTTCATCCTGATTTCACCGGCCGGGAAAATGTTTATTTTAACGGTGCCATTTTGGGCATGTCCAAAAAGGAGGTCGATAAGAAGTTTGAACAGATCGTTGACTTTTCCGGAGTCAGAGAATTTATTGACACGCCGGTCACACGTTACTCCTCCGGGATGCATGCCCGCGTGGGGTTTGCGGTGGCCGCGCATATCAATCCGGATATCATGCTGGTGGATGAGGTCCTTTCTGTCGGAGATATGTCTTTTGAGGCGAAATGTGCTCAAAAAATGAGGGAACTTTTAATGTCCGGAACAACTATTATTCTTGTTTCCCACAACACTAATCTTGTTCAGAATATTTGCAATCGAGTTATCTTAATTGATCATGGAGGAATTATAAGAGAGGGAACGCCGGAAGATGTTATCCCTTATTATCAGAATATCGTTTTTAAACAGCATGAAGAAGATGTGATTAATCAGGTCTATCATGATGAACACAAAATCAGGGTGACGGAAGAAACCCCAGTCGCGATTTCAGACGTTATATTGTATGGATCAGGAGAGAAGAAAAATCATCTTCATTCGGATGAAGAATTAACCATAGAAATTTTTTATCAGACCAAGACTAAAATCGAGTCCCCCATATTTTGCTGTGAAATTGGCCGAGCCGATGGCGTTGTATGCTGTTCAACCAATTCTAAGGATTCCCAATTTCAAATTTCTGAAATTGAAGGAAACGGGAAGTTGAACCTCAATCTTGGCAGACTTAATCTTGCCCCGGGGATTTACCATTTATCAATCACGGTTCATGATAAGGAAATGATCCATGCTTACACCTTGCGTAATCGCGATATCTTCCGGGTCGAAGTGGATGGATTAACTTTACAAACCAAAGCGGTCTTTCTGCCGAAAGTTCGATGGGAACTGAACGATTTACATGTCACCCCAAACACTGAAAGAGTAGCCAAGGATAAATAAATGGCAAAGATTCTTTTTCATTTAGATGGAGGGATTGGCAACATCATCATGGCCACACCGGCCATCACCGCGTTGGCGAAAAGAGGCCACGCGATCGATCTTCTCATTGAAGGAGATTATCAAGGCACGGCGCAGCTTTTTCTCAATTGGGATCTCCCTCGAAAAGTTTCTTATAAGAGAGAGGATTTCCGTCAGGGAGCATATGATTATTATTTGGCCAGCTGGCTGGTCCAGAAGCCGTTGTATTTCACAAACGGGCATAACCCCGTGATTCTTCATGCTCAGTTTTCCTCGGTTTATGAGAGCGTCAGCAATGAATATGAGATGTATCTTCATTATGCCCGGGCGATTGATCCCGAGATTCACTGGGTTGAAGAAACATACTGCTGGACATCGGGACGAAGGTTTCACGAGATCTCAAAGAATACGACCGTTCTTTTCCCCGGCTGTAAAAAGA
>CAYJUK010000042.1:0-13690 GCA_964373335.1 uncultured Planctomycetales bacterium | reverse complement strand
GATGTACGAAAATATCCTTACCAGATTCTGGAGTAATAAATCGGTACCCTTTTTGACTGTTGAACCATTTGACCTTACCTTTAGCCATAAGTCTTACAACCTCCTTTCGCAAAAAAATAGTAACGATAGTAGGATTTTTTAAAATAATCTTGTTCCGCTCTCCATCCCGATGATCTTGCTGAAAACATCCTCGCCATCATTACCAATTCGATAATATGCCTGAAATCGAAACGTTTGTCAATAGGCTGGTCAGATAAATTCGGTTGATTTAATTCTACGGGAAATAGTCAATTCATCATAACAAATACGACCGAATCAGGGATGATTCATAAAGGATCTGATTGCGCAGCTCCTCTCTTTTCTGGGTGATGAGTTTTTTTAATTGCGGGAGGTGTTCTTGAAGATCATGGAATTTCTCTAGTAATCTTTCTAATGAGAACTGCTGAAAGAGCGATAACTCCCATGGGGATAACCCCATCATTTCCATAAAGGCCTTATGCATCGTATTGTACGATAGACACAGAAAGGGAATACCGGCATTCGTGGCAAAAATAGCACTATGCAGCCGCATACAGATCATCCCATCGCAGAGATTCTTGATCAAAAAAAGCATCTGTTGGGGAGAATAAGATTTATTGAAAAAAAAGATCTCCTGCGGAGCCCTCACCCGCTTTCTGATTTCTTGAAAAAGATCCTGTTCCCGAGAATTTTCGGAATCCATCGATTCAAAGGGAAGAAATAAGACCTGAAAATTGTCCGCTAAGAGGTGATTGGTCAGTTGAGAGAAGACTTCGATCAGAGAATTCATTTGCTGATCGGTAAATTCTGAATGGGAAGAAAGGACAATCCCAATCGTGAATTCTTTTTTCTGAAAATTCAACGGGAAAGGCGTCTCCCTTAAGATCAATTCCAGATCCGGGAAAATGTGAACATTATTGATTCTGAGCGATTCGAGAAATCTTTTTGTTTGCAGATCGCGCGCGGAAATATAACAGCAGCGCTGGCATAATTGGGAGATCTGCTCTTTGGCTTCTTCTGAAAATTTTTGATTGTCATCACAATTGATCCCCGCGGCCAGCAAAAGGATTGGGAAACCCCAGTGTTTTTTGCTTAATACCTTCTTAGGCAGATAAGGACATTCCCATCTTAAAATCCCGCCACCGCCGATCAGAAGACATTTAAGGATGTAGGGATTAAAGGCATAGCATCTTTTGGACAAAGGCAGGATCTGGCCACCTAAAAGTTCATTAGCGGCTATGAAAGAGGCATCATCTCCCAGGTCCCCATGTCCAAAATTTCCATAAAAGCCGATCCTCTTTTTAAGAGGTGAGATCAGGTAGGATCGAAGATAACGAATCCATTGGGAATTGGAAAGTTTTAATGAATATGACAAGTCATCCTTTTTACCAGAAATCTCATTGAGATCAAAGGGTGGTTTAAGGAATTGCTGGAGTTGGAATGGAATTCTCAATGACCGGAGGAGTTAAATTCCCATTCAATTCTGCATAAGCCAGGATATGGTTTTCCATGGCTGCTAATACGTGTTTCTTCTTCAGGGGTTCGGTTTCCGGAAGCAGGGAATCCAGGGCAAATAACCTAAAGGAATATTGTTTCCCTTTTCCCGGTGGACAGGGCCCGCTGTAAGCCTGGTTTCCCATGGTATTGATTCCCAGGACTCCGGGGATTTTATTTTCTTCAATCTGCCGGGTATCGGGTGGAATATTATAGATCACACCATGAACCCATATGGCCATGGGGACCGTAGAATCTACGATGATCAAGGCAAGGCTTTTTGTATTCTCAGGAACTTGTTCAATCAGAAGCGCTGGAAAGATATTTTCTCCCCGGCAGGTATAGCGGTCCGGGATGACGGCTTCGTGTTCAAAAGCAGGACTGCGAAGAATCAATTTCGCTTCTATTCCCTCGCTGTCGGCTTCTGGAGCGAAAACCGCGGTAAAGATCACGCCCAAGGATAAAACATATTTCCAGAAAGAAATTCGTGATTGAGATAAAGACATACCTCCTCCTTTTTAAAATTGGACATCTTTGGGTTGATGGAGTGGAACCATGAATCCCTTTCCTGCTCTGAATGGCCTAGCTCTCTTCTAGGACATTTATTATCTTTTGGAAATTTTTTTCTAGTCCGTCTTCTTTGGGCATTCTGACTTTGAGAATCCGTGTCTGGGATAAAAGTTCTCTTAAGGATTCGTGTTGTCTACTCCCAGGATTTAATTCCAATTTGAGAAGATCTAAAAAATTTCTGTATTGAGTATATTCGGATAATTCCGCGGGGATATGACTTAACAAAAAGGCGCGGTTGACCGCTTCACTGATCGATAAGGATTCTACGACAAACTCGGGGCCGAATTCCGGGAATAGAAGAATCTGAGGAGCTGCCGCTATATCAGCTAAGGCAAATCGAGGACGATAGAAATTCTTGGAGATTTTGCCGCGGTTGATCTTGTCAAACTTGTTTTCCCAGACGTCTTGATCCAATGTTTTATGCAGCCGAATCGCCTCATAACAAGGGTAGACCTTCTTCTGATCGTAAAAAATGAGATTGTCAGAGAGAAATGTCGCGTCTGTCTCTTTCAAAAACATCAATGCCAGCGAAGTTTTCCCGATTCCCTCCAGTCCGCAAATGATGATCCCCTTTCCCTTCCATATCACGGTGGAGGCATGTAAGAGATAAAATTTTTTCCTGATTTCCAAATACCAAAAAAGAGGATAATAAATCAGATGATAGGTGATCATGAAATACCATTCATCCAGATCTTGACTTCTCAAATCAAAGCGAAAAAAATCTATCCAGGGCTTTCTCTCTAAACCTGCGGTCAAAGAAAGTCGCTCTTGATCAAGACGGGCTTCAAAAAGCAGCTTCCATTTCCGATCAATCTTACGAATGCTTAAGATGGTATGGTCTCCCAATAAGATATTAGGACTGATCTCGGCCAATGGCTGGGTAGTTTTTATCTTAAGAAGGTGGTCTTTTAAAGGCTGTCGATACCAGTCAAAGCTGATCTTCAAATGGGCTTCTTGAGGACTGATTTGAATCCGCAAGGGTTCAAAATAGGACTTTAAATAGTCATAATATCCCGGGAGGGAGGTTGAAAAATGGATTTTTGTCTGCAGGAAATTCAACCCAATGGTATGCATAGAATCGGTATCACAATTTTTTTATTGCCCCATTATACCTCTCAATATATCCAGCGCAACCAATATCGTTTTAAACCCTGGGAATATGATTGACCCTCAAAAGTTCATTTACGGATTTATAATTAAACTCCAACAAAAATTTTAGGATTGAAGAACCCTATTGGATGATCTTAAAGGGAATATGTTATACTTATGACAGCACATCTTATCTGATTCTGTAACTATCTAATATTTCATATTCTAACAAAGTTCAGCTCATATCTTACTTGATCTATCCGGTCAATTGGGCGTGTCGTAACGAAATGAAAAACCATATCTTATTTAATTCTTATATTTTCTTACTGGCCTCCCTGGTCTTTCTTCCATTAGGATGGGCTACCGAGCAGATCCTTAACCCAGCCTCCACTGAAAGTCAGACTCCTGAGATTTATCAGCAATTAAGGCAGGGATTAGCCTATGCAGAACAAATGATAGGACATCCGCTTAATCCGATCGCCAAGGTGACCCTTAAGACCGGAAACAGATTGGCTCAAACCACGATTAGCAGCCTTTCTCAGGGACAATACACGATTTCCCTGACACGTCTGCCTCAGGAAATCTCGTTTCAAGGCCAGTTGGCGCATGAAACCTGTCATTTGCTCAATCCTCAATTATACGATGCTTATTTCGAAGGATTCTGCACTGTCTTTGCCGAGGAATATCTGCGTCAGGAAGGTTTGGATTGGAAGATCTGGTCTGATTATTTTCGCAAAGGCCACGAGGCATTCTATGGCCAAACCTATTTTCTTATGCGGGAGATCGTTGATACTATCGGAATTAGGGCCCTGCAGGATTTTCATACCTACACCCTGACGGAAAGTCAACCGGATAGAAAAAAGATCGATATTGAACGATGGTTATCCACGCTCTCTGACCATCAACAAATGCAAGTCAGGCAGTTAATCGGTAAGTATTCCTTGAAGATCAAACAAGCCATCGGTCAGGATAAGAAGCAAGTCGCCTTTCATCTCCCTTCCACTCGTTAGTTCATAACACAAAGGTCATTTACGATTGCGGATCCTCTCTTGATTACTCACCTTGACTTGATTGGGAAAGCGGCGGACAGTGATATGATTTTTTAAACGATCTTGATTCGGCAGGGCCTCGATAACCTCAAAATGAGACGGACGTTTTTGATTAGGCAGCTGCCGGGTGTCATCCCGGTTGGTATGGTGCGGGTGGAGAGTCGATTTAGACTTTTCGTTGAAATCAAAGGATGCGAAAGAAGGATTAAGGGCAGAATCATATTTATCTTTCAGGTCATCAATCTTGGTGGCGAGCGCATTCAATTCCATTGAAATAAATGCCCGGGGGGATTTTTCCTGCTGAAACAGGGCGCTCTCAGGATTCCTATTTAGCTTTTTCAATGCTGCCTTAGCGGTTTTTTCATCATTATTCTTTAAGGCAGTGAAATATTCTCTGGCAAGATTGATCGTTTGCTTTTCGGTCTCTGAAAAGGCTCCCGCAGGTGAGAGGAAAGCTATCAGGAGAGAATAAATAAAGATTTTAAGCATTTATTAACGACCTCTATCAGAATTTTTATGACAAGGATTTTCTAAAATAATTACTCCATTTTTTTCGCCGCAGTCCAATATATTCCAAAGATAATTTGAGGGAATGATTAATAGGATAATAATCTTGGGCTAAAGAAGGATCGATATGACTCAGTCTTTGCGCGTAATGGGACATGATAGGAATCCCGGTCCCCTGCCTGATCAATTGATTCGCCCGTTCATATTCATTTTGCAATAAAGTTTTAATAACAGGGCAGGTCACTAAAGCGGGCTGGCCATGTTTATCTATTCTGGCAGAAAATCCAAAGAGCCGGCAGATCAGCGGTCTTATGGAATAGACCGAACACCGTCCTTTGCCTTGACCGGAAGGATGCGGTTGATAAAAAATACATTGACCTGTCAGGTTAGCCTTTTCTGCCTTCTCTATATAAAATTCTGCTCTCCCCTCTTCATGAAGATGCAAACCTAAAGGCAGCATCTCTAAAAGGGTGGATTCCACCCTGGGATTTTCACAGCATTGGCCGCATCCGGAGGCACAGACTAATCTGGTCAATTTTTGAAATCGGGCGATCTCTTTCTCCAAAAGAAGGAATATTTTTTGTATGGCCCGGATTTTATTGAGTAGCCTTAACTCTGCCTTCCGGTTCTGAAGTATTCTTTCAATTGTAGCGAACAGATTGATCATCGATGATTTTTTAAGATTATGGATAGGGGATGTTTCACGGGAAGATTATTTGGGTAAACAGGTGTAACAATTATGAATGGCCTTGCCTTTGACGGAGTAAAAGAGTATCAAGCCTACTTCCGAACAGATCTCTCCTTCTTGACATTTTGAGCAGTCCTGGAAATATTCATTTTCGATACACTCTTGAACCCCTTTGATCATCTCACAGCGGAAACATTCTTCTCCGGTATCAGCCTTTTGGGCTGATACGCAATTGGTACACTTGTATTCACATTCCAGGGAATTGAGCAAGCCTAACTGATTGCAAGCTGACGATTTCTCCTGGCAGGAATAACATTGCCGGCCTTCCTTGGTTTTGGAGGCCGGGGTGCAGTAAGTTTTCGGATTCTGATTGCAGGCGCTGCATGGCTCATCTCCCAACAGTCCCAGGTCTTCACAACCCTCGGGGATATCGATGCATTGATAACACTGCTGGCCTTCCCGGGTGACTTTATCGGCAATGCAATCTTTTTTGGGACTGCCAAGACAAGAGGTGCATCCCTCTTCACTTAACAGATCCATATCGCCGCATTCTTCCGTCCGGGGAACACAGCGGTAACAAGAAATCCCTCCCTGGGTCTTTTCTGCCGGCTTGCATTCCGTGGTGGGATTATCATTGCAAGAGACACATTGTTCGATACTTAATAACCCCAAATCTAGACATTGTTCTGGTTTTTCAACGCACAGATAACAGGGTCGTCCTTCTTTGGTCTTCTGGGCATTCTGGCATTGTTTTTTGGAATCGGATTCACAGCCAACACAGGCCTTAAGGTCCAGGAGACTCAATTCCGCGCAGGTCTGGGGTTTATCCTGACAGCGGAAGCAGGATTGGTCTTGCCGGGTCTTTTTCCCCGGGAGACATTCTTTTTTGGGATCGGTTACGCACGCAGGGCATTCTTCCTCCGGGATAAGACCCAAATCACTGCACGTCTGAACCTTTTCCTGACATTCGAAACAGGGTCTGCCTTCCTTAGTGGATTGGCCGGACACGCACTGTGTATTAGGAATTTTTTTGCAAAGATTACAATCGTTCTCTTCCATCAAACCCAGTTCCGAACAGGTCTGCGGTTTGTCCTGACAGCGGTAACATTGCCGGCCCTCTTTAGTTTTTTCCACCGGTGGACATTCCTTTTTAGGATCGGATAAACAATCCTGGCAAAGGGTCCAATCCAGGAGTCTTAATTCTTCACACGCCTGGGCCTTGTCCTGACAGCGATAACACTGTCGGCCTTCCTTGGTTTTCTGATCGGTCAGACATTCCTTTTTGGGATTCACAGCACAGGCCGCGCAATCCTTTTTGTCTAATGATCCAATCTCCGCGCATTCCTGAGGTTTCTGTTCACAGCGGTAGCATTGTCTAGCCTCTTTGGTTTTTTCCGCCGAAATACATTGTTTCTTCGGATTGGCCTCACATTCTTTGCATCCGGTTAATTCTAAGAGTCCTAATTGGTCGCAGCCCTGCGGTTTATCCTGACAGCGGAAACATTGTCTGCCTTCCTTGGTTTTCTGATCGGCAAGACATTCAGTCTTGGGATTGGCATCGCAGACGGCGCAATCCTTAGCTCCCAAGAGATTAAGCTCCTGACATTCCTGCAGACGGGGCTGGCAGGAGAAACACGGAAGCCCTTCTTTCGTTGCCTCCGCCTTATGGCACTGCGTGTTCGCCTGGCGGTTGCAATCACGGCAGCCTTCAAAGTCGGACAGATTGAGATCTTGACATAGCTGCGGCATATCGACACATTCATAACACTGCTCATTCTGATTCGTTTTCGGCCCAATCAGACATTCTTTTTTAGGATCAGCCGCACAGCGCAGACAGGATTCCAGATCCAGCTTACCCACGTCAGGGCATTTTTGCGGTTTGTCCACACACTTATAACACTGCTGTCCTTTTTTAGATTTAAGGATCCTGATACAATGTTTGGATTTGTCTAAATCACACGACTCGCATTCTTTCTTCGTGAGAAAACCCAGTACCGAGCATTCGGCAGGTTTATCCACGCACTGATAACACTGCTCGCCTTCCCGGGTCTTCTGCATCGGAACGCATTCAAAGGCAATATTGCTGGAACAGGCATTGCATTCCTGCTGGGTAATGAGTCTCAACTGAAAACATTTTTGTTTGGTTTGCACGCATTTGTAGCAGGCCTGGTTATTAACGGTTTGGGAGGTTGGGGCGCATTCCGCGTTCGGGATCTCTTTGCAGAAGTGGCAGTCTCGGCGATCAACCTTTCCGACATCACTGCAGGTCTGCGGCTTTAAGACGCATTCATAACAGGGAATCCCCTCGGGTAGCAGCTTAGCGGCGGCACACTCGTGGTCTTTTTGTTTCTGACAAGAGGGACATTCGTCTTTATTGATGAGTCCATGCTCAGAGCATTTCGGGAGATTATTTAAATAGTCCTGGATAACAATACTGGGCTTGTTGACCAACGGGGCGGGTTGCTGCACGGGTTTCTTGGAAGAAGCCGTCTGCCTTTTATTGTATTTTTTGTCTTTCTTGTCTCCGCAGTCGGTTAATAAGAAAGACAAGACAATGAAAAGAAAAAGATATCCTGGTGAAATTTTTTTCATGGGCCTGTCCGAGTGTTAAGGATTATAGCTTGTCATCATCCCAGATTCAATTTTAAAATCTCATTTTTCTCTTAAAATTTACCCCAGACCAATTCTGTTGGAAGCTCAAGTATAAAATCCTTTCCGGATTCATACAAACGTATAAATTACGTTTGCCACAATACACCTGAGAATCAGTCCATCGGGTTGACTTCCAATTCATGCTGATCAGCATGAATTGGGGATTGGGGTATTTACCCTAATTCCGCAGTTTGCG
This sequence comes from uncultured Planctomycetales bacterium, assembly GCA_964373335.1. Classification (GTDB taxonomy): domain Bacteria; phylum Omnitrophota; class Gorgyraeia; order Zapsychrales; family CAYJUK01; genus CAYJUK01. The sequence continues at coordinate 5,427 of CAYJUK010000042.1, read as the reverse complement.
TCAGGCTCGATGAAAGATGATATCGGCTGTAGTGGAAAATTTGGTCTTCAAAAAAAGACTCCTCCCTCTCTCCTTCCCCACAACAACAAGAAAAGTCGGCTCAAGGCGATGGTGATAACTCATTATCTCCTGCGGATTCCCCGGTCAATCTTATCCCCGCCGAGACAAAAATGACAGAAGAAGACCGAAGGTTATCAAAACAACATTATGAACGCGGGTTAGAATACACGGCCAAGGAGGAGTGGATTGAGGCGATCAAAGAATTTGAAAAGGCAGTCGATCGGAATGAAGAAAACGACCGCGCGCATTATGAATTGGGTTCTGCCTACTCTCATCTCAGCGGCCGGACAAAAGAGGCTATCGAACATATGCGGGAGGCCATTAAGATTAATCCGGCCAACGCCATGTATAGATATACTCTAGGGATAGTTTACCTGAACAACGGGGATACTCAGAAGGCGGTTCAAGAATGGAAAGAATCTTTGTCCCTGGATCCGAATAATCCCACGATCCAGGCTGTCCTCAAAAAATACCAGTAATTCTAGGAAAATTTATTATTCCAAAACGAAAAGGACCCGGCAGCGTTCCACGATATTCTTACTCTCTAAAAGCTCTTGGAATTTTTTAGCATCGGTTGTTTTAATAATCACATCCGATTTATTTTTTCCGGAGATATTAATCCCCTTAATGACAAAAGGCACCTGGGTCACGCGGTCATCTTGTTTGGCCAATTCTAGATTGGAACGGTATTCCACCAGTCCCATCTCGCTGCGGTAATAAGGGTCTGCAAGACCAACGCCGTAAATCTCCTCATTTTCTTCCGTAAGGATCTTAGGACTAATCGCCGGCTGGACATCCAGCCCTCGCGTATCCAGGACCAATCCTGTATACTCTGTTATTATCTCTTCCCCCGTCGGTTGTTCTTGAGCCAGTTCAACTCCCTGCATTGTTTCGATATTCTCCCCGGTTGTTTCTTTTTCCCCTGACCTCTCAACCCCTTCCGATTCCAGCGCCTCCTCTTTTTGTTCTAAATTGACCAGGGGTTGATCTTGGGGATCCGCCAGTGGTTCATTCATTTCAGTGATCTGAGGCTCGCTCAGGCTGGGCAAAATGATATTCGCCAGCCCCCCTTCTCCATTAAGGGCCACTTCCAGCGTGATTTCTACCGCGCCGTCATCGTAATATTTAATCTCGACTTCCCGGGCTCCTTTAATAAATCCATTAACCCGAGTGTTGATAAGGGAATCCTTGGTCGTATAATTCTCTACCGTTGTCTCCGAGTTGACATGCACTCCATTCACCATCTCGGCCAGATTGCGGTAGGCCACTATTTTGGCCGCGCGTTCCGCCGCTAACTTAGCTTCCGCCGAAGACTTTGCATCCGCAGGCGGCAGCCCGATCCCTTTTGCCTTAAGGAGACTGTTGGACCAATCGACCTCACCGTGTTTAAAGGATTGAATGAAACTCCCCTCTTCCAAGGCAAAAATCCTATCCGGCATCATGAAATAAAGGCTCAAATAGAAAAAACTTAAAATAAACAATTGCTGCTGATTTTTCATTTCCTCATCCTTTCCTTTTGATCAACCGAAATACCCGCCCTTTCAATGAATCCACAATTGTGCTGTGTCCTGAAATTCAATATAACTTAAGATAAGGGCATTCCCAGGGATTGTCAAGAATGATGCCGGAAATTTGTGGGAAATTTGAAAATTATCTTCTGAAGAGATACCTAAAATTTTATATGCCGCAGCCTTAACGCATTCCCAATCACCGACACTGAACTAAAACTCATCGCTGCCCCGGCAATAATAGGATTTAATAAAATATGGAACGCGGGATACAGGACTCCGGCCGCAACCGGGACTCCTAAAAGATTATAGATAAACGCAAAAAAAAGATTCTGCCGGATATTCCTCATGACCGCTCGGCTTAGACACAGGGCATTAACGATACCTTTCAGATCTCCCTTGACTAAGGTGATGCCGGCACTTTCAATGGCCACATCTGTCCCGGTCCCCATGGCCACACCGACATCGGCCTGGGCTAAAGCCGGCGCGTCGTTGATCCCGTCTCCCGTCATCAAGACGACGGCCCCTTCCTGTTTCAATTTTTTAACGATCTCCTGCTTATCCTGAGGTTTTAACTCCGCGTAAACCTCATCGATCTTAAGTTCTCGGGCAATAGCCTGAGCCGTTGACTTATTATCCCCCGTTAACATCAGGACCTTTAATCCCATCGCCTGCAATCCCTTAATGGCGGCCGGGGTCGTCTCTTTGATGGGATCAGAAATCGACAGGATGCCCACGGTTCTTTTATCCAGCGCCACCCACACAACCGTCTGTGATCTCTCTTGCAGTTCCTGGGCCTTTTGCCTTAAGTCTTCGGGAATTTCTATACCCGAATCTTTCAGGAATCTTTCTTTCCCTAATAATACATTTTGACTATTGATCCTTCCCTTAATCCCTGCCCCGGGAACCGACTCAAAATCCCTAACCCTCTGAAATGAATATTTCTTTTCTTTACTATAATCGACAACAGCCCGCGCCAGAGGATGTTCACTGCATTGCTCTAAAGAGGCGGCCAATTCTATAAACGATCTCTCATCCCTGTCCGGTACCGTGACAACGGATGTGACCTTCGGCTTCCCTAATGTCAATGTCCCGGTCTTATCGGTCAAGATATGGGTGATCTTCTCGACCTTCTCAATGGTCGACGCGTTCTTAATCAAAATCCCCGTTAATGCGCCGCGGCCAACGCCAACGATAATCGACATCGGGGTTGCCAGCCCCAGGGCGCAGGGACAGGCGATAATCAAGACTGAGACCGCATTAATCAAGGCATAGGCTAAAGAAGGCTCCGGCCCCCAAAAGAACCAAACAATAAACGTTATAATGGAAATTAAAATAACGACTGGAACAAAATAGCCGGACACCTGATCGGCTAATCTTTGGATGGGGGCGCGGCTGCGTTGGGCCTCCGCCACCATACGCACAATCTGGGACAATATCGTTTCTGATCCAATCTTTTCGGTTCTCATGATAAATGATCCGGTCTGATTGACGGTTGCCCCAATCACCCGATCGTCAACCGTCTTACTGACTGGGATTGGCTCTCCGGAAATCATCGATTCATCAATCATTGTTTTTCCTTCAATGATTATTCCATCCAAGGGGATTTTTTCTCCCGGCTTGACACGCAAAAGATCTCCTTTTTGAACGTCATCGATGCTCACTTCTTCTTCTTGCTGCTGACGTATTCGATGAGCCTTCTTAGCCGCTAACCCTAATAAGGCCTTGATAGCCTCACCGGTTTGGCCGCGGGCCTTAGCCTCTAACAACTGACCTAACACCACCAGAACCGTAATCACGGCGGCAGCCTCAAAATAAAGGTTTACCCTTCCCCCCATCCTCAAGGCCTCGGGAAAGATTCTGGGGAATAATACAGCAACGGAACTGTAGAGATAGGACGTCCCGACACCCAAGGCAATCAATGTAAACATATTTAGTGATCTATTAATCAATGACTGCCAGGCCCTGATATAAAAGAATCCTCCTGACCATAAAACAACTGGTGTGGCCAGAATAAATTGCAGCCAGATGGAAATAGTCAGGGGAACTAAGGCAGAAAATTTAAAAAAGGGAATCATGTCTCCTACGGCAAGAATCACGATCGGGATTGTGAAGATAAGTCCAACCCAAAACTTCAAAGATAGAGAATGAATGATATGCTGTTCCTCATCGTCTACGGCCGTTGGAAATAAGGGCTCCAAGCGCATACCGCATTGAGGGCAGTCCCCGGAATGATCCTGACGGACATGGGGATGCATCGGACAGGTATAGGTTGCTTTTATCTCTTTCTGCGGGGTGAAACGAACAGGCTCTTTTTGCTTCTTTAAGAACTTATCCTGGCAGATTGGACTGCAAAAGAAATAATCCCTCCCTTGGTGATTCAGCTTCAGTGCCCGTTGTTCATTGACAGCCATTCCGCAAATCGGATCTACTGCCATGAGAACACTCCATTAATGGTGACCTTCGTGTTCCGATTTTTCTTGCTCTGACACCTGATCCTTTTCATCAGAGGATCCCTCCATCATGCCCTCTTTGTCCATCATCCTTTGACACATAGGACAGATCTGTTTCATCCCCTTCATACTACTCGTTTCACTCGTTTCGATCTTAATCTCAACTTCTTTAACCAGTTTAAGATTTTTGTCATACTTGTAGAGTTTATTTCCTACCAATAAAATCACTCCGCCATCGTTGGAAGCGACCAGGGTTGATTTTCCCATCATGACATGCCTAGGGCACATCCCCATCATGCCTCCCTGATGCATCATCTTGCCTTTCATCATCCCTTTTCCCATCATTCCCTGCCCCATGATGGAGCCATTCATTTCTTCAGCAAATGTCAGATGGGCAAGAGCAAACACCATAATGATAATCGTCCCAAAGATTAATTTTCTCATTTTTCTCTCCTTACCCCATTTTAAAAGGATTACATCTTCATTGGTTTTGGTTTATTTTTAAAATCAATAAAATGAAAATTGTAAATACTGGCCAGGCTGGCCCCGGTCAGCCAGCCTAAGATAAAAATCTGTACAAAACCATAGATCATTTCCCGGGCTGACATTTCTGTCCTTAAGATGGTGGTAACATCCAGCCCGTGGAGAAGACTGTTAAAGAAGGCAATCGTCGTGTCTTTCGAGGTCAATAGTACGACACTGACACAACCCAAATGCAGCAAAGCCAAAGTTAACCCCACCGCTAATCCGAACTTTTTAACATTAATGACACCCATGCGGCCCCTCCTTCTTCTCATTATCTTCCTCATTATTGTCATCGTGTTTATGCTGACCTCCCATCATCATAAAATGGCAGGCAAACATCATGAGAACAAAAAAGAATAACGATGAATCCCCCCGCACCCCCAGAACCGGCAATAAAAAGATGACCGCCAGGGGCAGCAGGCAGCAAAGAATCATCCACCATCCCTGATAACGCATAGCGTTAACCTCCTTTCCCTAATTTCGGAATAAAGGCAGGCACCTTTTTTTTATATTCTAAAAAAGCCCTCCCAAACTGTTTCTCGACATCTTTTTCTTCCCGCATTGCCAGACGGTAATAAGCCAATATCAAGATCGGCCACATCATCAAGGTTGTTAAAGAAGGCCATTGAATAAGGAACCCTGCCGTGATCAAAAACAGACCACTGTATTGCGGATGACGGACATGCGCGTAGACTCCCTCTGTCACCAGACGATTGCCTTGGGCCCCATGAATTAAGACCCATCCATTATGCATGACATATAAACCATAAAAGATCATCAGATTCGTTATGATATGGAGAATGGTCATCGCCATCGGCGAATCGGCCAGTCCGAAAAAGACAAGCCAAAGATGGCCGTGCGAATGGGAAAAGGGATTTAGG
>CAYJUK010000041.1:0-14070 GCA_964373335.1 uncultured Planctomycetales bacterium | reverse complement strand
TTGTCGCGACAACGCAGAAAAAAATGAACCTGAAAGGCGACTTTGCCAAGATTTCGAAGTGGTACGCGCCGTGTTCGCGGATATTCGAGTTGTGGCAGAAGGTTCCCGTTGAGTAAAACACATACTTAAGGAAATAACAATGCAAAAAAAGTTAATCAGCTTAATTTTTATTTTGCTAATTGTACTTTTCTTTAGGCCCGCTTTTGCCGAACTCATTATTGGGAAATCCGGTCAAAAATTTTATGGAAAAATTTTAGAGAAGACAGACAAGCATGTCACTATTAGCAGTAATGGAGTAACTGTCAACTACCCTCATGAGGAGATCAAGCGTATTGAGGAAACTGAATTAGGTAAGTTGAAGGGAAAGGTCATAAGGATTGCGGTTTATAAAAGTTTCTTTGATGAATTGCCACTGGTATATGAAGAGATATTCCAATTGATAGTTAGTAGGATAAGTTCAAAACAAGGATTTGCGTTGGTGCCCGGTATTGATGTGAGTGGCAAAGAGGACAATCCATTCCAGGAGCCAGGCTGTTCTCTCCAATCCACCGAAGAATGCGCTGATACGGATATCTACTTGATCATCTCACCGGTTGGGCCTAAATTTCCATCTCAGACGAAAATAGTATTGTATGGTATTGAGACTGGGAAAAGCATTTTTACTGTTTTTGAGTCATTAAAAGAATTTAATGATCAGGAGAAAGAGAATCTTGAGAGGACAGTGGACGAGGGGTTAAATTATTCTAAAGACCTCACAACTGTTTTTGTTGATGAAGTTCTCAGTATTGGTAAATCCCAAGTGAAATATAATGTTGCCGCTCAATCCGGTCAGAATATCGGTATTGAAGTTGATTACACTTCTATTCGGGACAAGCCCGAGATCCAAAACATCAAGTTCATTGATTATAGTCCAAAACAAAATGGTGAAAATGTTTATGAGATTTCTACTCAAGAAGGCCCTGTCATCAAAGCAACATTTAAGTATACAGATGGGGAAGACAAGAGCCGACTAGACCCACAATATGCCCCCACCGATCCCAATGAGGTAAAGAAATTTACTATTGTCAGTCAAAAAGGTTATAAATTGGACTTAGTTTGCAAATGGCAAAACGGTGAATTTTTAGGCATGAAAATCGAGCCGCAGATGTGGCCTTATACCGTTAATTTGTCATCTAAGGATTGGAAAGTAAAACAAGAGAATTAATTTTGAACCGAGCTCTACTTGATAACGGACGTATTAAAAATGTGGCTCAGGACAATAGCGCCGAATTTGTGATTTTTTGCGCTTGAAACTATCTGGCGGGCGGAGTTTAACCGTGAGATTGATCCGTTTGTCGCGACAACGCAGAAAAAAATGAACCTGAAAGGCGACTTTGCCAAGATTTCCAAATGGTACGCCCCCTGCAGCCGGATCTTTGAGCTGTGGCAGCAGGTGCCGGTGGAGTAAATAAATGCTTATAAGTTTGTGGACAAAAATATTCCTTCTAGTCCTGGCTGTTTATTTTAATCTGGTCGGTATTTTTGATAAGGAACAAACCTTGCGTAGTGGTGTGCAATTATTAATTTACTCGAGTATAAGCATTGTTATTTTGGTATTTTTGATTTTTTATGATCATAAAAAATTTAAAAAGTAATTTTAGGGAGAATGAATGTACGCAATCGAGGTGTACAAATTGTGGCGAGAGGTCCGGGTGGAATTAAGGCGTGGACCTTGAGTCCGACCGTCATTAAGTTTCTAGGAAACGTCGGGACAGAAGGAGAGGATGATCAATGTACCTAAAATTTTTCGTCAGTTGCGTTATGCTCATTTTTTTCGCTGATCCTAGCTTAGCTAAGGGTGTAAAACCCCAATTGATCCATTTGGATGAAATAACAATGCTCACAGAAAATAACGTTGAAATTTATTCCCAGGATGGTCAAAAATTAAGGTGAATTGATGCGAGAAATCAAATACGATCAAGGGAGGGAAGTAGAAAACAAATTCTTTGATAAACAGGACCATCCCATTGCGCCCCAAGCTGAAACAAGGATAGGGCAATAGGGGTCGCCGACTGGCAGAATTATTTCATAACTTTTTTAAATAAATTAACTTATAAAGGGTGTCCCCGATACTTCAAGGGTGTCCCCGATACTTCCTATAAGTGAGGAATTGACGGTGATGGGAACTCCCACAGGGGATGTATCCCCGAATCAAGATGAAAGAGGAAAATAAAGCTCGTTTGAGATTGGTCATAGCTCTTTGGCTTGCTGTTTATGCTTTTGCCAAATTTTTTAGAATGGATACTGCATTTACCTTATTTGATGTCGTCTGGTTTGCGGTGATGTTGGTTTTGCTCAGTGTCTTGGGTTATGTCGCGAGAAATGAAAAGGATGGTTATTTATGAAGGCAGAAAAATAATTGCTTTGACCAATGATGTTATTAATTATGGGCAAAGATGTTTCTTCAGCCGGTTTAACATGTTAACAGTGAAAGAACAACAGTTTGAGTTATTCATTGATGGCAGGATGACAGCCGCGAGCTCAAGACGATATTTTGATCTCATCAATCCTTCCGTGGGGGAAGTCTTTGCTCAGGCGGCTGACGCTGGCAAAGAGGACATGCTCAAAGCCGTCGCGGCCGCGCGGCAGGCGTTTGATTTAGGATTGTGGCCGCGGATGAGTTTAGCTGAGCGCGGGATTTATCTGAAAAAAATCGCCTCTTCCATCCGCGAGCACGCGAAAGAACTGGCGGACCTGGAATCGATTCAATGCGGCAAGACGCTCAAGCAGTCGACCTTCATTGATATTCCAACGGCCGCGGATTGCTTTGAATATTTTGCCAACGTAGGGGCGATTCATGAATCGCCCCTACAGGAAAAAATCAATCCGGTATCCGCACCGGTTAAAAGCATTACCGCATTTGAACCCATTGGTGTCGTTGCCTGCATCATTCCCTGGAACTACCCTCTGATAATGGCGGCCTGGAAGATAGCCCCGGCGTTGATTGCCGGGAACATAATCGTTTTTAAACCTTCTGCCTTAGGATGTGCCTCGATTATGCGTTTGGCTCAGATAATAAAGGAAGCCGAATGGCCAGATGGTGTTGTCAATATTATCACCACAACGGATCAGGAAGCGACCAGATTGCTTATTGAACATCCAGAAGTGAATATGATCAGTTTTACCGGAGGCACGGAAACAGGACAGAAAGTTATGCGTTTGGCCAGCGGTACAACCAAGAAGATAAGTTTAGAATTAGGCGGCAAGTCGCCCAACATTGTTTTTGCCGATTGTGATTTAGAGGCTGCGATCGGTGGAACGATGTCGGCGATTTTTATGAATCAGGGACAGATGTGCACGGCGGGATCGCGCCTCCTTCTTGAAGATAAAATCTATGAAAAGTTCTTAACGAAGCTGGTTGAGAAAACAAGATCGTTAGTGATCGGGAACGCCTTAGATTATCAAACGCAATTTGGACCCATCATCAGCAGAGAACACCGGGATCATATTCTCAAGGCCACTCAAGAAGCCGTAGCCGAAGGGGCAAAGATTGAATGTGGAGGTAAAATCCCGACAGGCGAGAAATTTCTAAACGGTTATTATATCGAACCGACGATTTTAACGAATGTCACCAATCAGATGAAAGTTGCTCAGGAAGAAATCTTTGGCCCGGTTCTTTGTGTGCTGAAATTCAAAGATGAAGAGGAAGTCATCCAAAACGCTAATGATTCAAAATTCGGTCTGGCGTCTATGATATGGACTAAAGATTTAACAAAGGCTGATCGGGTTGCCAGGCAATTGCAGACTGGAACAGTCTGGGTCAACACCTACGGCGGCTTTTATAACGAAGCCTCTTTCGGAGGCTTCAAACAAAGCGGATTCGGCCGTGAACTCGGTATTGAAGGGATTTTGGAATATACGCAAAGCAAACACATTTGCACGGATAAAACGCCTGGGGGTAGATCACTCGTCACGAATTGGTTTTAAAGGTAACTGATATGAAAAAACTTCCCTCCTTTTTACATAAATATTTTTGGGACGTGGAATTTAAGAAAATTGATTTTGAACACCGCCGTTTTTATGTCTTAAAGCGTATCCTGGAATTTGGCGATGAAAAGGCAATCGAATAGATGCGGCATAATTTTTCAACGGCGGAAATCAGAGAGGTTTTAAATCGTTTTCGCGATTTTTCCCGCAAGAGCGCTAATTTTTGGGCTTTAATTTTTGATCTCCCAAAAGAAAAGGTCTTATGTTTGAGAAAACCCTCGTTAAAAGCGCCAGAGAAATTTTGGCCTTATTAGGAAAGTCAAGCATTCTCAAGGACGCTTATTTAGCTGGCGGTACAGCTTTGGCGTTTCAGTTAGGTCATCGCATTTCCGTTGATTTTGATTTTTTTACACAGCAGGAGTTTATCCCCAGGATATTTTCTGCTGAATTATCGAAACTGGGCGCATTTGAGGAAGCGCAGGCTAGCTAAGAAGACGGTTTTGGGAAGATTCAAGGGAATCAAATTTTCTCTTTTCTGGTATCCATATCCTTTAATCGTTCCTAGCCAGGAGTACTCGGCCTTGAGTCTGGCTGATATTCCAGATATTGCGGCCATGAAACTCGATTGCATATCAGCCCGCGGAGCCAAACGGGATTTTGTGGATTTGTTTTATATTTGTCGGGCTGGTTATTCTTTAGACAAACTTTTTAAGTTCTATGATAAGAAATACAGCAAGCTGTCTTCCAATCTTGTCCCTATTCATAAGAGTTTAGTTTTTTTCGAAGATGCTGACATTGAGGAAATGCCTCGTATGTTGAAACAAACATCGTGGGAAGAGATAAAATTATTTTTTAACAGGGAAGTCAAGGCCTGGGTCAATCGACAATAAAACGAAGCCTCTTTCGGCGGTTACAAACAAAGCGGATATGGATGGAAACTCGGTATCGAAGGGATTTTGGAGTAGACGCAGAGCAAGCATGTTTGTATCGATCAAACCCCGGGGGGAAAACCTCCGGTGACATCGTGGTTTTAAAATTAAGGAATCAAAAATGAATACCAAAAAAAACATTATTCAAATTCTACACAAATTGAAAGACCAGCTTAAAAAACAATTTAAGATTAAAGATCTTTGGGCGTTTGGATCATTTGTCAGGGGAGAGCAAACTGAAACAAGTGATGTTGATATTCTGGTTGATTTTGAGGAAGGGGCGGATTTGTTCGACCAAATTGGCCTTGTGCTTTTTCTTGAGGAACGATTAGGACATAAAGTTGATATTGTTTCCAAAAGGGCTCTGCGGGGAGAATTGAAAGAGATCATCTTAAAGGAAGCTGTTGCGGTATGAATAAAGATCCCAAGTTTTCCTTAAAGGATATTTTGACGGCCTTGGAAAGTCTTGAGCAATTCATCGGCCATATGAGTTTTGAAGAATTTAAAAAAGATGACAAGACATCCAGCGCTGTGATTCGAAAATTTGAAATAATCGGTGAGGCCACTAAAAAGCTCCCTGATAGTATAAGAAATCGGCATCCGGATATCCCTTGGAAAGAAATGGCGGCCATGCGTGATCGCCTCATACACCTTTATATGGAAGTTGATTTGAAGATAGTTTGGGACACGATTAAAAATCGTCTTCCTGAATTGAAGAATAGAATCCAAAGCGTGCTTAAGCAGAACTGAAGGATGGCGGGTTTGGACGGGAATTGAGTTTAGAAGGACTTTTAGAGTATACGCAGAACAAACATATTTGCACAGATCAAACGCCCAGAGGAAAACCTCTGGTGTGTGGTTGGTTTTAATTTAAACAGACTTAACCAGGGTCAATAAGGTAAAAGAGGGGGTACGAATTATGAAAATTTCCCTGGGACTAAGAATTACAAATTTAATTGTCATCTGCTTTGCTGCCATAGGTTTTTTTTCTTTTGTAACAAGTATGTTTGTACTTCCCTTGGAGATGAAAGAAATTTTTCGAGCACCTTTTTTAACCGGGTTGTTTACTGTCATAGGGCTATTTGTTATGACTATAGGAGTCAGTAAGGGCAATATAACGGCTATTCGTTGGGCGCCATGGGTGACGGCTATATTGTTGTTAGGTCCAGGCTTGAGTGTTATTTTTACAGGCAAAGCGAAATGGTACAATCTTGCAGAGATACTTCTATTAATTTTTTATATTTGGTTTAGTGCTGAACAATTAAAAGTAATAAGAAAACAATCTAAGGAGGAAAAACAATGAAAGTTCTATTCTTAACCCCACCCCTCAAGGCCTGGGATTCGCATGGGAATCATAATGTACGGAAAATGATTTCGTAAAACATGGGAAACTCATGGGCAGTCAAAATATTCTAGATAAAATTGTTCATACGATCGTTGAATCTGTTAATCCTCAGAAAGTCATCCTTTTCGGCTCAAGAGCGCGAAAAGATTTCAAAAAGAGAAGTGACTATGATTTTTTGGTTGTAAAAAGGGGTATCAAGAATGAACGGGAGGTTTCTCGGAAGATTTATCGGGCTCTTTTTGAGAAGAAAATAAAACAAAGTATTGATGTTGTTGTTGTTGCACCGGATAAATTACAAGCCAACAAAGAAAATCCGTTTCAAATATATTCTTGGGCGCTTAAGCAAGGGAGTGTTCTTTATGGCTAAAAAAGAAGATTATCTGGCTTGGTTTAAACGGGCGGAAAGTAATCTAAAATTAGCCAAGGCCGGGAATGTTAGCGGAGTAGCCTGTGAGGATTTGTGTTTTGAAGCGCAACAATCAGCCGAAAAGGCATTAAAGGCACTTCTTATTTATTTCGGGGATGAATTCCCAAAAGTCCACTCATTCGTAGTCTTATTGGAACGATTACAGAGGTATGTGAATATTCCCAAGGATATTCAAGATGTCTTAGAACTTTCTGATTATGCAATTCAAACTCGTTATCCTGGAGAATATTATCCTGTTCAAAAGAAAGAATTTGAGAGAGCAATTCACATCGCACAAGGAACCCTTAACTGGGTGAAAAAAGTAATAAAGGAAAACAGGAAATAATTTAAGGAGGGAATTATCATGAAAGTATTATTTTTAACCCCACCCCTCAAGGCCTGGGACAGCCACGGGTTTCACCGGGCGGCGAATCAGATGCACGCGCAGGCGGCGGCGTATGTTCGGTCCAAAAATCTCGCTGAGGTTGTCGCGTTAGACTGCCGCGCCATGGATTATGATTGGAACGAAATGATCAAACAGATCAAGAATATTAATCCCGAGATGGTTTTTGTTGGCGACCAGCTCTTTTCAACCTGCGGAGCGGCGGTCATCTGGTATTTCAACGAAGCCCTGCGTCTGATCAAACAAGAGATGCCGAAGGTCATCACGGTTGCCAGCGGCTTATGGTATTCCGCGGATTACGAGCGGCAGATGCGTTTGAATCCCTGGATCGATTACATCATTATCGGGGAAGGGGAAATGACGCTTGAGGAATTGCTTAATAATTTAAAAGTTAAAGGAAGAAATGAACGCGATATCCCCGGCCTCGTTTCCCGGAAAGATCAAGAGACAGTCGTTGTGGGCCCTCATCGAGGGCTTATCCCTGATTTGAATGTCCTGCCAATGCCGGCCTATGATTTATTTCCCATGGATAAATACGTTGGTCATACCTATTGGAAGCCATTTGCCGAATTGATGACCTCGCGCGGCTGCCCGGGCAAATGTCATTTTTGTTACGAGTGGGCCCTTTATGACAGCCGTACCGCCACCCAAGATTTTACTTCTTGGCGTGGATTGAGCGGGAAAAGGATTGTGGATGAGTTGGATATCCTGGAAAAAGAATACGGCATCACCACGGTTGTGATGCAGGATGATGCCTTTAACAGCGATACCCAAGCGATGATTGATTTCTGTGAGGAGAAGATCAAGCGCGGGAATAAAATCGGCTGGGTCTGTTTAGGCCGCGCCGACCAATGGATCAGCCAGCATTCTATTTTGCCGCTCATGCGAAAGGCGGGTTTGTTTATGGCCTTAACCGGTGTTGAAGTGGAAGATAATATGACGCTGGCCAAGACCGGTAAAGGAGTCACGATCGACCAAATCAGAAAGACGATCCAAATCCTGCGAGAACAGAATATCGGAACTGTGGGGACCGTCCTGATTGGTTTGAAAGAGGATACGGAGGCAAAAATCAAGGAGAGACTTCGAGTCGCGGATGAGATTGATCCCGATGTTTTTGCGTTGGATTACTTGACGCCGGTTCCTAATTCACCGGACTGGAGATATGGAATTAAGAAAGGGTGGTTTGATCCGGATAAAATTAATCTGAAAAACTGGGATTTTCAGCATCCGGTGATCCCCACCGATCATCTGACTATTGAGGATGTCGGCCTTTTAGGGGCCTGGTGCATGCGGGAGTATTATTCCAAACCGGAAAGGATTCATCGGATCATGGAGAGTGATTATGATATCCGGGTCAAGCTTTGTGTGAAGGATTTCATGAACAACATTGCCAAGTGGGAAAGTAATTCGCGTCTTCAACCGGCCGCGGTCTCTTAACCTTATCGATACGAGGAATGACATATGTCTTATGTGCAAACACAATTAGCCTGGGATCAAGCGGCCCAGGAGAAATTTCAGAATATGATCCAGCGGATTCCGCTTTTTCATCGGGAGATTGCCAAGAATGTGGTCGTCAAGAAGGCGGAAATGAATGCCCGGGAACGCCAGGCGCCCTGTATCACCGAATCCGATATTATTCGGGCCTTTTTCTCGGAAGTGCCGATGGCGTTTTACAGCCTGATGATTCGGCTCTTGGATGAGGTAGGGTTCGATTATAAACTTTACGAACCAAAATGATGAAAAAATCGGAATTAGGAAAGTCAAAAGGGACGAGCCGCCATTTTGTCTTTATTGAAACCCCGGTTGATTTAGTCTGGCCGGAGATTGTTCTCTGGTCAGAATCGTCCTGGTGGCCTAAGACCTCAATCATTCAATATAAGAAAAAATCTGCAGAAGAAGGTCAAAAACCCGGGACAGGTTATATCGGCAGATTGAGAAAGCCTTTGTTTCCCAAATGGGAGATTGAAATCACCCTCCTTGAGCCCCGCCGGGAAGTCCGACGCACGGCAATACAAGGGATGCTCAAGGGAGAGGAGGATATCAAATTGGAAACCCGTTACAATGGAACCCGGGTTGATTACTCTCTGCATTATGAAATCCGCGGGTTTTGGAATAAAATTTTCTGGCGGTTCTTTTATTATCACTGGTATGACCGCAGTATTGATCTCATCCTGACATCATTACAAGGGTATGTGCTCAATCAATATCAAGGGCATCAAGAAAAGCAGTGGGAAGATGATCATCCGCAGGGTTGAGATATGAAAATAGCCATTCTGGGTGCTGGCGCGATCGGTTCTGTCGCTGCCGCTCAGCTTGTTAAAGCGGGGATTGACGTGACCTTGATCGGCCGCGAGAGCCAGATTGAGGCCATTGAGAGGAAGGGATTAAAGATCAAAAAGGCGGACAACGAGGAAACCGTTTCGCTTCCTACGGCCAAGAATCTTAAGAAGAATTATGATCTGGTGATCTTTACCGTCAAGACTCAGGATCTCTCGGAGGCATATCAGCAGAATAGGGACTATTTTGAAAAGAGCCTCATTTTAACGACGCAAAACGGCGTGCAGGCCGATAATCTTTTAAGCTGTCATTTTGATCAGGAAGTGATGATCAGCAGCATCGTTATGTTCGGGGCTACTTATATTGAGCCGGGGGTGGTGACATTGAATTTCCCGGGAGATTGGATTATCGGTAAGCCGTTTACTCCTAATGACTGGCGTTCTCGATCCGTGGTCGCGGTATTACAAAAGGCCTTTACGGTCGTGGTCGTGGATGACATTATGGGGATGAAATGGCTCAAACTTTTTGTAAATTTTAATAATTGCATCCCGGCCCTGATTGGGAAATCTATGCAGGAGACTTTCGCCGATTTAGATCTTTGCCGTTTGAGTATTCGTTTATTAAAGGAAGGGGTAGATATCGTGGAAAAATCCGGAGTGGAAATGATCTCGCTGCCCCAATTTCCTGTGCAAAAAATCCAGGGCCTGCGCGCCATGCCGGAAGATCAGGCCGCGAGCATTATTCATAAAACGCTGACCTCTCTGAGCAAGGAACCTTTGTACGGGTCTATTCTGCAAAGCATCATGCGTGAGCGTGCCAGTGAAATTGATTTTATCAATGGAGAGGTGGTCCATATGGCAAGTCATATAGGGATGAAGGCCCCGTTGAACTCGCGTATTGTTGATTTAGTCCACGCTGTGGAGCAAAAGAAAAAATTTTGGTCAGTGGAGGAGGTCAAAAGGGAACTTGGTTTATTAAGATCAGCCCGAGTAATGGAGCCGTAGCTGAATGGTAACATAACTGAAGGGGGACACATCCCAAAATAGGATGTGTCCCCCAAGAAATAAGGGAGTCATTTCATGCCGAGACGAGTCGTCATCACTGGAATCGGGATCATATCCCCTAATGGAATAGGCAAGGAAGCCTGCTGGAAGAGTATGGTTAATGGAATTTCCGCGGTCAAACGCGTGACCGAGTTTGACGTCTCTTTGTTCAACACAAAGATCGCGGCGCAAGTCCGGGACTTTGATCCTTTGAAACTAGGGTTATCAAGAGAAGAAGTCATCCGCATGGATCGGTATGTCCAGTTTGCCATGGTTGGCGCCCGTATGGCTATGGAAGATTCCCAGCTGGATCTTAAGAAAATGAATAAGGAGCGGATGGGGATTTCCTTGGCGAACGCGATCTGCGGGACCAAATATATGGAAGAAGAATTTGCCTTGGTGACCGACAGCGGAAAAAATCCGATCGATCCCATGATCGTCCGCCCAGATTTATATGATGCCTCGATGTTCAATACCCCTTCCAGTGAGATAGCGGCGAAGTACGGTTTGCAGGGGGTTTGCAATACCATTTCCACCGGATGCACGGCCGGGACGGATTCGGTGGGGTTTTCCTTTGAAGTGATTAAAGATGGGGACGCGGAAGTGATGATTACCGGGGCCAGTGAGGCCCCGATTACCCCCATCACCTTTGGGGCCTTTGATACCGTGAATGTTTTATCGACGATGAATGATCTTCCCGAGAAGGCCTCCCGGCCTTTTGATGCGAAGAGAAACGGTTTTGTCATCTCCGAAGGGGCGGGGATCTTGATCTTGGAAGAACTCGAACATGCGCAGCGGCGCGGGGCCCGGATTTACTGTGAGGTCATTGGTTTCGGGACAACGAACAACGCCTTTCATATGACTGATCTGCCCCCTGATGGGGATGCGATGGCGGATTGTATCGCCTTGGCTTTGGAAGATGCCGCAATTGAACCTAAGGAAATTGATTACATCAATGCTCACGGCTCTTCGACACGCCAAAATGATGTCTTTGAGACCAGCGCCTACAAAATGGCCTTGGGTGACTATGCTTATCAAGTTCCGATTAGTTCACTCAAATCGATGATCGGACATCCGCTGGCCGGAGCCAACGGAATTGAGCTGGCGGTGGGGTGCATGATCTTTGAGCGGGATATCCTGCCTCCTACGATTAATCAGGAGGAACCGGATCCCAAGTGCGATCTGGATTATATCCCTAATATCGCCCGCCGTAAACGCGTCAACACGATGCTTAAAACCAGCAGCGGCTTTTCCGGGATTCATTCAGCGATGGTGTTGAGGAGATATCAATGAGAAGAGTGATCAAGCGGATCAGTGTATGAAAGTACGAGAGATCATCAAAATGATGGAAGCAGATGGTTGGTATCTTGTGGCGACAAGGGGAAGCCATCGTCAGTATAAACATCCTGATAAACCGGGACGCGTAACGATTGCGGGACATCCCAGCCATGATTTGGCCCCCGGGACTTTGAACAGTATTTTAAAGCAATCCAGATTAAAGGAGGGTTAATCATTATGTATAAGTTTCTTGTTGTGATTGAAAAGGCCAAAAAAAATTTTTCTGCTTATGTTCCCGACTTACCGGGTTGTGTGGCAACGGGAAAAACTCTTAAGGAAGTTGAGGGGAATATTTATCAAGCGATCCAAATGCACATTAAGGGGCTCAAAGAAGACCGCCGCCCCATTCCTAAATGCGAGGCGTTATCGGAATATTTAGTGGTGCAGTAAGATTCGCGGCTAAAACTTTTGGCTTTTCCGGGATCTATTCGGCGATGGTGCTGAGGAGATTTGAATGAAAATTTCAAGGGGAAATGTTGTTGTTTTTTCTGTTGGTCTCATCTTAAGCAACTTATTCTCTTTATTTCTGTTTATGCCTATTTTAGTAAGGCGACAGGAAAAATATTCATATGTAGATATTTTAGGGTTGGTCGCAATGTATATATTTGTCAATGCAGCAGGAATTTCAGTTGTAATAAAAATTAGAGATGTTTTCAAAAATTTTAGCAAAAAAAATCAGATTAAATGAAACGCGTTTGGATTAACAAAGCTAAGAGTTTTAAGGAAGCGGAAGAATGGGATCGAAAATTCTGGCGCCGGGCCGGGGCTCAGGCTCGATTCGCAGCTGCTTTTGAGTGCCTTAAGGATTACTTTAAAATGAAAGGCAAGGATGAACGTTCACTCCGATTACGAAGGTCTGTTCAGAATATTGAACGCCGGAAAGATTAAATACCTTGTCGTTGGCGCTTACTCGGTCATGTATTACAGCCAGCCGCGGTATACAAAGGACATTGGTGTTTGGATCCCTCCAGAACTCAACGATCTCAAACGGGTTTATGAGGCTTTAAAAAAATTCGGTGCACCGCTACGGGGAATTAAGCCGGAAGATTTTAAAGATGAGGATATGATTCTGCAAATCGGCGTTGCTCCGGTGAGAATTGATATTTTATTGGGCATATCCGGGGTCTCAGCGCAAAAAGCATGGAAGAGTAAAAAAAGGATACGATACGGGCAAACTCCCATCTATATTTTAGCGAAGAAGGATCTTATCTCGGCTAAAAAGAAGGCAGGTCGGCCCCAGGATCAGATTGATCTGGAGAATTTGAGGGAAGGATAAGTCTTGGATTCCATTCGGCAAGGGTGTTGGAAGAGATTCAAGTAAAGTTAGGACAACAATGTACGAGATTGGACCTGTAATTTATAATCTTGATCATTTCCGAAAGATCCCAAAAGGTTCTTTCGAATATTATTTAACGATAAGTGGATTCATATTAACTATTTTAATTATTTGTGCTTTGGTCGTAAAAGTCATTTTATATGAACGAAATAAAAAGAAGGATAATCGCTGATGAATAAAATTGCCATCACCGGTCTAGGCGTTGTCAGTCCCAGCGGCATTGACAAGCGCAAGTTTTGGGCGAACATCAAAGCCGGGCGGTCCGCGGTCAATCGCATTGATCGGTTTGACGCGTCGAAATATCCTTCTCATGTCGCCGGTCAGGTCCATGAACTCGATGGTTACAGCAACGTTTCTTCACGGCTGTTGAAAAAGATTGATCTCTTTTCTCATATGGCGCTGGTCGCTTCAGAATTGTCGCTGCAAGACGCTCAGATTAATCTAGCTAAAGAAAATCTAAAGCGCGCCGGGATTTTTATGGGCAACGCCTTAGGGGGGTGGTTTTACGCTGAGACCGAACTGCGCGATCTTTATCTTGAGGGAAGGGAAGGGGTGAGTCCCTTTATGGCCTCGGCCTGGTTTCCCGCGGCGCCGCAGGGGCAGGTCTCCATTCATTATGGGATTAAAGGGTACAGCAAGACCGTCGTTGCTGACCGCGCCAGCTCATTGATGGCGATTGGATACGCGGCGAGGACTTTAGTGCGGGGAAAAAATGATTTTATCTTGGCGGGAGGGATGGAGGCACCGGTTACCCCTTACGCACTTTTATGTTGTAATACATCAGGGATGTTAACGCAAAGGAATGATTCACCCGAGACATCCTACCGGCCTTTTGACCGCAACCGTGATGGATTCGCGATCGCGGAAGGAGCGGGGATTTTAATCTTAGAAACTCCCGGGCGCGTGCAGGCGCGGGGAGCCAGGATTTATGCCCATATCCTGGGTTACGCGACCACAACGGACGGCGTGGACCGCATCCAACCCGCTTCCGATGGCCTGCAACTGGCGCGGGCCATCCGCATGGCCC
>CAYJUK010000040.1:6167-14794 GCA_964373335.1 uncultured Planctomycetales bacterium | reverse complement strand
AAATCCACTGCGATAAGAAAGACTCCAATCCTGGCGGCCGGGATTAAAAACAAATTGCACCCGGGCAAATGAAGAAGACCCGCTGCCACGATGATAAGTATAATCAATCCTATACGGATAGATCTGATTTTCGTTTTTGTCATATGAGATCGTCATATAATTCCCATTTTTATCTTCCACTTGATTTAGATTCCACTGAAAAACCTGAGCAGGATTACCGGGATCAAAGAGCCGGGATTGTTCGTCCTGGCCAAAATAATAGATGACACCGGAGCGGTCGATAACACTCCAGCCCGGCCCATTGCGTTCAATCCGCATAAACGCCCCTTCGATCTTGGGGCGAAAACATTCCGTCCGCGGATCATAAATCAATTCCTGGGTGCTTCCGGCTTGACTGAGAAGAAAGGTGTCCGAACTATCGTAACGCGGTACCCCTTTTTTAGTGGAGATTTGGATCGAACCTAATTCTAATGACCAGCCGGCGCCCAGAGGGCCGTTGCCGGCGCCCGAATTGTAGAATAAAGCGACCTGCGGCTGGATCCCGTTGCGGCCGGGCGCGACCTCGATGGGGATGGAGAGGGTCGCGCTCCCGGTGGTTGGCTCGACATTCACCTGCGCGCCTAAGGAAAATTTGAATCGGGTATGACCCTCGGCGCCGTCTCCCGCCGCGCCGCCGCCGTCACCGATTCCAGCACCGCCGCCGTCACCTCCGGCAGCGCCGCCCGGCGCCTCAGTCCCACCTTTGGCAGATTTCTTCCCGGTTCGATCAGCCGTGGATGCCTCAGCCGCAGGAAGCGTCGGCTCAATGTCAGCCGTTGAAGAGGAGCTGTTTGTTGCTGAACTTGTTGAGGAAGTTCCGATGGAACTGGATTTTCCTTTACTGGCCCTATTATTAGAAGAAGATGAACCGGAGATTTGTGAGGAAGCAGGATAACCTTGCGCCGTCAGCGTTAAAAGCCATCCTATCAAAACCAGTTGACTCAATATTTTTATACTCTTTATTCGTCTCATATGTCCCTCCTTGAAGACGCTTTCGTATTGTTAAAAATTTTTACAATGAATAACACTATCTTTCAAATGTATAAAGGGTTACTTCACTTCAGATTCCCTCCCCCTTTGGGGGATGGTTAGTGAGGGGTGAGAGTTCTATCTTCACCCTCCTCTAGCCCCTCCCATCATGGGAGGAGAATTAATTTGCTCATGACTTAACGTGATAAAATTCTTTGTAAAAAGCGTCTGATTGTTTTAATAAAAATAATCCGATTCCAAAATAATAAACTACCGGCCACTCGGGCACGGATGTCTGAGAAGGAGCCTGGCCATTGATGTCGGTCCCCGGTGAATATAATCTACCCTCAGCCTTGGGAATGGAACTGTGCAGCACAAAATTCCCGGTAGGCGATAAAGGATACCGTACCAGGGATTGATCCTGATTGCCCGCTCTGCCATAATGCAATTGATCGATAACAAGCTCCTCCCCATTGAGCAGGCTCACAGTATCCCCTTCATTATTAAGCGCTAAGGTGCCGGTTGAGGCCTTCTGCCAATAGATCCCGGCAAGTTGAGGATTCCCGCCGCCAAAGATAACTATAAAGGAATAGGGAAATAAAATCGTATCCGCCGGAAAAAGGTGTCTGGTCTTCAATGAGTCCTTGATCATCCAGCTTGATAAATTCATCGGCCCGGAACCCTGATTAAAGATCTCGATAAACTCATCTTGGCTGGCAGAAATCACCCCATCCTGATTGACATCACCGAAAAGGCCGGCCGGCGGATCAGCCAGGATTTCACTCAGGAAGACGGAGGCCTCGGCTGTCGGAGAACAACAAATTCCACCCGCTAAAAAACACCGCAACAAAACCTTTCTCAACATCTCTCCCTCTTCTTTGAAGACGCTGTATTCAATCCCCCTCCCCAAAAGAGGGGAATCTCATATCACCCATCCTTCACCATATTGACTTTACATAAAACCTTTGACACTACCGAATACGCGGTTATACACATGATAGATTAAGGAATATCTTAACTGATGTTTTCTGGGGCCGGTTGGCATTAGATTGACTCTATATATTTTCTTTATAATTTCTTGGAGTTCATAATATTATCGAAAGCGTCTTTAAAAGAATCAGGGGCGTCTTATGGGTTTCCTTCCCCATTTACCCATCTCGTCGATTTTCCGCTCGACTAGTTACCCATTAAAAAGAACGCCCCTGATCTCTTCATTTTTTCCGGGCTGTCACACCGCTTCGTTATACGCTGAAAGCACCTTATCAGAGATCTGGGAACGGATCTGATCATTCAGACACATCACACTGTCATACCATTGATTGTTCTTGCCTTGTTCGCGCGGCATCGAGACAAACAATCCCCGTTTGCCTTCGACCACCCGGATCCCTTTAATGAGAATGGCGTCGTTGACGCTTAAGTCGACAAACGCCTTGGTCATCCCATTATCGGTTAATTTATGAATCCGGTTCACCTTGAAATCTATCGTTAACATCATCAATCCCTCCGTAATTTCCTGGGATACGTCACTTGTTTAAAACGAGATCTCCCCGAACCCCAGGAAGACCCAGGGCCCGTGGCCGCAGCCCCGGGTCTCTTGTCCTTAAGGTCTGTTTTGTCTGACATCGAAAAAACTAACAGCTACCGGTTCCTCATCTCACGAACTTCAACTTCAACTGATTATGACTTGACCTTGTTCTTTTGACTTCCGGTCTCGGTGCGTAATTCTATTGGACCGCTGATGCTGGCCGCCTCATCCTTGCCAAAACAACGTTTGCAGGGATTCAGCCCCTGGCCGATGGCTTCATTCCGGTCCAGTTTTTGAACTTCTCTATTTTTGGTCACCCGACAGATTTCTTTATGAAACTTTTTCCCCTTGCCGGTCACATAAACATCCTCGGCAAATGCAGAGGCGGCGACGGTTAAGAAGGAAACAATTAATAAAGAATTGATAAACTTTTTCATTTGAACTACCTCCTTTGACTTTATTGATCTGAGGGTGTAACTGTTAGTTTCGTTTTTATTATCGCTTTCATTCCCGCGGACAGCGGGACCTTCGATCCTTCGATTTCCCTCTCCTTGCTTATCCTCTGACTGAACTCCCCTCCGGTCATGCCGTCAACCAAAGCGGTCAATTCCTGCAAACGCAGATTTTTATCGATCCAGATTTCCCCGGCAGTTTCCGCCAGGTTCAAAAGCTCCACTTGAATCCGCCGGCGTTCAAAATAGATCCGGGTGACCTCCTCGACAATATCCTCCCGAAGTTCAACCATAAGTTTCGAGCGGGTATCGATGCTGGTCTGATCCTCATTCCAGATCAGATCAGAAAGATCCCAGGAGAGATTCACATCCCAATCAATCGTGTTGCGTCCGGTTAATAAATTATCGGGGTTGGCTCCGGTATCCCAGTGAAAAAGTTCACCGGAAACCCGGTCTAGACCAACGCTTAACGAGGGAAACCAGGCCTTCTTCTGTAAGGAACTCCGCCATTGTTTAATTTTATCCGGATGGACCTCGGCATATTGAATGGCCATTTGCTGGACCTGCTGAATGACCGGTTCATGATTAAATTGAGATTGCCAATTAATGGGCGCGGGAGTCGAGTTGACCGGTTGAAGGGTTGGCGGGTTAATAACGGAGTTTTTGTGATGACTCAATGGTGCGGCTGCGACCGGCTCCTCCGGCCTCATCACAAAGACCCCCTGGTCAGTCGCGGCATAGAGAAGGCCTTGCTGATTCCAGGCCATATCCCAGATATTCTGGGTCGTCAGACCTTTATAAAGAGGCTGCCAATCTCCCTCCTCCCATCCAAAGATCCCTTTTGCGGTTGCCGCGATCATCTGATCTCTTTCCGAACTCTTGTCCCGCGGTTTGACAAGTAAAGCCGAGATATCCTGCGGAAGGCCGTTTAAAGGAAAAAACTGCCAGGTCTCTCCGAGATCCTGACTGGTGATGATTCCTTTTGAGGTAGTTAAAAAAAGACGAGTGGGTACAAGAGAATTCAGAACTAAATCATTGATCTTTTCTGCTTTTGTCTCTCGATCAATCGAAGAACCATTGTCACCCAAAAGGAATTCTGTTTTGGGCAGCGAATAAACCTTTTTCCATTCCTGATTCCTGCGGGTAATCCGGTAAAGCTCCGTCTCGGCGGCGGCAAAAAGATATTCCTCGTTAAGTCTCAAAAGATTAATTTGCTTGCTGGCAAAGGCCCCCGGAATGGGGGTCCACTGAAAACCGGATGGGTATCGGGTAAAAATCCCCCGGGCGGTTCCCACATATTCGGACTGGGAGTCAGCCACGACCGCCAATGACTTACGGGAGTCGGAATCGGATGGGTCAAATATCTTTTTAAACATCTTATCCTGCTGACCTCGCTGCCAGACCCCCTGGTCAGTCGCCGCATATAATAGAGAAGGCCGCTCCATCGGTATCCAAAGATCATGGATCTCCCGGTCTTTACCACTTAAAGAAAAGATCGGATTCATCACCCGCTCCGTCTGACTGTATTGATAAAGTGATTGCGAGGTTCCGACATAAAGGATATCGTTATTCTGTGGATCAGGAAGAATCGTGTTGATGGCGGATTCTGGAAAATGGTAAGGAATTTTTTCCCAGGAGGAACTGAGGAGATTAAAGGCTAAACTCGTGAAGGACATTGTCATGATCACCAGTGACAAAAGAAGATTTCTATGAAACCTAGAACTCATGCCGGATACGCATTTCCATTCCCCCTCTGTTTATGAAAAGTTAAAATTTAAATTAATCCCATTAAAACCCCAACTTTTTGGATTAAACCCAACATTTGGTATAAATTGCTATAAGATGCTTTGATGGGAAATTGGGAAGGTTTTTATTGCTGGATGATTTAGGTATCTGACTTTGACTACTTTCGTTCATGTCCATAATCTTTCCTCAAACTTAAAAAAAGTATAACACATTATTGATCATATGTCAATTAAATATTGATATTTTATCAATAGCATATAAGATTGGAATGATAAAAGTTATAGTAAAATCAAAAGAATTTTAATTTATTGAATCGATAAATATCAATTTAATTTGACATTTCATCAATATATGTTAGACTTGATCAAAATCAAAAGAAAGGGAATTTTATGTATATCGGAAAAAACATGAGAGAATTGCGGGAATCCAAAAAAATGTCTTTAACAGAACTTTCGGAGCAAAGCGGTGTTCAGTTAGCCACCCTAAGCCGGATGGAGAATAATAAGATGACTGGGACCCTGGAATCACACCTTAAGATCGCACAGGCATTAGGGGTTGAGTTAGGTCAACTTTATAAAGACATATCAAGAGAAAAGATCAAAAAGGATGTGCGCACCCGTCCTTCTATTTCTGAGGTCTTTGTGCATAATGAAAAGGCGTCTTATGAAATCCTCACTCAGAAGGCGATGATCAAAAAAATGATGCCAGTCCTGCTCAAGATTGAACCCGGAGGGAAGACGAATATCGAGGAAAATCCGGCCGGTACCGAGAAGTTCATCTATGTCTTAGAAGGTCGAGTGGAAGTGCATGTCGGACCGGAGAAGATTCCCCTTTCCGCCAAACACAGCCTCTACATCGATGCCTCTCTCCGGCATTATTTTGAGAATGCGGGAAAGACGACGGTTAAACTGATATCTGTCGCAAGTCCAGTGGTGATGTAAGAAGAAGTAGAGAGAGTAGACCATGCCCAAAAAAATTATTATCTGTGACGATGAGGAAGGGACCCGCGAGGCTCTTAAATTGATCCTGGGAAATCATTATGACCTGATCCTCGTCAATGACGGCCGGCAATGCCTGGAGGTCATCAAAAATGCCAAAGACATCGGCCTGATTCTTCTGGACATGAAAATGCCGAAGGTCAACGGACTTTCGGTCCTAGAAGAGATCAAGGCCAGCCATTCCGCGCTGCCGGTGGTCATGATGACCGGCTATCGATCGGCAGAAACCGCTGCCGAGGCCGCGCCCATCGGTCCTGGCGACTTCCTCAGCAAACCCTTCAAGTCCGATGACATCTTAGCGACGGTGAAAAGGAATTTCAGATGAAATCAATCTCGATCCCTTCTCCCTCCCTGCCTTCCTCACCAGCTCGTAACCAATATTTTTCAGGTCTTCTTTGGTAATCGATGCTTCTTTATTCCCTTAAACTTCTCAATGCCTTGCATAAATTCTTTCAATTCAATTAAAAACGGATGGAATAGCATTATCATGTAAGTCCAAATTAGCGCGCACCTATGGCAAGCCAATGAAGTGAATCCGAACCCAGTCCCGACGCAGTCGGGACGGTTCGTTGAACGCAATTGGCTTGCCATTGGTGTGTGAGACATGGATTTGGAAAATCCTGGATTTTGCTTTAACCGCTTTCGCTCAGCGAAACAGCTCTTCGAGCTTGGTTTCGAATTCGCTTCAGCGGCCAAAGCAAAATCCTGCTGTCAATCCAATTGGGACAGCAATGTAGCATTATATAAAACAAAACCAAAACCTTTTGCCATTGGGAAGGTCTTTATATATAATGACCTTAAATTTACACCTCTAGTACACTGTCAGACAAATTTATGATCCCATACGTCATTCCCCTCCCTCTGGATGGAAGGGATTAGGGGAGGATAATTCTCGACGATCAACACCCCCCACCTTTCCTCTCCCTCCAGGGGGAGGAAATCCAGAAATTTACCTGACAGTCTACTAGGATCAAACTTCCAAAGTCAATCGAGGCTTGATGAAGGCGAGCATGCGAATCCGAAAACTAAAGAAAAATGGAATCATTGTCCTCACCCTCGATGGTGATGTCAATGCTCATACCGCTCCCAAGCTTTACCGTGAGTTTGAAAAATTGTATGACCAAGGGATAAGGAAATTAGTTGTTGATCTTAAGAAGGTCACGTATCTGGACAGCTCTGGACTGGCGACTTTGATCAACATGCTGCAGCGATTACGGCAGAATAACGGAGCTATGGCGTTAGCGAATATGATCGATAAGGTTCAATATCTTTTCGAGATTTCCAAAATAGACATGCTCATGTCTATTTACCAAACGCAGGATGACGCGATCTCTTCTTTGTGATTCCCCCTCTCGCCGTGAGGATAGATCCTTCACTATTATTTTTTCCCCATCTAAAATCTGCATGCTTGCTCCGTATTTATTCATAGTGGAATGACATTGTCTCGAATGTCATTCCCGATGAAGCGGGAATCCACGATAAACTCACTACCCCCAACTCCGAATTAAAATCCTCTTCTCGAGAGTTCAACGAGTGAAGTTTTCACCCAGTGGGTGAGGCTCTGCCTGTTGAACCCCAATATTGCATTTAAAATTGGGGTCGAAAAAGCATTTCTACTTAGGAGTTGGGGGTCACTACAATTTCCCCTGCGCAAACAATTCCTCCAGCGCCTTCACCGGCAGAGGATGGAACTGGGTGCCGCTGTGCTTTTTGATCTCCTCCAGAGCCTGAGAGGTGGTCAATCCTTTGCGATAAGACCGGTCGGTGGTCATGGCATCCAGGGTATCGGCCACCGCGATGATGGCCGCGACCATCGGGATCGTATCCCCTTTTAAACCCTCGGGGTAGCCCTTGCCATCATAACGTTCGTGATGGTATTTCACCCCATCCACGCACGCCTGGAAATCGGTTAAGGGTTTGAGCATCTCGGCTCCCCTTAAGGGATGCAGCTTCATGATCTCATATTCTTCCGGCGTCAGTTTACCCGTCTTATTGAGGATCGCCTCCGGGATGCCGATCTTCCCAATGTCATGCAATAATCCCGCGATATAAAGATTCTCAAGAAATTTGGGCGGGTATTTGTAGGAACCATTGGCCTCCATCTGCCGCGCGATTTCCACTGACAAATGAGTCACTCTCTCGGTATGTCCATGGGTATATTTATCCTTGGCCTCAATAGCCGAGGCCAGGACAAAGGTGGTCTGGATGAAAAGATTGCGGTTGTGTTCCGACTGTTTTTTAAGGTCAGCGAATAATTGGGCATTCTTGATCGCCATGGCCACGTCCGAGGCCAGGGCGGCCATGAAGTTCAACTCTTCTTGAGTAAATTTACAGCCGTCGCTCTTTTCGCCTAAAAGTAGAATCGCGAGCAGACTATCTTGATAATAGGCCGGCACACAGGCCTCGATGCTGAGCGTCTGCATCTCTTGATCGACGCGCTGCAAGAGCTCTTTGGCCCCGTTTCCTTCATCAAAGAGGGTCTCTCGCCAGATCATCCGCGAGATATCTTTGGCAATGAGGGCATTACGATTAACGGTTAAGGGGCGAAATTTTTTGAGAGTGAAAATCTTTATCAGGGGATTGCCCTTATCGAATCGGGCATAACCGGCAGGGATCTTGAGCCCCAATTCTCCCCGGGAGATATTAAGGACATAGATGTCTTTGAGCGGATTATAAAGGATCATGCCAGCGTGGCGGATCTTGACCTTGCTGACAATCGAACGGACAATCAATTTGATCAGCAGCCGGGGATCATGAATCATGATCATCCCTTTGCTGGCCGCTTCCAGTTCCTTTTTATAATCAATGGTCATAAGTTATGGGTTAGCCAGTTGACCGGTTTACGAGTTGGCGAGTTGGCGAGTTGGCGAGTTGGCGAGTTATAAACTGAGTAAGTCG
>CAYJUK010000040.1:0-6067 GCA_964373335.1 uncultured Planctomycetales bacterium | reverse complement strand
CGAGTTGGCGAGTTGGCGAGTTGGCGAGTTGGCGAGTTATAAACTGAGTAAGTCGATTTTGTCATCCTGAGACCGTAAGGTTGAAGGATCTTTTTCCCGGCACAAATGGGTGCGGCAATTTGCTCTTAGCCATGGCTCTTTTCAACTTTAATAGTTAATCGTCGACTCGTCAACTCACACCTATTTCTCCATATTCAACTCTTTTAAAACTACCTTTTCCAATTCATCTAAAATGAGCGGCTTGTGGATAAATCCCTGAACCCCGAGCTGATGGGCCTCTTTGACCAGGTCTTCATTTTCAAGACCGGTCACCATCACTACCCTGGTCTGATCATTTTCCTGACGCAACTGGCGCAAAACTTCAATACCATTTATCCCCTCCATGCGGATGTCCAGAAGCACCAGATCCGGATGTTCTCGTCCGATTATCTCCAGGGCCTCTTTGCCTGCGGACGCGGTAAAAATAGTAATTTTACGCTTCTTAAAATAATTTCTGGCGAATTCCCGGATATCCATCTCGTCATCAACAATCAAAAGTTTTGACATTCCACCTCCTCTGCTGACTAAAAACAAATGGGCAGGCGGATCATAACCCGCGAGCCTTGCCGGTAGGTTGACTCAAACAAGACCTTCCCGCCATGATTCTCTTCAATCAATTTCTGGATGACATAAAGTCCCAGGCCGGTTCCTTTCCGGCTGGAAAGCTTGGTGGTAAAAAAAGGGGTAAAGAGCTTGCCCTTATCTTCTTCTTTAATCCCCATCCCATTATCTTCCACGCAAATATCCAGATGACCGTTGTTATTCGATTGAGCGGATATTCTTAAAGTGGCCTGATAACCCGCCTCATGCAGATCTTCCTTACGCTCCATCATCGCGTCATAGGCATTATCGATCACATTAAAAAAAACATCCTGCAGTTGCGTGAAATTCCCGCGGATCTTCGGAATCTCCGGGGTGAAATCGCGGATAATACTCATCTCATTCACCCTGATCTTAAACTGGGCCATCTCAAGCGAGGCATTAATCAGTTGATTGAGATCGATGGCGGTAAAACCCCCTTCTCCCTGGTGGGTGTATTTTAAGAGGCCCTGTACAATCTCTCCTCCTCTTTTGACATTATCCTGAATCCTGGATAAGGCATGCTCCAGGTCGCTGATGAATTCCTTCATGTCATCGGTCAACGTTTGAGACTTTTTCAGCTGGATGGTATCCAGGGCATCTCCCGCGATAAATCCCAGGGCGTGCAGACGATTATTGATCTGGTGCGACAATCCGTCGGCCATGGTTCCGAGGGTAGCCATCTTTTCGGCCTTGAAAAGCTGCGCCTGGGTTTTCTTCATGTCCTCATAAAACATCGCGTTTTCAATCGCCAGCGCTGCCTGATTCGCCAAAATCGAGAACACCATCAGATCATCCTGGCTAAACAACTTCCCCGACCGCTTCTTGCCTAAGACAATGACTGCTATTAATCTACTTTCGATGAAACTGGGTACAACCAAAGCGGCATTCAATTCTTTCAATATTTTTTCTAAATGAAAAATCTCAATATCTTCGTAATCTTGCACCCGCTGCTTAATTTCTTCATAAACAATAGGATCATTACTGCGGAAAAAATATTTAATGATGCGGTCATCTAAATATTCTTTTTTAATTTCACATCCCTGTTTACCACTATTAGTTCTTAAAGTGAATTTTTTTTGATCAGAGTCAAATAAATAAATCTCACTTTGCTCAAGATGTACAGCTCTACTGATAATATACACAATTAAATTAAGTAATTTCTTTAGATCCTTTATCATACGCATGCCCAGTGATGCCTGGCTAAGAGTGGCTTGATATTGCCGTTGTTCTTCCAGCAATCTATTCTCTGCTCTTTTTTGGATATATGAGTATATATATGGGCCAGCAACTCCTAATAATGTTGAGGTAATCAATGGACCAATCCACCAATTCTCTCCTAAAAATAACATTAAAAAATTTTTAAATAAATAAGCGGATACAATTGGCAAACCAAGCACTATTGAATAGACAGCAATAAAAATTCCTGTTCTTGTTACCGCAACTGTAACATCGAGCAATCGATATTTTAAGATTGCATAAGTTACTATTATGCAATATATAGGAATCATAAAATTACCAAAGGGATAAATGTCAATACCAAAGGCCGGTAAAAAATTTGTAATACCACCAGAGAAACCTAGTGCTGTACCAACAAAAAAATATAATATCTGAGTGCGCAGTCTTCCTTTGGAATGAAGAAAGTTTTTTAAAAGCTGGAAATGACTGTAGATAACGATAAGAAACCAGATTATAAAAAAGAAATAGAATGAAATCCCAGCAACATTGAAGTAGAAAGAATTAAATACGAATCTGACATCGGAAATAAATGTTGATGAGAATAAGGCAAATAAAGTAAATACAAACCCCTGAAGATAAATAAGCCTGAGAATAATCTTCTCTTTAAGCTGACAAAGGAGATAGACCACATGATAATTCAGTATGGGTATAAAAATTACTCCTAAATATATATATCTAAGTACATAAAAAGCTAAAACTCGATCAGTAATTTGACCAATAAAATATGCTCCAATACCCCAAAATCCAACAACAAAATTAAATAATGCGCATATTTTATGCAATTTTGATTTACCATAAATAATCAGCAAAAGTGTTAATAGATAACATGAAATTGCTATTATTAAACCTGCTATAGAGAATGGATTTAGCACTGTTTGAGCTGGTGATAGTCGATTATCATAAGACAATGTTGAGAGTTATTGAGGAGTAGACTACAGACCTAAGACCTAATCGGCTGCAGTCAACTCCTGCGTCTTCTTTCCTTCTGACCCATTATTCTTAATCTCATGCGCTATCCACTTGTCAATATAAAGCTTATGAAATCTCCAATCCGAGCCGATCTTAAAGGCCGGGATCTTCCCTTGCTGAGCGTATTTATAAACAGTAGAGATATGAACCCCTAAGTACTGGGCCAATTGCTTGATCGTCATTATATGTTTTTTATCCGGCATGTTCTCGGTTATGCTGTGTTATGTTTTGTTATCTAATGATAGGTTGTATCCTATCAACTTACTTCAAATTAATCTCAATTATTTTGAAGAATGGGTCTATTATAGATTTCCTCAAATTATGAATCAAGTAATATTCCCATTTTATTCCCGTAACCTATTCATCACTATTGATTTGTAACAATTAACCTTTAACCCATGATTCCTTTTCAAATAGAGAACGGAAGAATCAAGGACTTGACCGTTAGGGGAAGATATTCACCAGACAGATTTCTTCCGACGATGCTGAGTTGTTTGATTAATTGTTTTTTCAATATAAGCCTCGATTCGTCTCTGAATAAAGCGGGGGATCCGCCGTTCCATTTTCTGTTTGAACTCCGATGGTGCCCACTGGAAATGAGGCGCATCCAAACTTCCCGACAACTGAAAGTTTAAATCAATCAAGTTAACACCGGGATCCAGACCACGGATCAGTGGCCGGAGCCGGGAAGACCGCAATAGGATCTCTCTCGGGAAGATCAAGGAGAAATGACTGGAGATCAAATCTTTTTTCCACAGGCGGAATTGACCGCGCACATTGACATCGGCAGAATTGAGCGCCATCTCATCAATGATGAACCCTTGCTGGTCCAGATGCCATTTCGCTGACAATTCCTCAAAGGCCAATTGTCGCAGTGACGGCAGATCAAAATCTTTGGCCAGCCAAGTGATCACCCGCTCTTGTGGAATGCGTCCCTCTTTGATCCAGATCCCCCCTTTCATCTCCCATCCTTGATCTAAAGAAAGATATGCCTGCGCCGATAATCTGCCGGTCATTTCTTTGTCGGCGGGAATCAAATGATTCAAATCCTTGAGATCAAAATCAACAAGCCTGACTAAAAAGGCATATTCAGGGGAAAGAAGATCATTGACCGCCACGACCACCCCCAGGATCTGACCCTGATAAAATGACAGCTGAAAACTCATCCACGTTGAAAGACTCTCCTCAAGATTGAGCCAGCCGTCCAATTTTCCAAACTCAATCTTTTTGGTCTCGGTCAAATGATTCATGACAATCTGTCCTTTCTGCCAAGACAACGGCAGGTGAGGATACCTGTCCCAAGCCATAGTCAGTTCTTTAAAATTAAACCGCACCGATTCGACGGCCGAGGCCAAAGCCCAAACATTAGACTCGGGCGGATTCAAATATATTGTCAAATGACCATCGTTTTTTAATAGGTTCTGGTCCAGTTGTCCTTTTAAAATAAAATCAACCTGGGAAAAGTTCTTACCCTTCCGTAGACCTTTGGGAACCAGTGCCCTCAGCTGGCATTGATAAGAAAGTGCCTTACGAAAATCAACAACACCTTTGAAACGAACCGGATGATTGTTCAAACTGAAATTGAGATGATCAATCACCAGCTTCCCCGACAGGAATTTTAACTGGCTGTCGAGATCTAGAAGATACAGCTGATGAACCGATTTAAGATTGGTCAGGAGAGGATGATCCTCATCAGCCAGCGGACGTTTTGAGGACTTTTTCAGGAGTTCTTTTAAATCCCTGCTCCGACCGCTCATTAAGGAATACCCTTTGACCTTGAGGGCATTGCCTTGAGAACTGGCCCGTAAACTAATCTGATTTTGCTGATAATCCAGGTCCATATCCAGCAGCTCAACCTCTTCGCCATCAAACTGACCGCGGAATTTCAAGGCCAGCGGTTTGCCAACCGCGGGAACTCTCGCGGAATTCCTCTGCCCCAGCTTCTCCGGTAACGAGGCATAACAAAAAATCGTATCTCCCTTCAGTTGTACGACCAAATCAGGGATGTTAAAAGCATAAAGAGAATCTTTGATCTTAATATGAATCTGCGAATCAATAATCCGAAAATCGATATCCTCCTTGGGTATTTGTCCTAAGATCTTGAGGATAGGAATTAGGATCTCCCTCGCCGTGCTTATCGAATCGATAGGCCGCACTTGCAGGTTAGAAAAAATAATATGGGAGACCTTTAATCTTTGCCTTTGCCACAAATCCCATAAGGAAATCTTGGTTATAATCTTAGGGATAAGAACTAGCCGGCGGTCCTGGGAAAGTTTGAGATCCAGCAGCTCAAGATTCTTGAGCATTAAGCTGCTGGGAAAAAGATACCTGAGCCGTTCGATACGGATATCCTGACCCATTTTCTCCTTAACGAATTGAATGAGGATTATTTTCTCCTGCTCCAGCCAGGCATTGAGAAAAACCTTAGCCCCGCAGTACACCAGGACTGATCCGACAATCCAGACGAACAGAATTCCATGTCTGAGCTTAAAAGGTGATCTTAACAAATTCCTCTCCTTCGACGAAAATGACAATCCTATCAATGAAATAAACAGCCTTGTGCCTCCGGTTTAAGGGAGACTGATAATCATATTCTTTGTAATTCCGAAAGATAAAGGATTGCTTCTCAAAGTTGATAATCTCTCTTTCCAGTGAGTCAATCAGTTCTGCCCTATTTTTCTGCTGGGCAATCTTCAGCAGATAAGCCAGGGCGAACAACCGACCGGATAAGTTCCCATCCGCGGCCCAGTATTGCTCAAAATACTCATGAGCTTCACGGAAACTATTCAGACCAAAAAAATATTCGCCATTGGCAAACAAGGCCTCGGTCTTCAACTTGGGTTCTGCATCACTGGTTAAGATCTCTTGATAATACAAAAAGGCAAATTCCATTTGACCGGATTTGGCTGCCTGAGCGGCCTTAGCGTAAACTTCGGAAATGTCCTGGGCCCAAACTTCATCATTGGTCAGGTTGAGGGTTCCCTGCCCATGGAACCAGATCATGAGGAAACAGCAGCATAAAAAAATTCCTACTTCTATACGCATCACTCATTCCTCCTTATTCATCAACTCGCAGTCAGACGAGGCAGTTCTTTTCTCCTCTTCACCCTGTGAAACTCCCCCTCTCCTCCTCGCAGCTTCACAGGGTTGTTTTTCTTCTCTTAACTCGCAGTCAGACGAGGCAGCTCTTTTCTCCTCTTCACCCTGTGAAACTCCCCCTCTCCTCCTCGCAGCTTCACAG
>CAYJUK010000039.1:0-14857 GCA_964373335.1 uncultured Planctomycetales bacterium | reverse complement strand
CGGCCAAAGCAAAATCCTGCTGTCAATCCAATTGGGACAGCAATGACTTTAGATTTCTAAAATAAAAACATACGAATGTGTTGACAGTTAAACAACTCTGTTATATATTTTGGCTAGTCCTCTACTAGCGAAAGCCGGCGTCGTGCCGTGCGTGAGGAAACTCACCTAGCTAGAGAGGGCTTATTTTTTGTACCTCAAACGCATTACGATTGTCGTAAAAATTCTTCGGATACTTCTCTGTGTCAAATAGATCTACTAAAATTCCTATTTTATTTCTAATCGTTTCAAAAAATCTCATCTCCTTTTTCACAAAAACCCGGTAAACTGCCCAATTGATATAATCAACAACTTGCAGGCACGGCTCGCCCGATGGGGTTTGCGGCTGAATCTCAACTTTGCTGATGACTTTTTTCGACCATTTCTCTTCAAATTTTTGAACGCCTTTCCCGATAGCCTCTTCCATTGGTTTTTGTCTAATTTTGGTTCCCCTTACCGCAAAATATATTTTGTTGTAGGGTGCTAACTGAAGCTGATCTTCAAAAAGCCGAGAAACCAAATCGTCATAGAAAAGATTTTCTTTGGCATGATATTTTTTTCTAAAAACAGCTTCAATTTTTCTAGCAACATAAATTTTTACTTTGATATCCATTGCCGTGATAGCCTTAAAAACTAATTGACGCACCTCAGGACAATCATCGGTCGCATGAAAAGCAAGTAGGCTCTTCTTTAAGGAAGGAATACCTTGGAAATATTTATCTGAGGCAATCTGATTCCGAATGTCTGCCAGATTTTGCCGGATGATTTTAGGGTTTTCTGTCCGCACAACCCCTAAAATCAATATTTTCGAACAACCCTCGTTTCCGACAATTAAATCCCCGTATCTGTCATAAAAAATCGGATCACCTGCCTCATCAACAAAAAAATAATTGGTTTTGTCTTCTGTTGTAGTCATTGAGTTATTATCGTCTTACTCTGCGAAAGTGACGGCTTCCATTCGATGGTGGCAAGTCCCAGAATCTGAATGACTGTCACTTTTTCCAGAAAGGACGTTAGATCGATGATCAGTAAAAGGGGTAAAAGATGAAGGGGTGAACTGTCTTAGTCATTCAACTTCCACTTCTTCACCTTTCCACCCTTTTACCTTTTTACCTAACATTTCATTCGGAGTCTAAGTGACTGTCATTCTTCTTGTCACTCTTTCTCTCTGTCGCTTCGATTTATTTCCCCAGGCGATCAGACCAAATCTTCACATCAGCAGAATCCATTCCGGGCAATGGATACTTTTCCGGATCCTTGAGCCATTTGACCTGCGCCTGCGACATATAAATTTGCGCTTTGCTTTGATCGCCCATGTTCAGATAGATCATTCCGATATTATAAAACGCCTGCGTTTGATCAGGATCCGCCTTTACGGCACCCTCAAACATCTTGAGCGCCTCTGTGTTTGAGCCGTTCTCGAAATAGATCCGGCCCGCCTGCATAAATCCTTCCGAGAGGCTCGAGTCAATAACAATCGCCTTATTGAAATCCTCAAGCGCCTCTTTCTTCTGCCCGGTTTTGTAAAAATACAGACCGCGGTTGATCCGCGCCTCGTAGAAATCCGGTTCTAACGCCAGCGCGGCGTTGTAATCCGCCAGCGCCTCCTCCATCCGGTGAAGCTTCACCAGCGTCGCCCCGCGATTGTTGTAATATTCTTTATTCTCGATTTCGTAATAAATTGCGAGATTGAAATGCTCCAGCGCCTTCTCGTAGGCCTTTTCTTTAGTATACAGCTGTCCGATATTGTCGTGGGACGCGGCGTACTGGGTCGCGGCCTTGACCGGGAGGAGTTTTTTGCCGTCCTTGATGACCCGGTAGCGGGAGGCGACCTCAATCGCTTTCCGAAAATCCCTCATCGCCGCCTCAGTATCACCTTTTTGGACATAAAGCGAACCCCGGTTATTGTAGCCAAAGGCCAGTTCCGGAGAATACTCCGTAACCCGGCTCCAGAGCGCGAACCCGTCGCGCCAGGTGAAGGTATAAGCAAACGTGCTGACCGCGTACGCCGCGGCTGTCAGCGCGAACGCCGTAACCGCCAGACGCCGGATCTTGACCGGTCTTGTCAGAAGATATTCAAACCCGCGGCCGAGCGCGAGACAAGCCGCGAAGACCGGGATGTAAATATACCGGTCAGCCACCACCGAGATGTCGCGCCAGTCAAATCTCCAGAGAAAGAAACTCGACAGAAAATAAAACGCGAAGGCGAATATCAGCCAGCGGTTGGAGGCGCCGCGCCACAGGATCAGCCCGGTCACCGCGAGAGTTGCCAGAACCAGCAAATAAGCGGGGTTGGTGAACGCAATCGGTTCCGGCATCGCGTAAACCGGAGACAAATCACCGGGCCAGATAAATTTCTGGATATAAAAAGCCGCGCTCCAGAACCATACCAGAAACCCGTTTGGAAAATTAAGCGTGATCTCCCGCGTGTTCTGCGCGTACGTAATCCAGGCAATGGGCTCAATGACAAGAAAAAACGGAACTTTGTCGAGAAGCATCGCGGGCGTGAACCGGCGGCCTCTCATCCAGTCCACCAGAAGCAAAACCCACGGGAGGCTTAAGGCCATGGGCTTGGCAAGGATGCTCAAAAAACCAAATGCGAGCGCCGCCAGATACGGCGCGATCCAGCGATTGCGTTTGTTCCCGGCGCTGTCCTTAAGTCCGGCATCCGGAGGTTCCCCGGTTCCACCGGTTGTCTTAAGGGCAGAGGCGAATCGGCTTTTCTCCAAATACGCCAAATATGCCCAGATGGCCAGCAAATAAAAGAACCCATATAAAAGATCCTTGCGCGCGGTCACCCAGGCCACGTTCTCAACCTTCAACGGATGAATAGCAAAGATCAACGCCGCCGTGAAGGCCCCCCACACCCCCAGCCCAAACCGCCCGGCCAGCCCAAAGACCACGAGGACCACCGCCAGATGCATCACAAGGTTTGTTAAATGAAACACGAACGGATTCTTCCCAAAAAGCCAATATTCAACGGCCCAGGTCAGTGTCGTTAACGGAATATAGGTATGGTTCGCGCTGTCAGGTTCGAGGAAAATCTTAGGGATTTCCCGGGGTGTGAACTGTTTTACGAGGGCATTACCGAGGAAGTGCGAATCGTCGTCCCAGTTTACAAAGTCCCCTGTAAGGACCGGAAGGAAACTAGCTACGGTCACCAGGATAAGAACGAATACTGCTTTTTTAATATCCATAAAATATCCTCCTCAAATGGCTGGGTAGGGAACGGTTTTAAACGTTCCCTAACTGCGTAACATCTGGATCCCTCCCCCGTATAAACCATTCGATTTTACGGGGCTTGCTGAAGCTGAAGTAGGGCATGGTTTAAAACCATTCCCTACATTAATTGGATCCCCGATAAAAGATTTCGGTGATGACATTCTCTGGTTTATCATTCCCGCGGAAGCGGGAATCCACTTTTAAATATTGTCTGCTCATCTGACCCTGTCTCTCAAAGGGAGAGGAATTCATATGCTCATTCTTTCCTATCTTAATCCTTCGCTATAAATACTTGGCGCACTCATAAAATTTTTGACAATAAGAAGGATTCAACCGGGAGGGAAAAATGCCTAAGGACATAATTATAATGAATATGTGTATGTATATTTAGTAATAAATTTATTGATGGATATTAGCTAAAATATCATAAAAAGCTCACTTTTGATAAAAATTTTTGTTTGATTTAATGGGAAACCGAAGGAAAAATCTTTGCTGAATATGGAAAGGATTCAAGGGAAAACCTGATCGATGATTATATAACGGGGGAATTCAATCCTTATCCCAGGATAGAGGACAATGTTTGGCCATCACATTTCCTGTTCCAGGCATCCCCGCTTGATCGGTATCCTGCTCCTTCCGATCACAAGAAAATCACCTGGCGGCGATAACCTTTGACGATTTTCAGTCCTTGAGGAAATTTTTAATTTCCTCAAGGGTAAAAAATTCGCACTAATTATTCACCCGGAAACTATCCACCACTTCTTCATATAGACTCCGATATTCGTCAAACTTATCGGAGGCGGAACAAAAAATATTAATGATCTTAAAGTCATTCATCGACACAATATACTGGATCGTCCTAAATCCTCTTTGCTCAAAGATCAACCATCTGGCGATTTGATTATCCACAGTGATATATCCTTGATCCAGCACCTGAGGATTAAGATCCAGGGCCTTATTAAATTCCCCCTCCGTGCTGATCGCGGAATCGGAAGTCACGATAGAAAACGCACAATCTCCACCCCCGTCCTGAAGGGGATCCCCTTGAGGGCTGGTAAAGACGGCCAGGGGGGCGGGGGTCTTTTCCACCTTTATCCATCCCTTAGGGATTTTCACCGTATAACCTTGGTGCGGATCTTTATAGTTAAAAAAACTTTTTTTTGATCCCCCCCAATCACAACCGACGATTAAAAAAAAGATCACAGACCAAATAAAATATTTTTTGGGATTATGGTTAAACACGATTTCCCCCTTCTGCTGAATGATTCAAAATATTGATTACTTCCTGAAAGACCTGCAGTAATGATTTTTGAGAAGTCTCTATGGTAAAATTGGCTTGCACATAAAACCTTCTGCGGACATTCAACAAATCAGCAATACTTTTCTTCAACGAGAGAGAAGACCCTTTTAATAAAGGACGGTGTTTTTGCCGACGTACCCGGTGATAAAGAACTTTTGGCGAGGCCGCTAAATAAATCAAAAGACCATTCTTCTTAAGTCTTTTCAAATTCTCCGGATCAATGACCGCGCCGCCCCCGCAATCAATTATGACATTCTTCTCCCTGGAAACTTCCCGCACAACGGCCTTTTCCAGCTGACGAAAATACGGCTCGCCTGACTGTTTAAATATTTGCAGGATTGATTTTCCCTCTTTCAACTCTATCAACCGATCGGTTGAGAAGACCTTTCTTTTTAACACCTGGGCCAACTTCTTCGCTATTTGGGTCTTCCCTGCTCCCATGAAACCTATCAAGACAATATTCTTACGCTTAAACATGACCTCATTCCAGAATCATCATCAATAAAGGCCATAACCATGGATGATCCATTCGATAATCTTCTCTCCCCAAAACAAACTGATCAACGCCCCTAAGGCTAAGAATGGCCCATAAGCAATCGCGCTATCCTTAGTTCGAATCTTTTCAATCAGTCCATAAACAGCGCCGAAAAAAGGAGCAATAAAAAAAGCTAACAAGGCCAGCTTCCAGCCCATAAAGGCACCGATAAGCGCCATAAATTTCACGTCTCCTCCTCCCATAGCCTCCTTTTTGAAGATCCATTCTCCTAAAAGTCCCATCAGATAAATGACACCTCCCCCCACCACTATTCCCAGAACGGCCCGCCAACCGGCCTGAAGATGGATCAGAATAGGATTTGACATGAAGGGGCCAGTCGCTAATCCATGGATTTGGGGTATCACAAAACTCAATACAAGTCCTATGAGCATCCCCCCGACACTGATCTCATCCGGGATCATACGATGTTCGAAATCCGTAAAGATCGCTACCATAAAGCAGGAGACCATAATCAAATAGGGAACAAGCAGAATCGAAGGACAAAAATAACGATAAAAGATAACAAAGGTTACGGCCATCAGGAATTCCACCAGGACATAGCGTAAGGAAAATTTCTGCCGGCAATACCGGCAGCGTCCTTTTAAAACAAAATAACTGATAAGAGGGATATTATCAAACCAGGGAATCGTCTTCTTACAATGCCTACAATGAGACCGCGGGTGGATGATGGACTCTCCTTGAGGGAGACGAGAGATACAAACATTGAGAAAACTCCCGACCATTGCCCCGAATATAAAAATTCCCACTTGAAACGGTGTCGATCCTATAAAAATAAACATATCCGTCATTGGGAATGAGCCGCCTTCTGAAGATTCTCCCACATCATTTGTTTGATAGATTCTTTAATCTCAATATTCACCCAATGCTGCAAGGATAAGACTCCTTGATAAAAGAGCATCCCTAACCCATTCGCTGTCCTGGCCCCTCTTGTCCTGGCTAATTTTAACAATTTTGTCTCTGCCGGGGAATAGATCACATCATAAAAAAATGTATGCGGGGACATGCGTTCTCCCTCAATCAAACAGGCGTCTTCCTTCATCCCGACCGCCGTCGTATTAATGATCAAGTCCGCTTCTTCAATAGGAAGATTTTCAATATCCGCGGAGGTCGCAACGTGGCTTAAATCCATTCTCTGAGATAAGTCATTGAACAGTTTCTCTAAATTTTGATAAGTTCGATTATAAATCTTGATCCAGGAGGGGCGGTCAGGAATCAGCGACAACACTGTGAGGATAGCCCGCGTCGTCCCTCCTCCCCCTAAGATAATAACCTTCTTATCAACGATGGAGATCTTTAACGTTGCCAGGTGCGTTAAAAAACCCGGGCCATCCGTATTATATCCCAGCAGCTGTCTTTTCTCATTAATGACGATGGTATTGACCGCCATCGCCTTTTCGGCAAAGGGAGTGAGTCGATTCATATAAGCGATGACCTTCTCTTTATAAGGGACGGTGACGTTTAAACCAAGGATGCAGCTGTTCTTTTCCTGCAGATGGGTGAAAAATTCCGGTAATTCCTCTTCTTTCAAAGGAAACCTTTGATAGACCGCATTAACTTTCATGGCCTTAAGGGCGGTATTATGCAGCACCGGTGACAGACTATGATCTAAGGGATAGCCTAAAATACCATAGGTGATCTGCTGATCGGTCATTCTTTATCTGGAAGCACGTTACTTAAGGTATCCGTCTGAGATTGGGCAAGAACTTTATTGATGGCATTAATATAGGCCTTGGCCGATGCCTCAAAAATATCGGTACTCGTGCCATGGGCAATGACAATCTTATCTTTGAGCTTGACCTTGAGAGTGGCTTCCCCTAAGGCATCCTGACCGCGAGTTACGGATTGAATGGAATAATCCAACAATTCTCCCTTCATCCCCACAATAGATTCGATCGCTTTGTAGCAGGCATCCACCGGCCCATCGCCGCTCGAGGACTGGGTGTATGGCTTACCTTGGGACTTAAGACAGACTTCAACGCGGGGTTTAATCTTTGTCCCGCAGGCCACGGCCAGATTCACCAGGCTCCAGGTGTCTTGAACCAGATTAAATTCATCTTCTACAATCGCCTGAAGATCTTCATCGAAAACATGTTTCTTTTTATCGGCGATATCCTTAAACCGCTCAAAGGTGAGATCCAATTGTTTATCATCCAATTCAATACCCAGATTTTTTAGACGTACCTTAAAGGCATGCCGGCCGGAATGCTTGCCTAAGACCAGGCCCGTTTCCATAAATCCAACATCCTCGGGTTTCATGATCTCATAGGTGGATCGTTCCTTTAAGATTCCATCCTGATGGATCCCCGACTCATGACGAAAGGCATTGGCCCCCACAATAGCCTTATTCGGCGGCACCGGGAATCCGGTAAACTTGCTCACCAATCGGGAGGCGCGGCAGATTTCCTGCGTACGGATATTTGTGGCGCATTGATAATAACTGGACCGCGTTTTTAAGGCCATCACGATCTCTTCCATAGAGGCGTTGCCGGCGCGTTCTCCGATCCCATTGATGGTGCATTCCACCTGCCGCGCGCCATTCTTAACAGCCGCCAGCGAATTAGCCACCGCTACCCCCAGATCATCGTGACAATGAACCGAGATAACGGCTTTATGAATATTGGGGACATGGTCACTGATATCCTTGATCAATTGTCCATATTCATCGGGCAAGCTGTATCCCACCGTATCGGGGATATTGACCGTTGTGGCTCCGGCATCGATAACGGCTTCAATAATCCGGTATAAAAAATCTGCCTCTGATCGAGAAGCATCCTCGGGAGAAAATTCTATATTGGACAATTTTTTCCGGGCATATTTGACGGCATCCACGGCCATCTTCAAGACTTCATCCTGATTCTTCTTCAACTTATATTTCAAATGAATCTTGGAGGTGGCCAGAAACACGTGAATCCGGGCCTGTTGGGCAGCTTTAACCGCTTCATAAGCGGCATCAATATCTTTGGTCAGGCACCGGGCTAATCCACAAATGACGGATTCTTTGATATACTCGGCGACCGCCTGGACAGATTCAAAATCACCCTTTGAGGAAACCGGGAATCCCGCCTCAATGATATCAACCCCCATTCGTTCCAGGGTAAAGGCAATCTCCAGCTTCTCTTTTTGATTCATGCTGGCTCCGGGAGCCTGTTCACCATCACGAAGGGTTGTATCGAAAATAAGAACCTTGTCTTCTTTCTTGTTGACCATTTATTTTTTCATCCAAGCCATCATCGCCCGCAACTGCGGCCCCACTTGTTCGATGAGGTGGCTTTCTCCCTCTTGTCTCATTTTATTAAATTCCGGTCTTCCTTTTTTATTTTCCCGGATCCATTCCCGGGCGAATTTACCGGATAAGATTTCTTTGAGGATCTTCTTCATTTCCTTCCGGGTCCGGTCATTAATGATCCGTTTCCCTCGGCTGTAATCTCCGTATTCCGCGGTATCCGAAACTCTTTTACGCATGCCTTGAATACCGGTTTCATAAATCAAATCCACAATGAGTTTCAATTCATGCAAACATTCGAAGTAAGCAATCTCCGGCTGATAACCCGCTTCGATTAAAGTCTCAAAACCGGCCTTGATCAATTCGCTTACGCCGCCGCATAACACAACCTGCTCTCCAAACAAATCCGTTTCGGTTTCTTCCTTAAAGGTGGTTTCAATCACTCCGGCTCTTGTCCCTCCGATTCCCCGGGCATAGGCTAAGGCATCCATTAAAGCCTTTCCGGAAGGGTCTTGATGAATGGCCACCAGACACGGAACCCCCAATCCCTGCTCGAATTGCCGGCGGACTAATGCCCCGGGACTTTTCGGGGCAATCATCCACACATCCACGTCTTCGGGGGGAATGATTTGGTGAAAATGGATATTGAATCCATGGGAAAAAACAAGGCTTTTCCCTTTCTTTAAGTTCCTTTTAATGAATCTCTTATAGAGGTCGGCTTGTAAATGATCCTGGGTCAGGATGACAATGATGTCCGCCTCTTGAGAAGCCCTTTGAGCATCAACCGGCTTAAAACCATCTTTGACGGCTTGATCATAATTAGGGGATCCTTCCCTTTGCCCGATGATCACTTTAAGCCCGCTATCTTTTAAGTTTAAGGCCTGACCCCGGCCCTGAATACCATAACCAATAATAGCAATGGTTTTATTTTGAATCGCTTCAAGATTAGCGTCTTTCTCATAATAGATCTTAGCCATTGTTCCTGTCCTTTTTTAACTTAATAATTTTACTAACCCGAGATAATCCTTAAGCTGCGGAAATTCCCGCCGTTTCGCTTCCGAAAGATTAACAATACTGATGCGATCCTGGATAATCCCCACCGCCTTACCATAAGATCCCTGAAGGACAAGTTCAATCGCGGCGACTCCCAACCGGGTGGCCAAGATACGATCAGCCCCATTGGGATCTCCTCCCCGCTGGATATGTCCCAAAACCACACAACGGGTCTCCAACCCAGTCATCGTAGCGACCGTAGTGGCAATCTCATGGGCCTTCCCGGCTCCTTCGGCCACTATCACCATCCAGCTCACCTTACCTTTATTATGTCCCTCAATGATATTTTGACACATCGACTGATAATCAAATTTATATTCCGGGACAATCACATCTTCCGCTCCGGCTCCCAGGGCAACCTCCACAGCGATATAACCGGATCTATTTCCCATGACCTCAACAATAAATATCCGTTCCATGCTATGCGCGGTATCGCGGATTTTATCCAGGGCGGAAAGAGCGGTATCTACCGCTGTATTGCATCCGATGGTCTGATCAGTTCCGTTCAAATCATTATCAATCGTCCCGGGCAGTCCGATGGTGGGGAATCCAAATTTCTCAAATAACCGGCTGGCCCCGGTGTAAGTCCCATCGCCTCCGATAGCAATCAAAACGTCGGTATTTCTTTTCCGGAGGATCTGAACGACCTTCTCTTTTCCTTCGTCCGTGGCAAACTCTTTAGATCGAGCGGTTTTAAGGATCGTTCCTCCACGGTTGATAATATCGGAGACCGAACGATGCGTCAAAGGAACAAACTCTTCATGCAGGAGCCCTTCATAACCACGCATGACGCCTTCAACCTCCAGCCCCTGAGCGAGCCCGGACCGCACCACCGCCCGGACCGCGGCATTCATTCCGGGGCCATCACCGCCGGAGGTCAAGATCGCAACTTTTCTAGGTTTATTAATCATATTCATCCTTATGAAAATAATGGATCATATCAGGTCCCCATCTCCCAACTCGAGAGATATTTTTCTTGTTGAGGAGTAAGAGTATCAATCTTTATCCCCAGCGATTTAAGTTTAAGCCGGGCAATCATCCGGTCAATCTTTTCCGGGACAGGATAAACCTTATTCTCTAAGTGCTGATGATTATTCACCACGTACTCACTGCTTAAGGCCTGGTTGGCAAAACTCATATCCATAACCGAGGCGGGATGCCCTTCTGCCGATACCAGATTGATTAATCGTCCTTCCCCTAAGACGTAAATATGCCTTCCATTCTTTAAGGTGAACTCCTCGACAAAATCCCGAATCTCTCGTCTCGATTTGGCAATCTTGCCAAGACCCGGCAGATCGATCTCAGCGTCAAAATGACCGGAGTTTGCCAGGATGGCTCCCT
The DNA here is from genome assembly GCA_964373335.1 of uncultured Planctomycetales bacterium. Taxonomy (GTDB): domain Bacteria; phylum Omnitrophota; class Gorgyraeia; order Zapsychrales; family CAYJUK01; genus CAYJUK01. The sequence continues at coordinate 4,126 of CAYJUK010000039.1, read as the reverse complement.
CTTTCATGAAGAGCATATGTTCGGTCCGAATGACATTAATATCTCCGGTCACCGTAACAAAAATATTGCCGATTTTCGCCGCCTCTCTGATGGGCATGACCTGATAACCATCCATATTAGCCTCAAGGGCTCGTAAAGGATCAACCTCGGTGACAACCACCTTCGCTCCCATCCCCGCAGCCCGCATGGCCAGCCCCCGGGCACACCATCCATAACCACAGACCACAAAAGTACCCCCGGCCAGCAAACGGTTTGTCGCTCGAATGATGCCATCGATTGTTGACTGACCGGTGCCGTATCGATTATCAAAAAAATGCTTGGTCATAGCATCATTAACGGCGACAATCGGGTACATCAACAATCTCTGTTTTTCCAGACTTTTCAGACGAATCACCCCCGTTGTGGTCTCTTCGGTTCCAGCAAAAAGATTTTTAATGAGCTCTTTTCGTCTGGAATGAATCTCAGAAACAAGATCCGCCCCATCATCCATCGTCAAATGCGGAGCCTGATCTAAGACCGCATTAAGATGTTGATAATAAGTCCTGCGGTCCTCTCTCTTAATGGCAAACGTGGGGATACCAAAATCTTTTACTAAAGAAGCAGCCACATCATCTTGAGTTGATAAAGGATTGGAGGCGCATACCTGAACCTGAGCTCCACCGCATTTTAAGGTATAGGCCAGATTGGCGGTTTCGGTTGTGACATGAAGGCAGGCGCTGATCCGTACCCCCTTCAAAGATTTCTCTTTTAGAAATCTCTGTCTAATCTGATTCAAAACAGGCATGTCCTTTCCTGCCCATTCAATGCGTAATCTTCCTTTTGATGCTAACGAAAGATTTTTCACATGATATTTCATTTTTTCCTCTTATTTGTCTTCAGCGATTAGCCGTTTGGTAATGATGGAACTTCTCCTCAATCGATCCTCATCCGAATCAAATCTAAACGAACTCTGGTGATTTACTCTTGACGGATTAGAACTTTGGGCAGGACTCACAGTAAGCCTTCACAATAAATTCATCTTGTTACTGCCAGGACGTTGGCTTCCTTAATGAGCACACTGGCTTTATCCGTTTTTTCCCAGGAAAACTCTGGCCGGCCAAAATGCCCATAACAAGCGGTCTTCTGATAAATGGGCTTTAATAAATCCAGATGTTTAATAATCCCGCGGGGAGTCAAATCAAAATGCTTGACAGCAAGCTCCGCCAATTTTTGATCGGATAATTTCCCAGTTCCATAAGTATCAATCATGACACTCACCGGCTCTGCCTTTCCAATGACATATCCCAATTGGACCCAGCATTTTTTGGCTAACTGGGCGGCCACAATATTCTTGGCCACCATACGGGCCATATAGGTTGCCGAACGATCCACCTTGGTAGGATCCTTACCGGAAAAGGCCCCTCCCCCGTGGGAAACGACACCACCATAAGTATCGACCACAATCTTTCGCCCGGTAACTCCCGTATCAGACTGGGGACCTCCGACAACAAATTTCCCGGTTTGATTGACATAATATTTTGTTTGCTGATCAATCCAATTTCCCAAAATCGGCCGGGCGATATTATTGATCATTTCCGACCGCGCCTCATCGGTGATTTTTTTACCGGTCTTATCAAGAATCTCCTCGGTATGCTGGCAGGCTAAAACAACGGTTTCAACTCTGAGCGGCTGTTCATCAAGATACTCAACGGTCACTTGACTTTTGCAATCAGGTCCTAAGTAAGGGAGAATCTTGTTTTTTCTGACTTCCTCAACCCTCTTAACTAACTTATGCGCCAGGGTAATGGGTAAAGGCATGAGTTCGGGAGTCTCATCACAGGCATAACCAATCATAATCCCCTGATCCCCCGCCCCTCCAGAATCGACTCCCTGAGCAATGTCTGGCGATTGCCCATTAATGACGTTAAGAACCGAACAAGTGTCAGCACAAAATCCATACTTGGGATGCGTGTACCCGATCTCAGTCAAGACTTTGCGGACTAATTTTTGGACATCCACATAAGTGGTCGTGGTGATCTCTCCACCGACAATGACCAACCCCATGGAAATAAACGTCTCGCAGGCGACACGACCATTGGGATCATTCCCCAGAACCTGATCCAGGACTGCGTCTGATATTTGATCACAAACTTTATCGGGATGACCATTGCCGACCGATTCAGAAGTTATAAAATATTTTCCCTTCATTGCTCAACCGTCCTTTCCTCTTATCTAAGTTGCACCTGAAACGAGTTCTAAGTGATAAAATCATTTTGTGCGGCATGATAGGATTCAACGCTCCCGATATCATACCATTTCCCTTGAAATTGAAAACCATAAACGTTAATTTGTCGTAATAACCATTGAATATATTCCCCGGCCTTATCAGATTTGCTTGTTGATTTTAGATATACGTTAAAAAGATCTAAGGAAGATTGCGGGAAAAAATAGGCACACATGGAGATTAAACCCGATTTCGGAGATACCGGCTTTTCCTCAAATGAAATAATCAAGGAGTTTTTATCAGTTTGTAAGACTCCGAACTTTCTCGCCTCATCAAGATCTTTGATGTCATAGGCTCCAATGGTGACGGCAGGACGTTTCTGTAAAGCAAACCGGAGAAAATCATTCAAATGAAAATCAAAGAGATTATCCCCCCCTATCACGATCAGATCTTCCTTCAATGATGTCTCTTGAATAACATATTGAATATCGCCAATGGAACCTAAACGATTCTCGGGGGTATCGGTTCGATCATTAATAACCCGGATTCTTACCGGGAACTTCCGAAGGTCTTTAGCCCAATTCACAAAATGCCGATAAAATTTATCATTGGTGACAACAAGGATTTCATTTAATTCTGGCAATTCTTTGATACGATCTAACAAATAATCGATCAGCGGTCTTTGTCCTATTTCTAACAGTGGCTTGGGGGTATCCTTGATGATGGGATACAATCGAGTGCCATACCCGGCTGCCAGAATTAATGCTTTCATAATATCCTACAGAGAGAATCCCATGTCCGGAGAACTAAAAACCTCGGGAGCCAGCTCTTTGACTCTCCTTCGACATAAAGTCTCGACTTCCTTACCGGTGGATAATTGCAAGACCTTTTGGGCCAATTTTTGAGCTTCAGCAAAACTGATTGTTCTAATCAATTTTTTTATCTGCAGGATATTTAAAGGCGGTAAACTGAACTCATCAATCCCCAATCCCAGCAAGGCCACCATTAAAAAGGGATCTCCCGCCATTTCTCCGCATAAAGCCACATCGAACTTTTGAGCATGGCCGGCATCCACCGCTAACTTAATTAACCGCAGGATGGCAGGGTGCCCTGGCTCATAAAGGCTCGCCGTCTTTTCATTCACCCGATCAATGGCTAAGGTGTACTGAATTAAATCATTTGTCCCTATACTAAAAAAATCAGCCTCTTTAGCCAAAATATCCGCTGTTAAGGCTGCCGATGGGACCTCAATCATAATTCCGACCAAAAGTTCTTCATCAAAAGAAATCCCCTTCTTACGAAAATGGGTTTTTACCTGTTTGAGAAGGGTATTGGCCTGGCGAAATTCGGAAACAGTTGAGATCATAGGATACATCAATCGAATCTTCCCATGAGCCGAGGCTCGTAAAATCGCTCTCAATTGGGTTTTAAAGATATCGGTTCTTTCCAGGCAAAACCGGATGGCTCGACTGCCCAAATGAGAATACATATCCTTGGGAATCTGAATACTCGAGACAAATTTATCCCCGCCAATATCCAAGGTGCGAATGGTTACGGGATGAGGCGATAATTTCTCCGCCACATATTTGTAAGCTTGGTATTGTTCTTCTTCGGTAGGAAGATCATCCCGATTCATATAGAGAAACTCCGTCCGATATAAACCAACGCCTTCGGCTCCCTTTTTGATGATCATTGAGACTTCTTCGGCAAATTCAATATTGGCCAGTATGGAAATTTTTTTTCCGTCAGTCGTTTCACAGGGCAAGTCCTTGACATCGTCAAAACGATCTTTTAAAGCAATGATCCGGCTCTTCTCTTTCCGGTATTTTTCCCGAGTCGATTTTTCGGGTTCAACAATGACCAATCCCATGCGACCATCGACAATAATAAAATCTTGATTGCTTATTTTTAACGTGGCATCCT
>CAYJUK010000038.1:12938-15049 GCA_964373335.1 uncultured Planctomycetales bacterium | reverse complement strand
CGTTGAAGATAAATGTCTCTTGACTGACAAACCCAACTCTCGATAAATAGGAATCCACGGTTAAATCATGAATATTGATCCCATCGAGCTTGATCTTTCCCGAATCGGGCCTATATAAATTTAAAAGCAGGCTCACAATAGTTGATTTACCGGCACCGGAGGGGCCAACGAGGGCCGTAACCTTATTCTTCTCAATAGAAAAAGAGATATGATTCAAAAGGCCTTCCTCCGTCTTCTCATATTGAAAGCCGACGTCATCGAATTCAATGCGATCCTTGAATTCACGGAGGACGCGTGTTCCCTCTTGATGCTGATGCAAATCTTCATTGATAATCTCATAGACAATCCTGCAGTCCGGCATATTTCGGGCTATGCCCATAATATCTGCACCAACCAGATTAATATACGGGATCAAACGGCTGGCGGCAGCAATAAATGTCCCCATGATCGGAAGCAAAGCCACGACATCCCCTGTGTAGCGTTGACTGACGATCATCCCCATCAAGGCAATGGTGAAGAAAAAAATAAATTTAAGAAAACAATCCGGCAGCATTCTCCCCAGCATGACTTTAAACTGATAGGTCACTCCGCGGTTTACGGCGTCAAAATACTTGCCTTTCCAGTAGACATCATTCCTAAAGGCCTTGATTGTTTTGATCCCGGTGATGAATTCATTCAAGATGACGTTCTTCTTCTGATCCTCATCCACATTCAAATGGGCAAATTTGTTAACGATGCGGTGCAATATCCCTTTGATAAAAACCACATAGATGAACCCCATGACAAGGGTGATCAGCATCCCCTGCCAAGCCAGGATCGTCATCAAGATCATAAAAAAGATACAGATTAATACACTATTGATCAATCGGAGGGTATAAAGGATATTGTTCCAGACACTGATGGTCGCTACTGTTCCGGCATAAACAAGTTTTCCCTGCTGGCTTTTCACAAAATATTTATAATCAGCGTCTAAAAATTTGCCAAAAATCATCTTTTGATTCTCCGCGGAGACATCCCGGATAAGCTTATTGGAAAGGTAATGGTAAATCACTCGAGAGACAGCAGCAGCAAAGGTGATCACAATCAACAGCAGGCAGGAAGAAAAAAACATGTCCTTCTGACCGAAAATCCCGACTATTGTTTCTAAAAACTGGGATGCCGTCCCTTGACTCTCAATCTTGAGGCCATAATTGATAATCGGATAGATTGCCGCCAGATTCAAAGACTCTAATATCCCGGAGATAAACATGGCGGCAAGAACCAGCAACATCCCTCCTTTATGATTCTTGAAGAAGAACCAGTGCATTTTTAAGTTTCCCAATTTTTCCCCTTTTAACAGCATGACATCTTTCCTTGTTTCCGTAAAAGCTGAGTGTACCAGTCCACCGTCTCTTTTAGCCCTTGCTTAAGACCATATTGGGGTTTCCATCCGAGCCGTGTCCGCGCTTTTTGAGAAGAGAGATATTGATGTCTAATCTCATGAACGGACTGATTGAGGATCCTCGCTGGAATCCTTCTTTTATGACTCACCCGGACAATGCTGTTAAATAAACTCAAAACACTTAAGGGTTTTTCGCAGCTGAAATTAAAGGCCTCTCCGGCCAGGTGCAATCTCTTTATTTTCTCCGCGAGTAATAGATAAGCATTCACGATATCTTTCACGAAGATATAATCTCTGGTAAAAGTCCCGTCACTGCGGATCAAAAAGGGTTTCTCTAAAAGGATATGCCGAATGGCGTCCGGAACCAATCGAGAAAAGTTGAGATCTCCCGGACCAAAAATATTTCCGCAACGCGTCACGCACACCGGCACCCCAAAGGTAACAAAATACGTTCGGCAAATCAGATCCGTGCAGCTTTTCGACACATCATAAGGGTGCTCACCTTTTAAGGCATTGTCCTCGCGATAAGGAAGTTTTTCCTGAGATCCATAAGCCTTATCACTCGAGGCCACAATGACCGCCTCGATGAATGTTTTGCCCCTGGAAGCCTCCAAGATGTTCCATGTCCCTTGAATATTGGATTGAAATGTCTTCAGCGGATTTTGGTTAGCCCGGGCCACAATCGCCTCGGCTGCCAGATGAAAGATGGTCTTGATATCGAATTTAGTCA
>CAYJUK010000038.1:0-12928 GCA_964373335.1 uncultured Planctomycetales bacterium | reverse complement strand
TAGCGACATCTCCCTCAATCCCTTGAATCGACCGGCGAGCACCATTCAGGACAGAATAGGGACGGTGAACGATCTTATCGAATCCGATCACATCCGCTTGATGATCCACCAAGGTTTTGGTCAGCCAGGATCCTAAGAATCCCTCATGACCTGTGACAAGTACTCGTTTACCTTTAAAGAATTGAGTCCGTCTTTCTGTTTGTCCCATACTCTCCAAAAGGCTTTATTTTGAGTCCATAATTGATTTAACAGGGAATATTCTCTGGGAGTATCCACGCACTGCCAGGATCCTTTATGTTGATACACGCCCACCTGCCTGTCTTTAACGATGCCCGGCAGGACATCCTGTTCCAGGGATTGATTCAGCTGACCGCTGAAATATTTATCCACAACGCTTTTGCGAAAGATCATAAAGCCCCCGTTGATCATCCCGCTGCTGACGTTGGGTTTTTCATTAAATTCACAGACGCGGGTGCCCTCTAATTCGATCTCACCAAATCGTCCGGAAGGCTGCACACCGGTTACCGTTGCTGATAAACCAGAATATTGATGGGTTTCAATCAGCTTAACAATATCAATATCGGCCACGCCGTCACCATAGGTAACGCTAAAAAGTTCATCTCGATCTTCTTCTAAATATTCTCGAATGGCCCGTATCCTGGCAGCAGTCTTTGCATCCTCCCCTGTCTCGGCAAAGGTGATTCTCCAATTCGTCTCCTGATTCTTGCAATGAAAGACAAGGGAATCCTTCCGGCCCAAGGTCATGGTGAAATCAGAAGTGATCGCTTGATAATTAAGGAAAAATTCCTTAATCATCCACCCTTTATAACCCAGACACAATATAAAATCTTTGAACCCATGATGGGCATAAATCTTCATAATATGCCAAAGAATGGGCATGCCTCCTACGGGCAACATGGGTTTGGGGAGAACCTCAGAGACATCTCTGATCCTTGTCCCCTGCCCTCCGCATAAAATGACGACTTTCATATCCTCTCATCTCCTCCAGGAACTGAAAACGTATGCTGCCTGGCCAGTTCTTCTATAAGATTAATATACCTGTCTTTAAAAAATAGGTCAGCGAGATGACCATCCTCCTTGCTAATGATCAGATAACTATCATTGATCTCGGCAGGCATTTCCTTGATATGCTTGATAGAACATTCATTCGCACACAAATCTCTTAAAACCATCTCCACCAATAAGGCAAAGTCGGATTCTCCCAAAATAATGAAATCCCTTTCTCCCTTTTGGACTATGTTAGAAAGGACATCTTGAAGATTATTTTTAATGACACTGATCGAATGGATCGTCTTGAGTGTATATTGGATGGACTTTCGCATCTTTTCGGCAAATCCCTTAGGAGTCAGGATGTATTCCACCTTTCGTTTGTTCAACTGCTGAATCCTGATATAGCCTTTGGAGACAAGCCGACGAAGAAGCATATTCACCATCCCTAGAGAAAGGTCCATCAGGCGGGAAAGATCTCTTTGATTAGAGCCTAGTTCAGCCCCGATAATATTAATAATTTCAAATTCTCTTTCATTGAGACTGTCTGGGATGGTATCTGGGGACATAGAGATGGAATGATTGTTCAATTTATGAACAGTATTATAATCTCATCAAACCCTATGTCAAGGATGAAGAAATTTTTAACTTGTTTTGTTGGTGTCTAAAGAGGTTGGAAAACTTCCTTAAAGATAAAATTCATTGAGATCATTAAAGATAAATGAATGTATATTAATCTGGCTGCACCTCAGGGCTTCGCTAGGGAAGTCTGGATCCCTGCTGGAGTTTACCCCGTTTATGGATGCCCGCTTTCGCGGGCATGACATAAAACGGGGCAGGGATGACATCCTCAGTATCGTCATTCCCGCGCAGGCGGGAATCCACTTTTTAAAATCGATTCTTCATTTGGCACAGCCGCAAAAGCACAGGAGAGCCCTTGGAATCCTCAAAACCCTGATTCCTGCTTAGAAACAGGGAACTTCACTCTTCTTGACGGTCAGCATCAAAGTTGGCTTCACCCGCTGGATGAAATTTTTTTTCGGTTGAAGACCCAAAAAGGATATTATTTTCTAAATAAGAATCAGGGTCAAAAGATCAATCGTAATCGGACATGAATGGAATGAATGAAATGAATGAAATTGACATGACGATTCTTTTTTATTACAATTTGCATAACTGATTTTTCTGGTTACTCAATGTAATTGAAAATCCTTTGCAAAAATCTCCCCTAAAAAATCCTATTATCTTATCATTCCTTCTCCCCTTCGTGTATTGGATCTATCTCCTCTTCTTTTCACAAATAGTCATCTCCGCAGATGCCGTAGGTTATGAAAGTCTAGGGGTTCTTTTAACCACTCAAGGATGGGCAGAGTATCTCACAACAGGTCCCCATCGAGAACCCCTCTATCCTTTATTAATATCCTTTTCCATGCGACTTGCTGATCTTCTCTCTCTGCCCTATCAAATGATTCAAAAATTTTTCCAAATCTGCTTATTGTTTATGACTCAACTAAGCGCCTATTTTTTGTTAAAAAAACTTGGGATCCGAAGGTTTTTCATTGGATTAACCCTCCTTTATCTGGGCCTTTCTCCGGCTATGGTCAACTCTGCTTTTAGCCTTTTTTCAGAGATTCTGACCTATCCTTTTGTCTTAGGAATCATCCTGCTTATTGTTGTGACCTGGCCGATTCTGCCTCAGGCGTCTTATAGACAAATCTCCAGAAATGGCCTGATGATGAGTTTATGTTTTATAGGCCTCATATCGGTAAAGGCTATTTTCGAATGTGTCCTGTTGATCTTTGTTTTGTCTTTCCTTTTACTGCTCCTGAGAGCCTTGTTTTTAAAAGAAAAACTAATTGCGGTCAACATCTTAATCTTTATTTTCTCATTCAGTCTTCCTGTTTACGCTTTCACTTTCGGCTATAAATCAATCAATCTCAAATACAATAAACATTTTGCCTTCACCGACCGGGGGCCGTGGATGATTTATGCCAACACTGTCAAGCGTCTTGATCCCATGTCCTCCAGACGCCTTTTCGCCTACCTCGCCCATATCCCTGGAGATGGAGTCTGCCGAAAGTTCTTCGATTCAGAAGAATGTCTCTTCTGGTCGTCCCAAACAGATTCATTGATTTGGGCAAATAAAAGAGAGGAATTTTCTGATCACGGGTTCCCGGAAGGCGAGGTCGATGCCCATCTCATGGCCCTGACCAAAGAAAATATCCTCTCTCAGCCCTTTCGTTATCTTTTCTTTTTCTTTCTCGAAGGATTCAAGATGCTTTTCTGGGAATCCACTAAAATCGGGTTTGTTGATTATCCTCCCTGGTTAAAAAAACTCCATGACTGCACCATTATTAATAACGGGCTTAGGATGGCTATGTTCTGCTTAACGTTTGTCAGTCTTCTCTATTTATTCCTCTCTCTGGTGCGTCATAGACAAAGGCTCTTTCCCGGGAGATCCCCCAGTGATACTCCAGCAGCATTATTCTTTATCTTCCTGATGATTATTTCACTGATCGGATTCTATGCGTTATTTTTTATCCTAACCCGATTTAGTTTCCCCATCGTCCCTCTTTATCTAGTCAGCATTGCGTATTTTGGGGATCAGGTCCTCCCTAAAAAAGGAACCCTGACTCGCTCATGAATGATTCGTTCCTGCGAAGATTTTATGGTAAAACTTTTAGCAGACAGTTGGGAAATTTTATATTATAATTTTGCAGTCGAAATGATCTCCTCACCTGCTGGTTGACCCTGTAAAGAATGACCTCTGATGATGTCATCATCCTTCTTTACGGGGTAACCTTTCCCCGGTTACAGAGGAAAATGGTTAGATCTGCTTGACCCCATGATCAATAAATAAAAATTATGATCATCATTGTTGATTACGGACTGGGCAACTTAAGATCCGTGGCCAATGCCTTAGAAGCCATCCGGGTGGATTGCAAGATCAGCCGGGATCTCAGAGAAATCAAACAAGCCAGCAAGATCATTTTACCCGGCGTGGGGGCCTTTGGTGAAGGCATGGAAAATTTGCGGAGATTCGGATTGGTTGAGGCTTTGTCCGAAGAGGTCATTCAGAATAAAAAACCTTTTCTAGGGATTTGTCTGGGCATGCAGTTGATCTGTCAAAAAAGTTATGAGCATGGAGAATTTGGAGGGTTAGGATGGATCAACGCTGAAGTTGTCCTCTTCCCATTAGAGAAAAAATTGCCGGTGCCCCATGTGGGATGGAATGATATTGATTGTAAAACAGATTGCCCCTTGTTCGCCGGCGGAAGACAACCGCAGACGGTGTATTTTGTCCATAGCTATTATGTCCTTCCCCAAGAAGACGTGATGACCGCAGAATGTGAATATGGGATTAAATTTTGCGCGGCCTTGCAAAAAGAAAACATATTCGCAACCCAGTTTCATCCGGAGAAAAGCCAGCAGGAAGGGCTGGATATTTTAGAAAAATTTGCAAATTTGGATTAATCCCCCACTTGGGGACTTGCGCGCAATCGGATGTTAAAAAAAAGACTCATTCCCTGCTTGTTTCTAAAAAACGGTCATCTGGTTCGTAGTCAGAACTTTAGGTTCCATCAATTGCTGGGGGACCCGATCCAACAAGTCAACCGTTTGAGCGACTGGGGGGCCGATGAACTGATCTATGTGGACATCAGCCGGGAAGAGGTTTATGATTTACGACGAGATGATTTAAAGATTAAAAGGATGAACGACATTTACACGATTATCGAAAGCGTATCGAAGTCGTGTTTTATTCCTTTAACTTTCGGCGGGAATATCAGAACCATTGATGACATCAGACAGCGGATTAATCGAGGGGCGGATAAAGTCGTTATCAACACTCAAGCGTATAAATCACCCGAATTGATCAGCTTGGCCGCCAAGGTTTTTGGCAAACAATGCGTCATTGTCGGGATTGATGTTCAAATGGATATTTGGGGCAAATACGAAGTCGTGATCGATCACGGCCACGCCCCGACAGGAAAAAATCCCGTGGCCTGGGCCAGCGAGGCCGAAGGGCTGGGGGCCGGTGAAATCTTCCTTAATTCCATCGATCGGGATGGAACAGCCGAAGGCTATGATATCGCATTGATAAAATCTGTGGTTGAGGTGGTCAATATCCCCGTTATTGCTTGCGGCGGAGTAGGGGTTTTTGATCATTTCGCAGACGGAATCACGGAAGGACATGCGGATGCCGTTGCCGCCGGGAATATATTCAATTTTACGGAGAATGCGGTGATCACCGCCAAAAAGACTCTGCAACGATATGGTCTCGATGTCCGCCCGGTCATTAAAAAGAAAATGACTATGGGAATCTTAAAAGAATACAGGAGGTAAGGATCTATGGTCCCACGTCCACCTAAAATGAGATATTGTACAAAATGTGTTTATCCGGCTTCATCCGCGGTTCCGCTTTCCTTTGATGAATTTGGCGTCTGCAGCGGCTGTCATGTGCATACCGAGAAAGAAAAGACTGACTGGGCCAAGCGGGAAGAAACATTTAAGAAGATTTTATTCAGCTACAAATCCAAGGGAGCTCAATATGATTGCGTCATTGGCGTGAGTGGAGGAAAAGACAGTTACTTCCAGACCTACTACATTTCCAAGGTCCTGGGATTGAAGCCTCTTTTGGTCAATTATCATGGGAACAATTATCTTCCGGAAGGTCAAAGGAATCTTAATAATATGCGCAAGGTTTTTAATGCGGATTTGCTCTCTCTGGGACCCAGCATTGAGGTGTTGAAAAAACTTAACAAAAAATGTTTTATCAAGATGGGGGATATGAATTGGCATGGCCATTGCGGGATTAATACCATTCCGATGAAGGTGGCCTGCCTGTTTAAGATTCCCATCGTTATCTGGGGGGAACACGGGTATACCGACTTAGGCGGAATGTATTCCATGAATGATCTTGTTGAGTTTACTTATAAGTACCGTACCGAACATGCCTGCCGAGGATATGATTGGGATGACATGATCGATGTCGAAATGGGTATCAAAGCGGAGGATTTATGGTGTTATCAATACCCTTCCGATGAAGACATTGAGGCCGTTGGTGTCCGCGGTCTTTATTTCGGAAATTATATCTATTGGGATGCGAACGCTCATGCCAAAAAGATGGTGGAAGAGTGCGGGTTTGAGCTGTCGGGAAAACCGTTTGAACGGACCTACCGGAAATTTTCCAATCTCGATGACATGCATGAAAACGGCGCTCATGATTATATGAAATATATCAAGTTCGGTTACGGCCGTTGTACCGATCATGTCTGTAAAGATATCCGCGGGGGATATATGACCCGCGAGCAAGGGATTGAACTGGTGCGCATTTACGATCCTGTGAAATCCTGGGACATTACCGACCGGTGGCTAGAATATGTTGGGATGAGCGAGAAAGAGTTTGACCGGATTGCTGATACCTTCCGCGATAAAAATGTTTGGTGGAAAGATGACCGGGGCCATTGGTGCAAAGATAACATCTGGGATGAAGATCAGCTTGTCTTTCAGAAAGAAATGGAAGAAAAGATGCGAAAGGCCCTGCCCCCATTGGCTCCGGTAAAAAGTATGCCCGAGGGCCTTATCACTCATCATTAAGTATCAAGTCGAGATATGATTTCCGTGGGTGTGGACATAGAAGATGTATCCCGGTTCAATCTGAATCAAGAAAAGAATCAACACTTCCTCTCAACTGTATTTACACCATCTGAAATCGCGTTTTGTTACAATAAAAAGAATCCCTCACAGCATTTAGCCGCAAGATTTTGCGTTAAGGAAGCCACCCGAAAGGCACTTTCGCAGGCTGATTTGCAGCTCCCGGCCTTTGATGAAATTGAGGTGATGAACAGCCAACCCAAAGGAATTCAAGTGACATTGCATAACGAAAATTTTAGCCGGATCCACATTCAGGCTTCCCTTTCCTATTCCCGCGACATGGCGATCGCAACGGCCTTCGCCTTCGAGGACATTCGATGAAAACGTTTCACGAATATTTAAGAGAATTTAAAAAACTTACCGCAGAGGGCAATCCTCACCCCGAGCTTAAAAAAATAAAGATCGCCCTTTTATCCAGCTTTAATATCAACGGATTTAAAGAAATTCTTTATGTCCAATGCCGTGAAGCAGGGATTGATGCCGATATTTACCTGGCAGATTATGGCCAATACAATCAAGAGATCTTAGATCCTCACAGCAAGCTCTATGTGCATCAGCCTCAAATCATCATCGTATTCATTGATACAGGAGCCTTTTTCGGTGATTATATTTTTAAAGCGTATGATAACACCAGTCAGCAGCGGCGGAAATTCATCCGGGAGAAGTTTGCCGAGCTCCTGAATTTAATCCGGATCCTTAAAGATAACTCTCCCGCGGCTCTCATTGTCCACAATCTTGAGGTCCCTCCCTATTCCCCGATGGGTATTCTGGAAAACAAGCAGGAATTCGGGTTAAAAGAAAGCATCGAAGAATTTAACCGATGTCTTGCCAAAGGTTTTCAGGATGATCCCAGATGTTTTATCTATGATTTTCAATCCCGCCTCTCTCAATTGGGCCGGCAAAGCTTAATCGACCAGCGTCTCTATTATATCGGTGACATTAAGCTCGCATTTCACTCTGTCAGCGATATCACCAAAGATTATCTGGGTTATATTAAGGCCCATATGTCTCTCTCCAGAAAATGTCTGGTATTGGATCTCGATCATACGCTCTGGGGAGGGATCTTAGGGGAAGACGGGTTGGAAGGAATCCATCTGGGGCCGACACCCCAGGGACGCCCTTTTTGGGAGGTGCAGAAATATATCCTCTCTCTATTCAACCGCGGAATTATCCTGGCGATTAACAGTAAAAATGACAAAGAAGAAGTTCTGAAGGTATTTGAAAAACATCCCTCGATGATCTTAAAGGAACACCATTTTGTATCGATGCAGATCAATTGGGATGATAAAATCTCAAACATGAAATTCATTGCCCGGGAGATCAATATCGGCTTGGAGGCCCTGGTGTATGTTGATGACGACAAATTCAATCGGGAAATGGTAACGAAGGCCCTGCCGCAGGTGCGGGTTGTGGATCTGCCGGAAGATCCGGCCTATTATCTTCAAACTCTCCAAGAGCTCGATGATTTTTCGGTTTTGCAAATCACCCGGGAAGATCAAGTCCGGGGGAAGATGTATGCCCAAAACCAGCAGCGCCGAGACTTTGAGAAAACAGCCGCCAATCTCACCGAATATCTGACGGCTCTCCAAATGAAGGTAACGATGATCCCGCCTTCGGAATTCAGCATCCCCCGCATGAGTCAGTTGACCCTTAAAACAAACCAATGGAACATGACAACCAGACGTTATCAAGAAGAAGACATCTTAAAGATGGCGAATGACAGTTCCTATCTGATCCAAGCCATCCAGGTTGAAGATAAATTTGGTGATAATGGATTGGTGGGATTAATCATTATCAGAAAAACAAAACAGGCCTGGCACATTGATACTTGTCTGCTGAGCTGCCGAGTGATCGGACGGAGACTGGAGGAGGCCTTAATTGGCGATGTGATCCAGCAAGCGCAAAAAGTGAATGTCAAGATGCTCCGGGGAGAATTTATTCCCACAAAGAAAAACGCCCCGGCGAAGGATGTCTATCGTGAGCTGGGATTTAAGGAAGTGGATCACCAGTGGCAATTTGAGATCAAAAATGGATTTTCCATCCCTGAATTTATTCAAATCAAAAAAGAATATCGTGGACAAGCTCAATCAAATCTTAGCGCAAGTCTTAGGGATTGATGAAAACTCGATCACCGAGAAGACTTCACCGGAAACGGTTGAATCCTGGGATTCCTTTAACGGACTGATGATCGTTTCGGAATTAGAACAAAATTTTAAGGTGAAATTTTCCATGGAGGAAGTCTTATTGGTTAAGAATGTCGGAGATATCAGAAAAACCCTTCAGAAGCATCAAGTTCAAGTCTAAATGAAATCGGCTGAATTAAAATACGAGGATATATCCATTGGCAATATCTATGAATTTGAACGTAAAATTAATCGAAATGACGTGCTTTCTTTTGCTCACCTCACCGGGGATCAGAATCCGCTGCATGTTAACCCAGAGTTCGGGAAGAAAAGCCAGTTCGGCCAAAATCTCGTTCATGGCTTGCTCGCGGCCAGCCTGTTTTCAAGATTAATTGGTATGTACTGCCCCGGACAAAACAGTCTCTACTTAAGCCAAACCCTGCAGTTTAAAGGACCGATCTTTATCGAGGATTTGGTCACAGTTCGAGCGACCGTAACCCATAAGAGCGACAGCATCAAGGTGATTGATATAAAAACAGAAGTTATAAAAAAAGGAATGGCTCTGATTACGGGCCTGGCCAAAGTACAGGTGATCGAATGAGACGATCGGTCTTGGTTTTGGGAGGGTCCGGAGGCGTGGGGCAAGAGGTCGTAAAGGCTTTAGCTTCAGATTATCATCTATATGCCGTTTATCATCAGAACCAAGAATTGGCGAAAAAGCTTAAAAATCTGGCGGCATGGATTCCCTGCGATATCTCAGATGCCAGTCAGGTCGATTCTGCCTTTGGACAATTGCGGGATGTCTCGGTGGTTATTAACGCAGTTTCCCCCAGACTTATTCTAAAAAAATTTGAGGATACAAGCGTAGAAGAATTTGACCGTCCGATGAATGTCCTCGTCAAGGGAAGCGCGAATGTCTATCGAAAGATGCTCCCGCAGCTTAAAAATCAAAAATCCGTTGTGATCCACCTTTCTTCGATCTCGGTTATGGAAAAACCGGTGGAGCGGATGTGCGCCTACGCAGTCGCCAAGACCGCGCAGCAGAAGATGCATGATTATCTAAGCGTTGAATTAAAAAAAAGCTCGGTGCGTGTTATTACCTTAACACCCTCCTTCATCGAGACCGCCGCCTTGTCGGTTTTCCCCAGCAAACTGCTGGAAATGCAGAAAATGCAGCTGCCGGATCAGGAATTCGTGCAGCCCAGGGATTTAGCACAGTTGATTAAGCGTATCATCGAGGCTGAAGGAAAATTTCCGCATGCGGTCAATCTGGTTTTAAGAAGTAATCAGGATGTTAAAGTGAATCTAAAATGAAAACCGAAACTCAAAAAATCATTTTCACCGATGACCGCAGGGGATATACCTCGCAGGATATTGTTCAGGCGATCCGCGATTTAGGCGTCAAAAACGGAGAGACCGTCTTTGTCCACTCTCAGTTAAAATTCCTTGGAAAGATTCCTCCGGGCTTGACCAGAGACGAGTTTACGCAAGGTTTTATTGACGCCTTGATCGAGGCGGTGGGAGTCAACGGAAATGTCATCATGCCGGCCTTTTCTTATTCCTATTGTAAAGGGGAAAAGTACGATCCATTGAATACCCTCTCAACGGTCGGCATTTTAACCGAAGCCTTCCGTAAAAAACAAGGTGTCAGACGGAGCCTCGATCCGATTTTTTCCGTGGCAGCCTACGGTCCTGATCAATATTTTTATACCAACGTCGGCTCGAATTGTGTGGGACAAGGTTCCATCTTCGAAAAACTCTATTTAAAAAACGCCCAGATCATTTTTATCGGGGAGCGCTTTGATATCACCTATATGCATTTTGTTGAACAAACAGTCGGAGTCCCCTACCGTTATATCAAAGAATTCTCCGGGGTCACTATTGTTAATCATCGGAAGATCCCTTCAACCGTCCAGTATTATGTGCGCGATCTGGATATTGACCCGCGCTATGCCCTGGAGAAGATCGCGCAGTCTTTCGATGAGGAAGGGATCCTCAGACAAGTGCCTCTGGGTTACAGCAAGCTTCGCATGGTCAGTGCGCTTGATGCCTTCCATAAGATTAAAGAAAGGATCACCCAGGATGTCTCCTTCCTTCTGACCAAGAAAATCTCTGAATCCAATCCCAGGGAGAAGCATGATCTTAAAGATTTAGACAAAACAACCGGTCAAGAAGGTGAAGAGATTTATCAACTCGTTAAGGAATTGTTTCCCCTCTGCCGCAGTATTACGGGCAACGGCGTGCGCACCTCATTGAAGACATGGCAAAGGTTTATACCTTTAGAAATAAAGGAAGTTCCTACGGGTCAAACAGTATTGGATTGGACTGTTCCGCAGGAATGGAATCTCCGGGATGCGTATATCAAGGATCCGTCAGGGAAAAAAATCGTTGATCTTAAGCAGAATAATCTTCACGTGCTGGGCTACAGCACGCCAATCCATTCTCAAATCCCGCTTAAGTTGCTCAAAGAACATCTTTATACAATGCCCGACAGACCGGATGATATCCCTTATCGAGTTTCCTATTACGCTCCGCGCTGGGGCTTTTGTTTGCCGCACCGGCTGCTAAAATCCCTCCCGGAAGGAGAGTATGAAGTTTTGATCGATTCATCATTAACCGATGGTTCATTAACCTATGGGGAATATCTTCTCAAAGGCAGGACAAAAAAAGAAGTCCTCTTCTCGACTTATGTCTGCCATCCTTCCTTAGCCAATGATAATTTAAGCGGTCCTTGTCTGACAGCCATTTTAGCCCAGCGTCTTTCGGTGTATAAGCTCAAGTACAGTTACCGTTTTTTGTTTATCCCGGAGACGATCGGGTCTATCGTCTGGTTAAGCCAAAATGAAGACAAAATAGATTACATTAAACACGGACTGGTGGTCACCTGTCTGGGTGATTGCGGACCATCGACCTATAAAAGGACGAAACAGGGCAATACGATGATTGATAAGATTGTTGAAAAAGTCCTTGTCGATTCAGAGGAACCTTATCTGATCCGTGATTTTTGGCCGCAGGGAAGCGACGAAAGGCAATTTTGTTCCCCCGGGTTTAATCTGCCGGTGGGATCCCTGATGCGCACACCCTATGGATGCTACCCCGAATACCACAGCTCAGCCGATAATATGGATTTTATCAAACCGTCTTCCCTGCAGAATTCATTTAAAAAATATTTAAAAGTCATCGATATCCTTGAACATAACGAAACCTATCTCAATACGAACCCTAAAGGTGAACCGCAGCTAGGACGCCGCGGCCTCTACGGGAATGTGGGCGGGGAAAATCAATATGATAAGCGGATCGAGGCTCAAGCCTGGGTCTTAAGCTTTTCCGATGGAGCGCATTCCCTTTTGGACATCGCCTGCAAATCGAAATTAAAATTCGAGTTTATTCGGGACGTTGTCCCTCCCCTGGTTGAAAACGGATTGCTCAAAATACAAAACTCTTAATCCAATGATTTCCCCTAAATACATTAAAGCCAATCACTGCCGGGTTTGTTTATCCAAGAATACCCTGGCATTAGATATTAAAAAAGATTTCTATCTGCTTAATCTTAATCAGACGGTTTCACTTTCCTATTCGATTTGCCAGGATTGTCAATTCATTTTCCACCGCCAGTATGTCGGCGATGAATTTCTCACCGGCTATTATCAGCAAAGCCCGATGCTCAGACGGAAAGAGCCAACGGCCAATGAAATCGATCAATACAAAAGACAAAGCGCTTTTTTATCCCGACATTTGGATCTTAAGAATTTAAACGTCCTTGAGATCGGCGCCCATACCGGAAATTTTCTCCTCTATCTGAATAAAACCTATGGATGCGCCGCTTATTTTGACGAATTGAGTGAAGAGGCTAAAACAATTTTATTGTCACAGGAGGGCCTCAAGGATTATCAGGCCGGATCGCAAGGTCAAACGATGGACCTGGTTATCCTGCGGCATGTTTTTGAACATATATACGATCTCGATGGGTTTTTAAATAAGATGAAGTCGATACTCAGTGGCACCGGCTTGATCTTTATCGAAATACCGGATTGGAGCTGTTTTGACGGGCATACGGATCCTTTGATCTTTGAGCATTTGAATCAATTCAATTCCTTTAATTTGGTTCTGCTGCTCAGACGTTTGGGATTACAATGCGAGTC
>CAYJUK010000037.1:12937-15184 GCA_964373335.1 uncultured Planctomycetales bacterium | reverse complement strand
CTCGCGGCCCAAAAGCATTTCACCGTTATTAGCCATCTCTAAGAATCGGGCAGGACTTAATTCTTTCATTGATTTCTGTGCAAATGCATTGTTCTGATAGGTAAGCCACCCTACAAATCTAATCGCATTGACATCCCCTTGAGCAGCCATTTCGACCAGTGAAACAGGCTCAAGTTCTTTAAGCGCTTGCTCCGCCAATGCATTTCCATGACGGGCAAGACATTGCTTAGAAGCTTGCTTCTGATGTCTGCTGGTACAGCCATCCAGAGGCTTAATGCTTGTTTTGATGATTCATTGGCCATACTCACAACCACTTTTTTGTCGCAAAAAGTATATAATTTTTACGACACGTTTATAACCAATCCGGCGTCCCACCATACAAATCCGATGATAACTCTGACAGCCAATACTTTTTTGTTTCAACGTCTATAATAGTAAGCTTCCCAGACCAACCCGCACCAGTATCAATATCCCAAACATTGCAAACGTGAATTGGCTCTAAAGTTTTATACGTCTCTGTCGTTGTATGGCCAATAAATATATCTCGATAAGAACCAAACTTATGGCCTGGCTTGGTATGATGCCGCCTCCATGCCATTGTTAAAAGTGACCTGTCCCACGTCAAAAATTCAGCAGTTTGTTTTTGCAACTTAGCGTCTGGGTTAAATCCTCCATGAACAAAAAGCTGATCGCCGATCTCAAGCCAAAGATGGGCATTCCTTAAAAAATCAATATGGGCCTGCGGCATGGGCCCGCCATTATACGAGGCCATTGTCTGGGTACCGCCTTGTGTTGTCCATATTTCCGGCTTATCACCGCGCAAAGCCCAATTTAACGCCCACATATCATGATTTCCAATGACCCAATCGCAATGCTTGATCTTTAAAAGCTCATCGAAGCATTGTTTAACATCTGGATACCCATCAACCACATCGCCCATCACGATCAAACGGTCATTATTGTAATCAACTTTTGAACGCTCAAGACACTGCATTAATGACTTATAGGCGCCATGGATATCCCCTATGGCATATGTCTTATGGTTTTTTACTTCCACGGCCCCGGAGCCTTCCACTCCTTTTTAAATTTAGTTCCTTTATTAAGTGCGCTAAGCGGCTCTATAAGAAAACCTTTCATCTCTTTGGCTATAGTTGACAATTTTTCTGGAGCATGTTTAATATCGTTTTTTGTTAAAAATGCTTTCCATAACGTTTGACGGTCAAACTTTTCATCGTAAATTTCTTCCGCTAATAATCTTGGCCCTTTAGGCAAGTTCATCTTTCTATGTTCAAATGTCCACTTTATGGCCTCAGCAAGACTCGATCCATGAAAATCAAACTGATGCATCAAAAGCCAAAGGTCATAAAAATCCTTCATTCGGCTGTTTAATGCCCCCAGATGAACCATCGTCTCAAATTTATCACTCACAACGGTTTCTGGCGTGTAACCTTTTAGTCTCGGTGCTGGAAAATCAAGAATAACAGGATAGCTGATCATTTTTGGCAACGGATATATGGTGTCACCAAATCCAAAATCAATTTGCATAGGAATACGTGATTTTCCAAGAAGTCCGATAAACTTTACCCTCACTCCTTCGTAATCCGCATCCTCTTTAATCTTTGCGCCTTTGCGCCGACAACAGAAGCAGAATCAAAACGCAAACCATCAGCTATCACGTCAACAGCACAAACTTCTTTGACGATTTTCTCTATCGCTGATATTTGATTGCTGTAATGGGCTAATAAGTCTATGTCGAGCGTTGTCCTTCTTTCTCTTATTTTCCACGCTGTAAAAAGCAACGCGCCTTTTAAAATAAAATCATCAGCGAATACTGCCTTACTCAAGCGATACAGAAATCTTTCCATCGCGTAAGTTCTTAAAATTTCCAAAAACGGAATATTTAGTTCTTTTCTTTTATTGTTGAGCTGGGCTCGAACAGACCCTTCAATATTTTTGATTTCTTTTTTCATATCAGCGCTTCTACAATGGGTTTCATGATATTTGTTACACGACAGATCGAAGCGTATTTCATAACATCACGATGGTTTATTTTTTTTCCTCGAGCGCGTTCTTAAGAGCTGAACGTGCCGTATCAATACCGATTTGATTACGAAATTTAAAACAATCTGCGATTGTTTTAGCAAGGCCGAAGATCTTTATCTTATGACCATCAAGATTATGCTCTTCAATACCTTGCTTCCATGTTTCTATCGAGAAAAGATAAATTCTTATCGGAAGACCTACAAC
>CAYJUK010000037.1:7414-12927 GCA_964373335.1 uncultured Planctomycetales bacterium | reverse complement strand
TTCGAAAAAACCCCTCTGAATCTGGGTGGTGATTTCATAAAATGAAAGAGCCGTAATAAGACAAATAGCACCATTAGGTACAAGCCCATAGACTCCGTTTTTAACCCGTGCTATTCTTCCATCATTCATAGCGGAATAAATCAAAGCCTTATAAAAGCCCGCCTTTATCAATTCCGTTGACCTAGCGTAGCCGCCATTCTTTTGAATAAAATCTATAAGTTGAGTATATTTGGTTTTCATATGCTTTTACCTAATTGACTACACATATCAATAAGCATAGTATAAAAGGTAAATATTGCGGTAGTTTGGGTGGGATTATTTGTACCAATCAAGGGAAACGACAGCCTCAGCCATCGCCTCCATCATGCGTCTAAATTCAGGCCAACGGTCAGCCGTAGGTCTCGATGCAAATTTTACAATCATTGGGACGTAAAAACAAGATGACTCGCAGAATAGTTCTATCAAAAGTCATTGTGGCTCTAAGTCTCAAGTAGAATCGCTCGTGTTTTGTTGGATGATCCTTATCGATTGATGTCTGCGAATTCTACTGCTTAATTTTTTCGGCAACTTGATGTAGAAATAATCCTATGCCTGCAAAGATGATAAAATTAGTCCATCCGACCCGAGTTCCAAACTCCGCTCCTGCAAAAAACCACCGGCAGGAGAGCTAAGAAATAGAAAAACTGCTAAGAATCTAATGCTGTAATATTATATGTAACGATTTTTGAGTTTAACTCACATTCGCTTAAATCAGGGGATTAATAAAAAGGGCGCTGTCCCCTATTGTCCTATTGTAAAACTCCGTCTTTCATGCGGATCGTTCTATGCGAAAGCCGGGAGAGCTGATCATCATGGGTCACAATCACCAGCGTTTGTTTATTTTTATCGTTAAGTCTCTTAAGCATCTTAATGATTTCGGCTCCCGTTTCAGAATCCAAATTTCCGGTGGGTTCATCACAGAAAATAATCCTCGGCTCATTGATTAACGCGCGGGCAATGGCGACTCGCTGCTGTTCCCCGCCGGACAATTCCTGCGGCTTGTGCTGGGCCCGTGCTTTCAGTCCTAACTGCTCCAGCAATAAAAAACCCCGTTTTTCCAAGGTCGCTATTTTATCATTCGGCCTACGGATCAAGGCCGGCAAAAGAATATTTTCCAGGGCTGTGAAATCTGGCAGCAAATGGTAAAACTGAAAAATAAAACCAATCTTCCCATTACGGATTAAGGAACGATCGGTGTCATTAAGACTGTAAATGTCCTGATCATCTAAATAAACATGTCCTTGCGTAGGCTTATCCAGGCCGCCTAAGATATGCAATAAAGTTGTTTTCCCGGCTCCGGAAGGACCAACGATCGTAACCAATTCACCGCTGGCAATCGATAAATTAATTCCTCCTAAAACAGGCAATGTTTTAGCGGAATGGCGGAATTCTTTATGGATATTGACGGCCTTAAGCATCATTCAAATCTTAAGGCATCGACCGGTTGTAACTGGGCCGCCTTGGCTGAGGGATAAATCGTCGCTAAAAAACTGATGACCATCGCCGCGGCAATAATGATCAGTAAATCTCCCACCTGCACTTCAACCGGGACTTTATCAATAGAATAAATTTCTTTGGGGACCTTCACAAAATTTCTTAAGATAAAACTCAATCCCAACCCGGCCACCAGCCCCCACCCGGTCCCAATCAACCCGATCAAAAGGCCTTGTTTGGTGAATATATTATGAATCGATTTTTGGGGAACACCGATGGCCTTCAGGACCCCGATATCATGCACCTTACTGGTAACGGTCACGATCAACGTGCTGATAATATTAAACGAGGCCACTAAGACCATCAGGGTTAAAATAATAAAAAGCCCCCATTTCTCGAGGTAAAGAGCCTCAAAAAGATTGCGGTTGATATCGATCCATGTCTTGATTAAAAAACTATACCCCAGAACAGAAAATAAATTGACCTTCATTTTTTCAGCCGCGTAAGGATCCGTGATCTTGATCCCGATTCCGGTGCTGACATTTCCGGGGTAATTGAAAATCTCCTGGGCTTTGATCAGATGCGTGAGGATGAGATTCATATCGTAATCCGCCATCCCCGACTTGAAAATACCCGTGATCTTTAATTGATACCGCCATCCGTGTCCGCTCAAGCCGGAGCCGGGGGCGATCAAGGTGATCATATCACCCAAGGCATAACCAAAATATTGAGCCAATTCATAGCCAATGATGACACCGTCATCCTTGAGATCCTGAAGTCGTCCTTTGACGAGATATTGACTGACCTTTGTCAGATTGATCTCTTTTTCAGGATCAACCCCACGGATCACCAGGCCCATGGCCCGTCCATCTTCTTCTAAAAAAAGATTCCCCTGAATATAAGGGGAGGCTTCCACCACCCCTTCAATGGACTTGACTTGCTCTATGATCCGCAGGTAATCCCGGACTCCTGATTCTTTCTCTAATGAGATATGCGGTGTCGTCCCGATGATTTTCTCCCGCAGGTTATTTCCAAATCCTGTCATCACGCCAATGACGACGATGAGGGAGGCCACCCCGATCGCGAGACCAACGATAGAGACGGTATGCAAAAAGGAAAGAAAGCGGCCTTTGCTGGAGGTGAGATACCGATAACTGATCCAATTCTCGTATTGCATAAAAGAGGAATGAAAATGGCTAAACCCAAGAATTACAGTTAAGGCTTATTCAACTCACTCGTGGCGAGATGATTCAACTCCTACTGCTATTCTCAGGTCAGATGACTATCCATCGGGCCGAAACATTATGCCACTGCGTGTTCGTTCTCAGAATTATTCTCTGTCTCTAAAAATGGTTTCATCAAGGGAAACAAAATCACATCACGGATGGAAGGAGCATCCGTCAGTATCATGACCAGCCGATCGATGCCGATTCCCAGCCCGCCGGCGGGGGGCATTCCATATTCCAGGGCCTGCAGAAAATCTTCATCGATCTGATGAATTCCTGTCTCCAGATCATCTTCGATGTTCTCCAATAATCTTTTGCGTTGTTCCAAGGGGTCATTTAACTCCGAATAAGCATTCCCGACTTCTAAGCCTCCGATAAAACATTCAAACCGCTCCGCAATAGCCGGTTGATGCGCAAATGTCTTCGCTAGAGGAGATAAAAAACTAAAATAATCCGTCAAGAAAATCGGATTAGGGCTGGCTTCCTCTTCTAAGACATCTTCGACAATCTTCATGACCGCGGAGCGCGTCAATCGATCGATCTTGATATGATCCTTTTTGATCCTTTTCACCTTCTGAAGCATCCCAGAGGCATTGTCCTCGGGATCGATATCAAATTTTTCCTTCACCAGGGCAGCAAAGGATCGGCGCTTCCAGGGGGGCATAAAATCAATCTCTTGACCCTGGTAGATGACTTTATAGGATCCGGTGATCTCACGCACCAAATCACTGATCAGGGCTTCGGTGAGGTTCATCATATCCTCAAAATCACCGTAAGACTGATAGACCTCGAGCATCGTGAATTCAGGGTTATGTCTGGTCGAGATTCCTTCGTTACGGAAATTCCGGTTCATCTCATAGACTTTCTCCAAGCCCCCCACCAAAAGACGTTTTAAATAAAGTTCCGGGGCAATCCTCAAATAAACATCCATTTCATAAGCATTGTGCTTGGTCTGAAAAGGCCGGCCGCGGGCACCTCCGGCTAGAGACTGCAGCATCGGCGTTTCAACTTCCAGAAACCCTCGTTGATCCAAATACGATCGAATAAAGGAGATAATCCTGCTTCTTTTAATAAAAAGATCCCTCACAGGCTTATTGACAATCAGATCAACGTATCTTTGACGGTAGCGGATTTCCACATCTTTAAGCCCATGCCATTTCTCCGGCAAAGACATCAATGATTTGGAAAGCATCTTTAAATCCGTTACTCGAACACTCTCCTGCCCCATCTTGGTTTTAAAAAGCTCTCCCTTAACGCCAATAATATCTCCAATATCCAATTCTTGGATAAGACGAATCACTGGAGGCGAAAGGAGATCTTCTTTAAGATAGATCTGAATCTTTCCTGTCTGATCCTGGATATCCGAGAAAATGACCTTACCGTGTTTACGGGTGGCCAGGATTCGTCCGGCCACCGAGACTTCTTTATTTTCCTCAAAGTTTTCCAAGGCTTGTTGAATAAAACAAGACCGAAGGAATTTCTCTCCATAAGGAGAAATCTTTTGCAAGATCAATCTGTTGAGTTTTTCTATCCTGATATTCTTAATTTCCGAGACATCCATGGAAGTTCTCCCTCAGCAACCGACAATACAAATCCTGCCTTTGTTTGCCAAAGACACACTTTGCTCTCGGTCTATGATGATCGTTTTGCCGGCTTCGATGGCTAGACAACTGGCCTCAGCCTTCAACATAAAGCGAATGGTCATCGGACCGATGACCGGGACATCGAACCGGATATCTTGATTGGGTTTGCTCATCTTAATGACCACGGCCCCTTGCCGGGCAATGCGTCCACCCCGCAAGATAGTTTGATCTGTCCCTTCCAATGCCTCAATGGCCACAATGGCCTTCTGTTTAATGACTACCGTTTGACCGACATCCAACCCGCCCATCTGCTTGGCAATCCGCCGTCCGAACTCAATATCATCGAGTTCCATTAACGTCGGGCCTCTCTTCGTCAGGGTTCCTCGAGGGGCCAGATAATTTTCCAGAAGATAAGTTGAATCTAGTAAAACGACCCCCTGTTCTTTTAATTTTTCCGCGACAGCCGTAAAGATGGTATCTGCTTTACGATCCTTAAGGGCATCATAGAGTCTTTGAAAATCCTGATCTAATTCAATCTTTTCGTTAAATAAATTACCAGGATTAACCTGTCCCGCCATGATCACATATCGCACATTTTCTTTAGAAAAATAAGTAAAAAGCTTCTGAAGTTCCCCAACCTTAAACCAGGCCATCTTATCCACAAAAGGTTTTAGGAAAAAAGATGTGTCCCCTTTGACCGCCGCAGCAACAATCTTCAACCGCTTACGACGGGCGGCCCGGGCAAATAAAATCGGGAATTTCCCATTCCCGGCAATAAGACCGAGGGTATCTATTTGAGAATCCAACGACATGTGATTGAGAAGAATTCAGGGAGATTTTTATCGATCAATGGGAATCGCTAACTCTCGATATAGCCACTCACATAATCGGTTGTATCCTTGATACGAGGTAATCCAGACTTTAAACTGTCTTGGGGGAGAACTGAAAAATCATCATCTTGATCTTGAGGCCATTCGTCACTCACCAAACTGCCGCAAACCCCTCGCTTCGAAGTCTTAATAAAATTGACCAGATGTTGGATCTCAGGACATAACTCTAATTCTTGTTCGATCTTGGTAAGGGCGTGAGATTTGGTCAGACCAGAAAAAAATAATATCTTGAAGGCCTTTTTCAAGGACTGAATGATTTTGGAATCGATATTCGCTCGCTTCATACCGATATAATTAAGGCTATAAATTTTTGCCGGATATCCCACACAAGTCGAATAAGG
>CAYJUK010000037.1:0-7404 GCA_964373335.1 uncultured Planctomycetales bacterium | reverse complement strand
TCACTCGAGAACAGCCTCCTACGATGGAAAACCGCCCCAGGCGAACAAACTGATGCACTCCACAGAGTCCTCCCATAACCGTACTATCCTCGAGAACAACATGTCCAGCCAATTGAGCCTGGTTGGCCAAGACAGTGTTATTCCCGATAACACAGTCATGAGCGACATGGGTATAAGCCATAAAAAGATTATTATCCCCGATAACTGTCTTCCCCCCTCCCTCAACTGTCCCCAGATTAATGGTCGTATATTCACGAAATGTATTATTGCCCCCAATAATCAGGGCCACCCCTCTTTCGGTTTTGAGATTCTTAACTTGCGGGGCACTGCCAATAATGGCACCAGTATAAAATCGACATCCCTTACCAATGTTCGTCGGCCCTTCAATAACACAATGGTTCCCTACCCAAACCTGGTCAGCAAGGATGACGTCTTTTCCGATAATCGAATAAGGGCCGATCTGAACGTCTACCCCCAATTGCGAATCCGGATGAACAATAGCAGTATGATGAATATTCTCTGAAATCATCCCATTTTCCCTTTACAAACCCAATTTAACTTATAGATGAAATTGGGATCGTCCGTGTTACATTTCGTTATTATTAGTGAAAGGAAGGACATGTGCTAATTATATTAGAGTTTTACTTGATAAAAAGTAAATTTTAATAATCTTCTAAAGCTTTATTGAAAAAATGAGGGATATCTTCTCATGGGGAAAAAGCGCATTGCCGTATTTAAGACAAAATTTTTAGTATAATTCTAGGGGTTGAACTGTATGCCATTTAGGAAACATGGTGTTAGGATAAATATGAGGCATCTCTAAATGAAAAAAGCATTTCGGCTTCCGCAACTAGTTCCCCATCAACTTTAGCCTGACCGCGGATCGAGGCGGTACTGGGCCGATCTCGAATCATTTCTACTTCCAGAAACAGTTGATCTCCTGGAGTTACAACCTTTCGTAATTTCACTTTGTCAGCCGCCATAAAGAACGCTATCATACCATGATGACTCTTATTTGACAACACGGAAACCCCTGCCGCCTGGGCCATGGCTTCCAAAATCAATACTCCCGGCATCACCGGCCGGGAAGGAAAATGTCCTTGAAAAAAGCTATCATTAACTGTCACATTTTTAATCCCAACAACCTTTTTCCCTTTCTCTATTTCATAGACACGGTCAACCAAAAGAAAAGGATAGCGATGAGGCAAAAGTTTCATAATATCATGGATATTAAATTCCTTTTTATTTTCAAAATTATACTGGCATATTAAATTCTTGTCTTCGACATTTAAACTTTCCTTTTGCTGGCATATCTTCTTTAATAACTTAAGATTCAAATCATGACCGCTTTTAATGGCAATCACATGCCCTCGGATAGGCATCCCCAGTAAATACAGATCCCCAATAAGATCTAAGACTTTATGACGGGCAAATTCATTAGGAAATCGAAGTTGATTGCTGATCACCCCTTTTTCACCAACAACAAGAGTATTATCATGATTAGCCCCTTTCCCTAATCCATGGGCTCTCAGCTCATTGGCTTCTGAATCCAAACAAAATGTCCGGCAGGAAGCGATCTCTCGTTCATAAATATCCTTTTCAAGAGTCGCACTGTAAAACTGAGACTTAAGATAAGAATGTTTGTAGTCTAAAGTATAAGATACTCTAAAATCAGCACTGGGTGTAATATATAGATAACTATCACCTTCTTCGATTCCCTCAGGTTCAAGGATAGAAAAATAAGAACGCGGGGACTTTTGCTCTACAATACCGACCTTCTTAAAAATCTTTAGGAATTCAATCCCGCTGCCATCCAGCCCCGGCAATTCACTGCCATCGATCTCCACGATCAAATTATCGACTTCAAGCCCATTTAGAACACTCATCAGATGCTCCACGGTATGAATCACCACTCCATCCTTCTGCAGAGAGGTACATCGTGGAAGGCGATTCTTAAGAAGAACATTGGAGAATTTCGCCTCAATTTTGTGAGGACCAGGGAGATCCACCCGGATGAATCGTATCCCGCTATTTTCTAAAGCTGGTTTAAACTTAAGGGTTACTTTTTCTCCTGTATGTAACCCAACTCCAGCAATGGAACACTCTTTTTGTATGGTTTTTTGGAATGCTGTCATTGGAGAAAAATCCTGTCTTACCGGTGATTTTTCTATTCTTCAACTTTTTTGATTGGAAGATGTATAGGGATACGGGAGATCCCGTTGCACTGATGAAATCTTCATTAAGATTTTTTTTTATTAATTTCTTTTTCCAATTCTATAATCTTCTTTTGGAGATCCTGAATAATCTTGACATAATGAGGCAATCGCTGTACACAAGCGTTAATGCGTTTGGCTTCCTTCATAGGTTTAGCGGGATAACCAAAGACTGTTGTATGCGGGGGAATAGATTTTGAAACACCTGATTGTGAGGCAATCACCACTCCCTCTCCTATCGTGATATGTCCCACGACTCCCACCTGGCCGGCAAGCACGACTCCCTTCCCAACCACCGTACTTCCCGAAATCCCCACTTGTGAGACAATAATACAGTCTTCCCCAATAATGACATTATGGGCTATCTGGACAAGATTATCGATCTTCGTCCCTTTTCCAATAACTGTCTTATCGAATCTGGCCCGATCAATAGCGACGTTAGCGCCAATCTCCACATCATCTCCTACAACGACAGTCCCAATCTGAGGAATTTTTTCATGGACTCCCTCTACTAGAACAAAGCCAAATCCATCAGAGCCTATCACGGTTCCACTATGAATACAGACCCGATGTCCAAGGGTGATTCGCTCTCGGATTGTTACATTGGGATAAATCAAGCAATCCTTACCCATAGTCGTATGATCTCCCACAAAACAACCGCTGTAAATGATGGTTCCATCACCAATCTCGGCTCGGTGGTCAATCACTGTATAAGGCCCAATACTCACATTCTTTCCCAAGAAAACATCCGGGGCAATGACTGCCGTAGGATGAATTCCTTGGGGAGGATAAGATTGTTCTTTGTACATTTTATTCGCGACACTCGCAAATGCCAAGGAAGGATTAGGAATCAACACAGAGGCCTTCCCACTAATTTTTATTCCGGGAGGGATAAGAATGGCAGAGGCTTTAGTCTCTTCGGCCATAATATAATAACGAGGATTGGCTAAAAATGTTAAATCTCCCTCTCGAGCTTCCTTGATACCGGATAAACCCGTGATCCTGATATCGCCATCTCCTTGAAGCTGTCCATTGACAAGATCAGCAATCTCCGCCAGTCTTAAACTCTTGTTGATTTCTCTTATTGGGTTCATTTTTTGCCTCGAACGATCCAATACAGATCTTTCACTTTAACCCTGGAATTGCAACCGGTGTTTAATAGACCCATCGAGATAGAACCCTTTCATTGTCCACTGTTATCCCATGGTTAAATAACAATGAAGGGCGGGATACTCCTGCTGTCCCCCGCCCTATTGAAATACTCTATAAAAGAACCCGACAAAGTATTATTTGGGAGCTTCCTGGGCTTCTTTCTTGGGTTCTTCCTTCGGTTGACCTTCTTTCCTATTTTTCAAATACTCTTCATTAAGCTTTTTTATGATCGGCTCGGTTATGTCGTACTGCTTATCCCCATAAATCAGCACGCGATCATTTAAGATAACACTGAACTTCTCTTGTTCGGCATAATCGTTAACGACCTTTTCAATCCTCAACAAAATTTCCTGAATTTTCTCATCCCGGTGCTTCTTAAGATCAGTCCTCATCTGCCGGTCAAATTCGAGGGCATCCGCTCTCATCTTCTCAATTTCTGCCTCAAGCTTAACCTTTTCATCATCTTTTAGTAATGATAATTTCCCCTGGGATTCACGCAGTTTTTCTACCATACCATTACGCTGATCTTCATATTTATTATGCTGCTCTTGTAGAACCGTGTCATTCTCTTTGGTCATTTCATACTCATCGAAGATCTTACTCAGATCACAAAAACCGAATTTTTTCCCATCCAATGTTTGCGCCTGGGCTACGGTTACGGCTCCCAGGATACATATCATGACCTTAATAAATAAAATCTTCAAATTACGCACGTCTTCCTCCTTTTGATTTGAAATTGCACTTTGTAGCTTTCCTTAAAGAAGATTGAAAAATTTTTGTTACGCTTTACTAGAATCCCCGGCTCACACTGAAATAAAATTTTCCTGTGCGTCCTTCTTCTCCGGGTTCATCGTTAAGCGGATAACCATAATCTAAACTGATAGGACCAATAGGGGTTTTCACCCGAAGGCCTGCTCCCATACCGGACTTGTAATCACCGGATGCAAAATCTCCCAGCTTACTCCAAACATTACCAACATCAAAAAAGGTGGCTATTTTAATAAATTCAATCAAAGGAATGGTATATTCAATATTCCCCACCAATAAACTCTCCCCGCCGATAGGATCATTCGTAGCGCTATCCAAAGGCCCGACCTTTCGTTCATCGTAACCGCGAATCGATCTCGCGCCGCCGGCGAAGAAACGCTCGAATATCGGCACTTTGCTTGAGTTTCCGTAAGCATCAACAATCCCTGCTCGCCCGCGAAGCTCAAGCACGGAATTAAATATAAAAGGAATATACCGTGCCACAGAACCCTCCCAGCGGTAAAAATCTTTATCTCCTCCCAAAAAACCTCCCGCCAGATCCAAAGAACCACGCCATAACCATCCCTGGGTAGGATTAAAACCACTGTCCCGTTCATCACGGGTTATTGCCAAACCGAGGCTGCTGATTAAATTTTCTCCCTTTTCAGCCGCCAAATCAGCCGACACCCCCGCTTCAAAATTATCAATCTCGATATTTTCCAATCGATATTCCGCTCCGACAGAAACATGTTCCGACAATTCTTTACCCATACGAACATCCCCACCGGTGCGAGTTTCATCAAAGGCAAAACCAATATCCCGTTCTCTGTTCCGCTCCGTTCGGTAGGCGTCAAATCCGGCTGACAAAGGGTAATCAAATAACCATGGTTCTGTAAAGCTCAGGCGCGTATTATTTCGGGTGGAACCGGTTTCAGCACGTAAAGTGAGATTTTGTCCGCCTCCCGTAAAATTAGGCCAATTCATCAAATCAAAATTCCTTTGTTCAATCTCGACAAATCCCACGACCTGATCGACCGTGCTATATCCGCCTCCAAAGCTAAAGCTCCCGGTTTTAGCCTCTTTCACCTGGACGACCAAATTTTTACGATCGGGAACATCGGTATCTTCAATGTCAAAACCAACATCCTCAAAATATTCAAGATTACGCAAACGGTCCTTACTGCGCCTTAACTTCTTGCCATCAAACTGATCACCGGGAAACATCCTTAATTCTCGTCGAATTACAGTATCCTTAGTGCGCATATTCCCTTGGATTTTTATCTTTTCCAGATAAGCCACTGAGCCTTCCTCAACATCCAGGGTCACCTTCACTTCACCCGTCTGTGGATCAAGGGCTGTCGATTCCACCACATTAGCAAAGATATATCCTTTATCAAAATACAATGTCCGAATGTTAGAGACATCCACCGACAATTTATCACGGCTAAAGATCTTTCCTTCTTGAATATCCTTCATTACAGATCTGATTTCTTCCGTTGAAACGATTTTATGGCCATTGATCGCGACATCTCCGATAAAATATCTTTTCCCTTCATCGATATTGATATTCGCGGTGACAAGACCTTTGACCAAATAATCCAAGGTATAACTTGCCTGGGCATCGATATAGCCTTGCTGCTCATAAAATGAGGCAACCCGATCCATATCTTCCTTCAACAACTCTTCCTTTAAATATCCGGAGGTAAACAAAGAGGCCGGTCGTGATTTGATGGCCTTTAAGATCCTTTTATCAGGGAATGCCCGGTTGCCATAAACGTGAATTCTCCTGATCTTTACGGGAAATCCTTCCGTGAGAATAAAATGAAGACTTGTCTTGCCGGTCGTTTCATCAGTAAAAGTCTCCACATCAACGGAGGCCGTTGTTAAGCCCTTCTTTGTATAAATCTCTTTGATCATATTGATATCATCATTGAGGGCTTTTCTGTCCAGGAACTGGCCGGTTTGAGTCTTCATCTTTCCTTTTAAAAATTTAGGTTTGAAATAACGAATTCTAGAAAAAGTGATTTCCTCAACAATCGACTTCTCAACAACATAAAAGATGACCTTGAATCCCCCTTCCTGCTCTTTGCGATCCACACGAACATCCGAGAAAAATCCTGTATTATACAGCCGCTTCAAATCATCACTGATCACATTTTGATAATAGGGCTGTCCGACACGTGTCTTCAGTTTGGTTAAAATCGTTGATAAGCCGATGGTCTTGTTCCCCTCAATCTCGATAGCCTTGATCATCATCTCTTCTTTCTTGTTTTCGGTGATCAAGGGGACAGACTCGGAAACAACGTTTTCTTGAGCCAATGCGATTGGGCAGAGGATCAGAAGATGCAACCACAGGTGATAAGAAGGGAATTTAAACGATGCTGGAAACATTGTGAAAATTATAGGAAGTTAGATTAGGTCTGTCAACTGACTTGTGTAAGATTTTCAAACCGCATGTATTCTTTAATAAAGGTTAACCTGATAGTCCCAACGGGACCGTTACGCTGCTTGGCAATATTCACATCCGCGATGCCCTTATTTTCTTCCGTAGGATGATAATATTCCTCCCGCATCAAAAGGATCACCAAATCAGCATCCTGTTCAATTGCGCCGGATTCCCGGAGATCTGATAATTGGGGCTTATGATCCTGTCGGGCCTCGACCGCCCGGGACAATTGACTTAAAGCAATAATGGGGGTATCCAATTCCCTGGCTAAGGCCTTAATCGACCGAGAGATCTCAGAGATTTCTTGCTGCCGGCTTTCCGTTTTCATGATACTTCTCATCAATTGCATGTAATCAAGAACTATCAATCGAATATCAAAATTAGATTTTAATCGTCTCGCCTTTGCCCTCAATTCCAGCACTGTCAATGAAGGTGAATCATCAATATAAATCTTGGCATTTGATAATCTAGCAGCGGCAGAAGTCAATTTGGGCCAGTCCGAAGGAGATAAAAATCCAGAACGAACCTTATGGGCATCGACCCTCGCTTGCGAGCAGAGCATTCTTTGAACCAGAGACTCTTTAGACATCTCCAGACTGAAGAATCCCACAGGCAGTTGCTTTTCGATTCCAATATATTCCGCGATAGTTGTGGCCAAGGCACTTTTCCCCATAGAAGGACGTCCGGCAATGACTATAAAATCTGATCTTTGCAGTCCGGAGGTCATCCGGTCAAATTCAGTAAAAGACGTAGGCAATCCCGTAATGGTTTCTTTTCGTTGATAAAGACTATCAATATTCTCTATGCTTCTTTTCACCAGCTCTTTGATAGGAATGACCAGATCGG
>CAYJUK010000036.1:0-15413 GCA_964373335.1 uncultured Planctomycetales bacterium | reverse complement strand
TTTTAAACCCCAATCTTAAATGAAAAATTTGGTTTCAACGGGCATTTCCTCACCAATGGGTGAAAAACTTCACTCATCGAGCCCTTAAGGAAAGGATTATTTTCTAATTTGGAGTTGGGTTTTGTATTCTTCAAATCCTGATTCCTATTTTGAAAAGGCGGGTTCTCTTGGGAGTTTGTCGATAGAAATTTTTCACCCCAGGAATGACAAGTTTGCCGGGGCACAAAATTTTGTTCCCCGGCATTAGTGCAGGGCTCAAATCTGATTAACTCGTTCCGTCTGAATCACCGTGTCATTTTCCCAATTGGTAATATCATCCGCGCTTTCGACCTTATCCGGTCCATAAGAAGAAAGGTCATAGCTGTCAGAGTTATGAAGTCCCGGGGAGACATACACATAATCATTCCCCCAGGGATCTTTGGGAATGCGTTTCTTCTTTAAGTAAGAGCCGTTCCATCCCTCGGGAACGGGCGGAGTCGCGGGTTTTTGAATCAAGGCCATCAATCCTTGATCAGTTGACGGATAACCGCCGTTGTCCAATTCATAAAGATCCAGGGCTATGGATATATTCGATTCGATGTCTGCCTTGGACGCGGCTTTCTTGGCCTCGTCACTTTTACCGGCAAAATTAGGCATAACCATCGCAGCGAGGATGGCAATAATCGTCACGACCAGCAGCAATTCAATGAGTGTAAATCCCCTGTGATGAATTAAAAAAGTTTCCTTTTGTGCCTTCATGCCTTCCTCCTTAATAGACTGTTAACTGAAGATCAAATTCATTTTGAATATGGGCAAGAGCATGGCGATGACGACAAAACCCAAAATCCCTCCCAGAAAGAGGATCAGGAGAGGCTCGATCAGGGACAACATCGTCTTAACAGTTCTTTGTGTCTGCCGTTCATAATGATCCGCCAGCTTGTTCAGGGACTTTTGCGGATGCCCGGATGCCTCTCCCACCGCGAGCATGTTGATGTCCACCTCGCGAAAAAAAGCACTGCTGCGCAAGGCAGATGACAGGCTGCCTCCCCCCGCAACATCCTGAGTCGCTCTTTCAATCTCTTTCCGGAAGATCTCATTATCCATCACCGCACATACCGCATCCAAGGCGGTAAGGATCACAACACCACTTCCTAACAAAGTTCCCAATGTTCGAGCAAACCGGGACATCTCGACATCATAAAAAAAATCACCAAAGACGGGCAATTTGAGTTTAAATCGATCCAGCGCTAACCGTCCTTTGGAGGTATTCACCATCTGCTTAAAATAAATCCCAATGACAGTGACCAGGAGAATCACCGCCCACCAAAATTGGGATAAAACCTGACTTAACCCCATGAGGATTTTTGTGGGCAGAGGCAGCGCATCCCCCATATCCTCGAATAATGTGGTTAATCTGGGGATCACCCAGGTAAAAAGTCCAAACAAGATGATAGCTCCTACGGCCAGCATAAAAGCGGGATAAAAAAGGCTGGATTGGATCTGGGAACGAGTCTGATGCTCTTTATCAATATACTCAGCCAGACGATTCAATATCACCTCCAGATTCCCGCTGATCTCTCCGGACTTAATCATATTGACATATAATCGGGGGAAAGACTCTGGGAACTGGGCTAATGCTCCGGAGAGATTTCCGCCATCCTTGACGGTGTCATAGATTTTCTCTACCATCGGCTTCAAAGCAGGATGTTTCGTATGTTTAAGAATCATCCGCAGACTCTGGAGAATGGGAACCCCGGCATCCGTCAGATCCGCCAACTGCCGTATCAACAGGCGAATGGCAGAAGAAGGGATTCGTTTGATAAATAAGGTTGATCGATGCAGGATTCGTTTCCTAGGAGGATGCGTAGCCCCATCAGACCAAACATCAATGGGAGTAATACCGAGTTTCATAATCTTGAGGACCGCCTGGTCATAATTGTCAGCCTGGACGGTCCCTTCGACCATCTTTTGCGGACCTTGTTTAGCAGTATAAGTAAATGGAGGCATAGCTCAAATGGATTAAACCCCTATTTTGCAATGGCGCATCAAAATATGGGATTAAAATAACCCTTCAGCTTCTTGAGTGACCCGTAAGACCTCACTGGGGGAAGTTAACCCTATCTTCACCTTCTCCCATCCATCCTTGAGCAAGGTCATCATTCCATTATTAATGGCTTTATTTTGAATCTGATTCGCCGGTAACCGCTGGACAACCATTTCCCGAATCTCATCGTCCAGCACCAAAAATTCATAAATCGCCTGTCGTCCTAAATAGCCGGTAAATTTGCAGCGATTACAGCCAGTCCCCTCATAAATGGTGATCTCCCCGGCCTGCTGAGGATCCAGTCCAAAGTCCTTAAGGATCTCCGGGGTGGCCTTCGTCGATTTTTTACACTTGGGGCAAATCAACCGCACCAGACGCTGAGCAATAAAACACTCCACGGAACTGGCGACTAAATAAGGCTCCACGCCCATATCGATCAAACGCGTGATCCCGCTGGCAGCGTCATTCGTGTGCAATGTGGAGAACACGAGATGACCGGTGAGGGCGACCTGGATAGCAATCTCCGCGGTTTCCAGGTCCCGGACCTCTCCCACCATCATGATATCAGGATCATGACGCAGCATCGATCTCAACCCCCGGGCAAAGGTAAATTGAATGCCTGGGTTGATCTGCAGCTGGGTGATCCCATGAATCTGATATTCGATGGGATCTTCAATCGTGATGATCTTATTCACCGACTTATTCAGCCGCGCCAGACAAGAATATAAAGAAGTCGTCTTCCCGCTTCCCGTGGGTCCAGTGACAAAGATGATCCCGTGAGGCTTATGGATTAATTGTTCCAGGATCTGCAGATTGATTTTAGATAAACCGATTTCTTCCAAATCATATAACTTGGCGGTACTGAGGATCCGGATGACCACGCTTTCCCCGTAAGGGGTCGGCAGGAAGGAGACCCGCAGATCCAAATCCGTATCGCCCACCCTGACCTTAAAGCGTCCGTCCTGCGGAAGCCGTTTCTCGGCGATATTCAAGTTAGACATAATCTTGATTCTGGAATTGATCGAATCCTTAAAATGTTTGATATTGGGCGGCACCTGGGCATCGTATAAGATCCCGTCCACCCGGTAACGGATCTTCAGCTCATCTTCAAATGGTTCAATATGGATATCCGTGGCCCGGTCTTTGTAGGCCTCGAGAAGGATTTGATTAACGAATTTCCCAATCGAGGCCTCGGAACCGATCTCCTCAATATCCGCGACACCATCTTCCTTTTTAGCCGAGACCTCCACCGAGGTCATTATCTGATCGATGGTCTCAGCCCCCACACCGTAATATTTCCGGATGGTCTCCATAATATCTTTTTCACTGGCCAACACCGCCTTAATCTTCGCCTTCACCACCATCCCAATCCCGTCCAGGATATCGATGTCCGCCGGACGCACCGAGGCAATGGTCAGAGTGTCTTGATGATAATCAATGGGCATGATCTTATAGTGATAGGCGAATCGGGAAGGGACCTTTTCAACCGCCTCTTGACTGATATTCAGATCTCTCAATTGAACATAATCCACCCCAACCTGTCCCGCCAAAACCGACAAAAAAACCGATTCCTCATCAATTAACCCCAATTTCAACAAGGTCACCCCCAGCATCTCGCCGGTCTCAGTTTGTTTTTTAAGAGCCTTCTCCAGCTGTTCCAGGGTGATGATCTTCTTTTCAATCAATAAACGGCCTAATGGGAATCCTGGTTTTTCCATAATTTGTATTAGTGTGATCGGTACCCTTACCCCTATCCGCCCGCTTAAGGGTTACCGATGACTCAATTATTTATTATTTCGGGAGAAAATACAACCCTTTTAAAAATATTTTACGGCCTTGACGAACATTGTTCCATCTGTTACATTTTCCTATTGAGGAAAGACATCCTATGATGATCTTAATTTTGTTTTCATCCATCATTCTTTTTTTCGCTCTGATCGTTATCTTCTTTTTGTTCCTGATGAGGTCAACCCGGCACAACGAAACCTTGCGCATTCTTAAAGAAGGATTCAAAGAAGGATTAAAGGGCAGCGGATTTCTCCTCCCCAAAACCAGATATCCCGTTGAACTTTATGTCTGGGAAACGAGCGATGATGGTGAAGTCTGTGAAGACTGTACCGAGCGGGCCGCCTGGCCACCCATGGACATCGCGGACTGGATTAAGGAAGGACTTCCCCGGACAGAAGAAGCCTATACTCATTGCGGAAAAAACTGCCGCTGCCAACTCATCCCTTTCCATCCCAGAAAGCAAGTCAATCAATTCCCGTTTAATATTTAGTAGGGAATGGTTTTAAACCGTTCCCTACATTAATTGGATCCCCGATAAAAGATTTCAGGGAATGATAATATGCGGGGATCGTTTCCCTATTCCTTGTATTCCTTCAAGAATTTTTCTAGCTGCAATTGATAATACCCCTCCTCAGGATTTCTTTTGATCAGCTCTCGTTCTAAGGCCGCCGCTTCCGCGATATTCCCTGATTTAAAAAGCACCTCGGCCTTCGTATCCAGATAAGCGGCATTATCAGGGTCATGATCCAGGGCCTGATTAATCAATTGCAAGGCCTGATTAAGATTCTTGTTCCCTTCGGCATACAGCCAGGCCAGGTCATTATAGGCATCGGGGATTTCCGGGTTCCTTTGAATACTTTTTAATAACAGCGCTTCTTTTGCCGGAACATCCAGCCGGGGATAAAAGGCCTGATAATGAAAATACTCCGGATTAGCAAGAAACATAAAAATCACCGGGAGAAGCGTGATCCCGGCGTTGTAGACATAGTGGGTGACGACCCCGGCCAAGGTGGATCCCGTTGAGAAACGGAGATACGTCATAAATAAACCCAGCAATCCCACCATCGCGATCGCGGGCCAGTCTCCCCAGTACTGGCCGATATGAAGCAGGGCAAAACTTAAAGTAATAATAACCATAGCCGCGGTTGTCCCTTTAACAAAACTGATCACCCGGTAAAAATATCCCCGGAAGATAATTTCTTCGATGAGCGGGGCAATCAAAACCGCGATGGCCAGGAAGGCCATCAGCAATGTTGACGACTGCGTGGCATTGACCACCTCACTCAAAGGCGTCTGCGGGTCAGTCTTCCTGGATAATATAACCCAGGAAGACACTAAGGCGAAGACCAGGCCGCTGAAGGCCGGGAATACGATCACCTTCCAGTAGGATTGC
This sequence comes from uncultured Planctomycetales bacterium, assembly GCA_964373335.1. GTDB lineage: Bacteria > Omnitrophota > Gorgyraeia > Zapsychrales > CAYJUK01 > CAYJUK01. The sequence continues at coordinate 10,209 of CAYJUK010000036.1, read as the reverse complement.
CGACCCCAGTGCAGGGCCGTGAAGGAACGAAAATTTTCCTGAGGATATCTTTGGATCACACGATAAATAAAATAAAGAACGATCAGTATCGAAATCACGGTCGTAGCCACCAGTTCTCCCAGCCGAGATTCCCCGGAAGGAAAAAGCGCCAGCAGCCCTTTGAAGCTCATCATCAGAAGGGTCTCGGCCCAAATCCAGATAAAGATAATATGCAAGGCATCAGCGGCATAAAGATATCTGCTGACCCCCGGTAGTTCAAAAAGCTGTTTGATTTGAGGATCAATGACCTTGAAGAACTGCCGCCGTCTTATTAAATAAATAGGGAAGAAGGTAAAAAAGGCAAGGAAGGTCAGCAATTCCACTCGATGCTCATGGCAAATACTCCCCAAGGCCAGAGCGATCATCACCATCCCGATTCCTGACGGGATAGCAAAGATACGGAGGAATAAAGCCCGGTCAATCCCCTTGAGCATCCGGGAATCAAGACAAATAAAATAAAGCAGACCTAGGATCATAAAAGCTTCCATGATATTCAATCCTTTACCTTAATTAACCTTGCCATAAAAAATCCCTCCATTTCTCGTCCAGGGAGGACCCGTAGGCAATGGGACACTTGCGGATCAAAGACCTTCTTCTGCCAGCGCGTGAGCGACGGATAGGTGTCCACCCCCGGGATCCCGATCGGCTCAACCTTCATCGTCCCATCGGTCTTTCGTAAAACCCAATCGATGACCCCTTCGTTCTCCTCCGGGGCAAAGGTGCAGGTGGAATACACCAGAGTCCCTCCGGTTTTCAGCAGCCGGCACGCGTTCAACAGAATCCCTCTCTGCTTGTGCGTCATTTCTTTAATCTTGCGCGGACTCCAATAGGCGTAACTTTTCCGATCCATGACGCGGAACCTCCCCTCCGAACTGCAGGGGACATCCGCCAGGATCTTATCAAAGGGATGTTCAGAGCGAAACCGGCGGGCATCCAGGCAATACAACCGGGTCATGGTCACGCCATACTGATGCAGGATTTTTTTAAGTTTATAATATCTCTCCCGAACCGGTTCCAGGCATTCGATCCGACCCTGGTTTTGCATCATAGCCGCGATCTGGGTGGTCTTGCTTCCCGGTGCCGCGCACATATCCAAAACCCGTTCGCCAGGCTCGGGATTGAGCACAGTTACCGGCAGCATACTCGCCAGGCCCTGACAATAAATCCTCCCTTCTTGGATCAGATTGTCTTTATCGAGTTCCCGGGAAGTCATCGGCTCAATAATGAAGGCGTCAGGGCACCAGGAGATCTTCCGATAAGAAATCCCTAACCCGGTCCAATGTCCCAAGACCGATCCTTCCGCGTCCTTCAGTTTATTGATACGGACTGACAAGGGTTTCTCTGCGGAAAAACTCGCTGACACGGAAAGAAGATGTTCCTCGGGGATAATCGATCGGAGACGTTCAAGAAATAAATCGGGAAGATGCGCAGAGTCCATCGTGTCCTATGTCCTGTCTCAGTGCCCTGAACTCACTTGGCCAACTCGCCAACTCGTGAACTCGCCAACTCGTCAACTCGTCAACTCGTCAACTCGCCAACTCGTCAACTCGCCAACTCGTGAACTCGCCAACTATATTTTATAAAACTCCAATTCTAAGGTTGATTAAAGAATTTTCATATTATATACTCTTTTTAGGATGACTCAATCACATTTCCCTCGGAAATCTCAAACCACGATCGAATACCTGGCCTTGATCATGCTCATTATGCTAGGGATCATAGTGATGGGCCCGTATGCCATCCGCGCCATCAATGCCCATTTCAAGGCGTGGGAAGATTCTGTCCAGGAGTCCTTCGATGAAACCATCAACCAGACCGTCCCTGATATCACTCTTCCCGACTGTTCCTGCCGGGAGAATCCGCCGGTCTGCGGCGGATGGACCTGCCAGGCTCATGAATCTTTCCACTCAAAAACCTGCACCCCTGTAGGATGCGAGCAAACTCTTATCGCACATGACCAGGATCCCGGACCATTGGAGTGGTGCGATGTGGATGCCGATTGTTGTACAATCCCGATTTTAGACTGTGCTCCGGGAAATTGCTGCGGGCCAGCGGCAGTGAATTGCGGCGTATGCCAGGCTGATCAAATTTGTAAAAAATTCTGCTGCGGAGATCAATGCGTCAATGGGATCTGGCAATACGTGTGCGCAACGGATAATAGCTGTATCGGCCAATGCGTATTGGATCTCATAAACCATGACCCCGTGACTGATCCTCTTGGAAATACATTTAACGGCGGGAAGTGGTGTCGGAATGATAATACTGGATTAGTGAGAGATGTCGCTGTGACTCCTGTGCCTTACGGGGAATGTACGGACCAACGCAAATGCGAGATCGAGTGTCCCCCTGGATCCGAAGCAACAGCCACTACTTGCGTGACGCCTGGTTGCACTGATCTAAAAATTACCCCCCCCGAAAAATGTGATGTAGCGATGCCTCCCACGATATCGAATCCTCCCATACCTAATCCTAAATTACCTTATCCCCGAACCGTATGGGCTAGTGAATTTCAGGCCCATCTCTGCGAGGATAATTGCCGGTCCATTGGATACCGATATTATATGGAAAGACATGGCACACTTAGGGATCAAGATCTTGCTATTCATCCTAATAATCCTCCTCCTAATCCTGACACACAAGATTATTTTACGGCCTTTAACAGTGCCCCTCTTCTAATTTCTGGAAGTGGTCTAGCAAAGGAAACTGACCGGCAGAAATATCTTGATGTCAGTTGTAATGGAAATAAGATTATCCGTTTGGTTGGAAAAGGGAATAGAGATTTTATAGATGACTATGATAAATCCCCAGATTTCCAATTCGGGTGTGAGTTAGGGGTAGGTCCTCCGGATCCTGATATTAACAAAATCTTCAACAATACCTGCCGATATTTCAAGGGTTTTACCGAACCCACTGGAGACCTTATAGATCAAGGGGCGGAAGGCTCGGACCGCTGCCGCATCGGGTGTCCCCAATATAGCGATAACGGGACCGACGAATGGAAAAACAAATCGTTTTACGGTTTTGTCTGCGCTGATCCCTTACCCTTAAACTGCTGGGCCAAGGCAGCACCGAATCCAGGCGATCCCTTATTTTGTAAACCGGCTGCGGATATCTATCAATTATTTAATTATGACGAGGCCGGAGATAGAACGAGTCTCAAGCACGGAAAAGTTACCTGGTGCTGCAAAGGATCAGAGACAAACCCTTTATATCTTTATACAAAATGCTCTAGTCATCCCCGACCGATTAACCAGCCTTTTCATGATTGTGCTTCCAATCCTGTAAATAAAAACAAATGGTTTGAATTCTGCAGTAATGGTAATTGCAGAAACCAAGCCAACCATTCTAAAGTTACCTTCTGTTGTAATAAGGCAGCCATTACTGGAACACTGCCTGCTTGCCATGCAGTGACCAAGGCTCGATTAGCTGCCAATCCTGAATGTGATTATCAGAGGGGAGAGAAATTGCTCACCCGCTATTGTGAAGGCGACTGCAGCAGCGACGTCCACCGCAAGATCGCCATCTGCTGCACATTTTAAGGAAAAAAACGGGACACATAGAAACGGGACAAGAAACGGGAAAGAAACGGGACACATCCCAAAATAGGATGTGTCCCGTTTCTTTCCATTACTCAGGTTTCCGGCCTTAGCCCTATCCAATCCAGCACCTGGTTCTGGTGATCAATTTGATCCTGTCCATCTTGACCAAATTCAAGTGTCTTATCCTGCTTCCCGATCCCTAAGAGAAACGGCAGGTTATTGATGGGAGTGACGTTGATGATGATCGGCAGGAATCCTTGGATCTTCATATCCATGACCGGCTGCTGCTGAATCGGCAGGGGCACGCCGTTGTCATCCCTTTTGATCTGCAGATTCAAATGAGCGGGGTTAAGATCGATACCGCCAACAGGCACGCCTTCCGATGCTGGGGATCGCCCTTCGCCTAGCCCCATCATCGCTCGATCTGCCGACCCTTCCTCAAATAAAGGGATATTGGAGGTGATCTCTTTATCCTCGATGATAGTATGATCCGACTCTAATTCCGAGGCCCGCAGACCCTGGATCAATCCCTCATAAAAGGCACGGATCTTTCGCTCCACCTGCGGCGTCAGTCGCTCAAACTCAAAAAGGATGGTCGGAGACACCTGAGCCGTCCTCTGGATATTCGGGAAGGTCATGGAATCGTTGGTCTGATGGATATTGGCCCCCTGCACTTCCTGATACCGTTTGCCGGTCACATCAACAAAGGGTTGATCATAAAAAGGATCATCTCCCAGATTACGCTGATTGAGAAAAATATTAACGGATCTATTAGCCAGAAGCGGCCTTCGCTGATCTAGAGAATACGCCAGGGTGGCTTCATGCCCTTTATGCGCCCGCAAGGGATACACCCCGGTTTCGATCAACCATCCGGGAAGGGCCGCTTGTTTAAGCACTTCTCTTCTCAACCTCTTGGCGAATTCCATCAGATCATCGGTCCCGCCAAAGATATTCAAACGATCTCGGTCATCGAGAACTCCCTCCTTGATTAATGAAGCGGCTAATCCTTCCCCCCCGGCCCTCGCGTCAATTTCATTTCTCACTGGCTGCTGTGACTCGGGAGTGCCGATGGATTCTTTCCCCGGCCGTCCGAAACTGAAAAGGAGATCCGTTTCCCCTCTCCCGACCGGGTCGGCCCGGTAGCGCTCGTCCGTGACTTTCCATTGGGAGACGTATTGCGTCGTCATCGTGCGGACGAACTTAACGTTAGGATTCGAATTGGCATCGATACGCAGGAACGTCGTAAACGCGGTAATAAAATCCGTCCATAGGATATCAAAGGCCGCCTGCTGCCGGGGAGAAACTCCCTGGAAGTCTTTTTCCTCTTGACTATCAATGGCAAATGAGATTAGGGGGATTCTGTCCTTAATTCCCGCCAATAAAATATCCTGTACGTTATGATTAGGCGACGCTCGATCTAATAGGGCTACCGCAATAATCTTCCGAGAAGACGGCCCGGCAACCAGATTCTCCAAAACCTCCCGGGGTTCTTCTTCCAGGCGGTGCGTCCCCCAGGAGATCACCTGTTCTTTATTACTTCCCTCCATGATATATTGCTCCAGCTCAGTTCCAATCAAATACGTCTGCTGAGAATTGGTGATAAAGGCAATATGCTCAACCCCGCGCAGGACCATCATGGCGTGGACAAAACGGGCGGCCGCCGCCGCCAGACTCATCCGGGGCGTCCCGAACGCGTTGGCCAAATCGAATGTATGGTTGAGCCGCGCGAAGACCTCGGCGTCCATCTGTGGCAGAAACATTCCCAGCAGAGTCTGAACCGTATAATAAATCGGAGTCTTGCGATGCATATTCCGGCCGCCAATATCCGGCTGCATGCCGATCATCAGGGCCCGGCCTTTGGCTTTTTCATTGGTTGACTGTGCGATCTCTTTCAACGCTCCCTCGTTGGCTAAAACAATCATCTTATTGAAACCTTCCTGTACTAAACGACTGGCAACTTCCACTCCTTCCCAAGTGCTTCCTGAGCGTGAAATATGAATCGCCAAAGTATTTGACGGTTTCATGCCCGGATGTTTTCGGCGAATGCCCACCAAATCCCTCGCGGTGGTCACATGATACCAGGCCGGGGCATCCAGGGGCTTGTTGCGGTTATACATCTCCACCAGCGACCACATAAACTGATCATTCGCCCCGATGCCATTGGTGATCAAATATTTTAAAGATCCTTTATTGCGGAATTGTCTTTTCACATAAGACTTGATCTTTTTGCCCTCCCGAGAAAAGGAATCGCGAAAATATTGTTCAATCGTTTGTCGGGTCCCGGCTCCGCGGTAATTGTAATCGCCGCGGGCAAGATCTTCCTCAATCATGGCCTTTTGATAAGCGGCTAATGCCTCGGCTAAATCCCCATTGACATTCGTCTTCGGCAGACTGAATGCCACCTCAATACCACTGTCTTGATAAAAACGCGCGGCCTCGGAGAAATCTCCCACGCGATTGACATTAGCCGTCTTTTGTCCCTTATTTCTGCCAGCCGACTCCATCTGTTCATAGTAAGCCAGCGTGGAAAGCAGGTCTCTCTTCTTAAGCGCCTCGATAACAGCCGGATGATTCTTCTCCCTGCTCAACTCATCGATAAACCCCTCAACATTCAAGGCATTGAGAATAATCCGTTCCAGACGCGTCAGAGTCAGGTCCACCATCTCCGGATTGCTGGAGGTGGCGGTCTGAATCCGTTGATATTGCCCTAAAATATCCGGGGTATAAAAACCCTCTTTCAATCGATAACTTTCTTTGGTTCCTCCTTCAGAGGCCATTCCCGTCTTGATCATATTTTCTAAGGCCTTTTCCACCTTGATCCCAACCGATTCGGCGAAGTCATTCAGAAGTTTAGTTGTATTGATGCTTTTAGCAAAGATATTTCCAATCTTCCCGTCTGCCAGACCGAGCTCCTGACTCAAATCAGCAGCCTCCTGCCCTAACATCGATCGATCCTCCGGTCGCGAAGGTTTCTCTTTCTTTTGTATTTCATCCAAAAATGGTTTGATCTCTTCCTCCTCGGTCATTCTTTCTCTGATACGAACAACCAATTCCTCATCATTCGAAGATAGAGCAGCGAGAGATAATTTCCTCTCTTCCAAAAGCCCCATCACATAATCCACCAATCCCACCTGCCATCCCCCGGCCAGGGCGCGGGGCACCCGGGCCAAATTCTTATTATCAATAGCAATAGAGATCTTCGCGGACTCGGGATACTTCTGGGCCTCCTCACTTAAAAGATAGGCCTTCCAGGCCCTCCTGTTTTCCTCTCTGGCATTTAAAAGGGCCGACAATGATTGTTGTCTTTTCTGCGATTCCATGTGGTCAAAATCTTGCCTGCGGTCTTCAAAGGCTAAGTCCTTAGTTGTTTTAAAAAGTTTCATTTCTAATGGGGTAAACACCAATGGCTGGGTCTGCCCCAGGGCCCTGGCGAAGATCTCCGGCTGGCGGACAACGCCGTCCTCTTTGAGGGCCGTCAAGAGCCCGTGGAAGGTCGCCGGGTTTGTATCGGAATAACCCTTTTCAACACCGGCGGTCCCAAAAAAATCTCTATTGAGTTGTTCCATGAAGATATCCATTTGTTCCCGATAGGATTCGAAATCGGATTCCTCCCCGGGGTTCACCCCTAAGATCCAATTATAATCCCGATTGCTGTCTCCGGTCCCGGAAGGCCGATAGGTGACGATAGCATCTCCTAACTCAGTCTTTCCATCGCGGTCTAAGATCGTCAACTCCATCTGAATACCCTCCTCGGCAAAACCGCGGAAATTATTATCATATTTCCCATCCCGAAAGATATTGACCGCCTTCACTCGATAACGATTATTAAAAAGAAAGACTTCTTCGTCATGATCCAACCGCTTCTGAATGGCCACCGCGAACATCTTCTCCAGTCCTTCGATAGCATCCAGCTTTTGATCAACCCCTTTTAGCCCTTTGTAGCGCAAGGCATTGTTGAAGGTATTGACCAGACCTAAATCTCTTCCCATCTCTTCATACATCTGATATCCCCACTGCCCTTTTGATTTCCCATAGGCCATCAACTCCAGGAATTCAAAGGCCGCCAGCCCTCCATCCTTGTCGCTGATATGCTGGTCCACAACCTTCCCTTGATCCCGGTCCCAGCGGCCCATCTCTCCATAGCCGTTGCTTTCCTCAACTCCGGAAAATACCGTCATCTGCGAAAGGGCATCAAGATTCTTCCTTAATGCCTCTCTATCATAACCCTCTAAACTTTCCGATTTATTTAAAAAATTGATCGTATCTTCGACAATAGGCAGACCTGCCGCGGCAAAAGGGACATTGGCCTTCAATTCTTGATTAGCCAGATTCAATCGATTAATCAGCAATCGAATCCCGGGAATATCTTCCGACTTGACCCCGTCTTGAATCCTTTTTAATATCTCCCAAGAGTTCTTCGCAATACGAAAAAGATCCCGGCTTTTCTTCCCTAACTCGGTAAACCCGACATACGTATCAACCACGTAGATCTTGTACCCTTGACTCCGGTATTTTTCTGCCACTCGCTCCAAGCCCAGGGTTGTCACATGAGACTTGATCAAGACATAAACCTTGTCTTTCGAAAGCGCGTTATTCTCTTCCATCAGTTTAAGACGGTGATACATCATAAACATCCAGGCTTCATTAGCCGTGAGTAAAAATTTATCATGAAGTTTTTCCTCTAATACTTTTCGCACATCAGCCTTGCGGGCTTCGAGCTCGTTTTCTGGAATCAATGTCCCGGAAAGGCTGTCCAGATATTTCATGACCGCTGCTATCATAGGTTTCTTGAGATTCCCTTTAGGGCCTTTCCCTAAACTGAGCATCATCCCGGCGCGGTCAATGTCCGGATCCGTGCCAATGCCGACCTCCTTGGCATTGAGGGCATTGACCGCTTCTCCCAGATGGGAAAGATCACTTCCTCCTTTCTGAATCAAATAATCGAGCAGATTCACGATCCATCCTTCGGGAATCCCCGGATCAGGAGATTCATGTCCCGGGAAAAGGCCGTTCATCTTGCGTGTCTGCGCTTCCACAATATCCACTTTCTGATAACCTGCGTCCCTCAAAAAGCCAGGGAGATTGGCGGCCTCTTCAGCCCCGACCCCATAAAATGCGGTATATAACACCTCCATCTCTTGCTTGAAAGGTTCAATCTCTCGGCGCCGTTGTGCGGGCAAGTCCTTCAGGGGAGATTTCCCTTTTACGATCTCAAAATACCAGTCGTAAAAATCGATGATCTCTTTGTCATAGTAATCCTTTTCCTTGATCCTGCCATTTTCTCCCCGCCCGATCCAGCGCAGCTGCCCTTGACCTTTGTTGTTATTCTTTAATATTTCTTCGATTTGAGGAAGGGCCTTCGATCGCGCCAATTCGAGGTTCATATCTTCGTAACTGACCTGAGCCCTGGCCTTCGTGATTCTTTCTTTATTGCTTTTGTCAACCTGGGCCATTTGATGCGGGAGAAAGGCTTTAAAACCATTGTAATTGGCTTCGCTATGAGAGGCAGAGATCAAAAAGGCGAAGGCCGCCCCTCCTCTAAGACTTTCTAATTTCCCATTCCCCGCCCAAACCAATGCCGGGACACCCGAGGCATTATCAAAAAGATCGACATGAATACCATTTTTCAAGAAAGCGGCGGTTAAAAGCCGGGCAAAATATTCTCCATTGATCCGGCTGTCATAGGCAATGGTTATCCGGTTATGCAGCAAATTTTCTATAAATTCCGGTTCCAAACTTTTTAGTTCAGGATCATCAGGATTCGCCTCTAATCTTTTACGTAGGTCGGTGATAATCTTGCTGACAGCCGCAGCTTGCTGAAGCAATGTAACCGCGTTGATAAAATTCGGCCCGGTTAAAATTGGAGCGAAAGGATCGTCAGCAAATTCTTTCAGTTCTTGTTCCAGGACAGGAGAAAAACTGCTCTGGACAGCGGGATTCCTGATCCCGGCGGTTCCAAACTCTCTCCAGCCGGAACTGAAGGCCTCCAGAAGATCTTCGCTTCGTCCTTCCAGCATCCCGCGCAGGATCCCCTGGATCATATAAGAGGGGATCTGATTCTTAGGATCGAACCATTCGGCCAGGTACTGGCGGGTATTCGACAGACGAACATCGGCCTTTGAACTGAGAAGATTTCCGGAAACCACCTCTTGATCCAAGAATTTCATCATGGCCGCCTCAGCCTTGGCCAGCAACCTTCCGCGCAATCGCTCCCGTCCCGGATCCAGCAGTTGACCGGCGGCATCGCTGGCCAATTGTGATTTTAGTTTCATGAATTTATTATATTCTTCTATCGAAGCGAAAAAACCTTTAGCTGCATTGGCTAACTCACTTAATGCCGTCAATTGATCAACCAGATCCCTTAATCCCCGGGGAGAAGGTGACTTTAGATAAAGCCGATATCGTTCTTGAACGGAATTGAGGATGGATGCCGTTAAAGATTGTTCTCCCGATCTTCCCAGCCTTTTGAACAGTTTGTCTTCTTCTGTCAGGCTGCTTAAAAATTCTCTTAAGCCTTCCTTATGAATCATCTCGCGAATAGTCTCATGACCTAATCCCTGCAACTCTCCATATTCATGAGTCAAGGCCTCTTTTAAGACTCCTTCCTCCGGCTGCCGGAGGATCTCTTCTC
>CAYJUK010000035.1:0-15503 GCA_964373335.1 uncultured Planctomycetales bacterium | reverse complement strand
ACCTTATACGGGAGTTATTGTTGGTGCCAGAGCAGATGAAGAAGGAAGCCGATCTAAAGAAAGATACTTTTCACCACGGGATAGGAACAATGACTGGGATGTTGGAGATCAGCCTCCCGAACTTTGGAACCAATTCAAGACAGATTTTGCTCCTGGCACGCATGTTCGGATCCATCCGCTGTTAGATTGGACAGAGCTTAATATCTGGGAATATATTGAACGGGAAAATATTCCTGTTGTCTCCCTTTATTTCGATCAAGGGGAAGGGAAACGCTATCGATCATTAGGATGTTATCCCTGTACGTTTTCTGTGGAATCAACAGCTAAAAATGTCCCTGAGATTATTGAAGAGCTTCGTACAGGTAAATTCAAGAATATTGCGGAACGTTCTGGGAGGGCCCAGGATCAAGAAGATTGGGGAGGATTAGAGACTTTACGACGGGCAGGTTATATGTGAAACTCCTTGTCTAAAGACTGGTTCTCAGAAGACAAACCAGGTAATGCCTTCCAGTGAACTGGGAAATCCTTAGGTTTATATTTTCACAAAATAATCAATCATAACAAAAAGTTTAAAATCAAAATGAATACCTTCCGAGAACAGATGAATGTGGTCATAGTCGGGCACGTTGATCATGGTAAAAGCACCTTGATTGGCCGACTTTTAGCAGATACCGGTTCCTTACCCGATGGAAAATTGGAAGCTGTCAAAGCCAATTGCGAGCGCAATGCCAAACCCTTTGAGTATGCCTTTCTTCTCGATGCATTAAAAGATGAGAGATCTCAAGGAATAACTATTGACACGGCCAGGTGTTTTTTTAAATCCCAGAAACGGGACTATATCATTATTGATGCCCCTGGTCATATCGAATTCCTTAAAAATATGGTCACAGGTGCGGCCCGAGCCGAAGCGGCCATACTTGTCATCGATGCACATGAGGGAATCCAAGAAAATTCCAAACGACATGGATACATGCTCTCCTTCTTAGGGATTAAAAATATAGCCGTTTGTGTTAATAAAATGGATCTTGTCCAATACCGTGAAGACATTTTCCTCAGAATTAAACAAGAATATTTAAAGTTCTTAAAAGAGATTAATCTGGATCCGAAATACTTTATTCCCATTGCAGCCCGGAAAGGAGATAATATTATCTCGCTTTCTTCCCAGATGAACTGGTATCAGGGCTCTTTTGTCTTGGAGGCTTTGGATCACTTTGAAAAGACCGCTCCCAAATACGAGCAGGACTTTCGTTTTCCCGTTCAAGATATTTATAAGTTCACACAAGAAGGAGATGATCGAAGAATTATTGCCGGACGTGTTGAGACTGGTCATATCAAAACAGGGGATGAAGTGATCTTTTATCCTTCCCAAAAAAGATCTCTCATAAAAAGTATTGAAGCCTTTAATAAACCTCCCCAAGAGGAAGCCTTTGCCGGTCAAAGCATGGGATTTTGTCTGGGAACTCAGATCTATATTCGACCCGGAGAATTAATGTGCAAAGTGAATGATCGAAGTCCCTACATTAGTTCAACAATCAAAGCCAATATCTTCTGGATGGGGGTGCAACCTTTTATCAAGGGCAAGACTTATAAAATGAAACTCACCACTCAGCATCTTCCCGTTGTATTAACGGAGATTCTTAGTGTGCTTGATTCCTCTGAGCTTTCTTCCGTCAGCAATAAACCTCAGGTTGATCGTCATGATGTAGCAGAATGTATCTTGGAAACTTTAAAACCAATGGCATTTGATCGGGTCTATGAGATTTCCGAAACCGGACGATTTGTGATTGTAGACAATAGTGAAATCTCTGGAGGAGGCATTATTCTTCAACCCATCTTTGCCGATAAGACGGTTGTGAGCGACTATGTTCAACGGAGAGAATATGCTTGGTTGAGAGGGGATATTACCCCAGACAAAAGAGCCTATAAGTATGGGCACAAATCAGTGCTTATTGTGATTACTGGCCAAATGGACACAGGGAAACAGCGGATTGCCAAGGCCATGGAAGAAAAACTCTTTGAGTTGGGGAAGTATACTTATTTTCTAGGGATTCCTAACGATTTTTTACTCTATAAAAAAAACGCTGCTGATAAAGCCGAAATAGTTATTCAAGAAAGAACACCTTTTTGGGGGTTACTTGCCCAAGCATCAACCAATGATAAAATACTTAACAAACTTCAACATATCCAGCAATTAGGGGAATTGGCCCATATTTTTACAGATGCCGGATTAATATTAATAACCACGATTACGGATATTGATGAAAATGAATTAAAAATGCTCAAATCGTTGAATCATCCCAATCGCTGTCTTGTCATCAATCTCGGAGAGGATCAATTTCCTGAAGGACAAGTGGATCTCAATCTCAAAGAAAATGAAGACACAAACAACGCCCTAAATAAAATCCTGGATCTATTGATTAGAAATGTTGTTTTAGATCCAGAATATTTTATCTAAAAATTTACATTATAAATAGGGGGGCTAACCTGTGGAGTCCCGTTTCATAATATACGTTTAAAATTAACTTATTTAAAAATTTATTTGACAAGCCCAATTATTAGTGTTAATTTCATCTCAATTATCCCCTGGAAAACATAATAGATTCACCTGATCTAAAATAAATAAAAAGCCTACTTAAATCTAAAACTCAAATGGAAAAAGAAGCCGCTATCTTTGAAGAACATGTTTATCAAAGAGGGCTAAAGCATTCTCAAAAACGTACCCAAATTTTGAGAACATTTCTTAATACCCAAAAACATATTAGTGCAGAGGAGCTTTTTCAACTAGTGAAACAAAATCACCCTGAGATTGGGGTTACCACAATTTATCGAACCATTAAATTGATTGTTGATTCAGGAATTGCCGAAGTTGTTGACTTTGAGGATGGCGTCAAGCGATATGAACGCAAATTAGGAAGAGAATATCATGCTCACCTGATCTGTACAAAATGCGGGGAAAATCTCGAAGCCTTTGATCAAACCATAAGCCAATTGTGTATTCGATTAGCTCAAGAAAAGGGATTTTCTCCTCAGATGCATCGCTATGAGATCTTTGGAATCTGCGAAGGTTGCAAAAAATAAGAAAAAATAGAGAACCATGGAAAACGATATCTATTCATTCAAGAAGAAAGAAGCAATCCTGACAATTAAAGAAAGAACTAAAACCTATAAGACCGTCAGGGTCATCAAAGAAGATGGGCTTGGAGCCGAGATTGATTTCGGTTACCGTATCAGACAATTTAAATGCAAAAACGGATGTGAACACCACAATCACCTTGTTTGTTCTCTTTGCGGCACGTATATATATCTTGATAATGAGCCTCTAGAAAATTTGCAGGACAATTTTGTTAAAGCTAACGGCTTTGTTCCTAAAAAGATTGACTTTAAGATTTACGGAGTTTGTAAAAATTGTCTATGAACTGTCTCCTTCAAAAATAACCTAGAGACTAAGCAAAAACTTTTAGTTTCTAGGTTATTTTTTTTTAAAAAAAATATGAAAATGATTTTCAACTTTAAAGTCAAATGATTCAACATTTTTATGATAAAATTTTTTACAAAAAATTTCTCTATCTCATGAAATTCAAAAGTATAATTTATCAATTCTCAGAAACTTTTTACAAATACATATCTTGTCAATAACACTATCCAGCCAAAAACACTTTTTTAAAGGTGAAGGAAGATGCAACGATATTTAACACTCTGTTTTTGTTGGGGTCTTGTAATTAATTTGTTATCTCAACCACTGTGGGCTGAAAAATTTTCTGAAACAACCCTGGAGGAGGTCATTGTAACCGCAGAGAAAGAAAAATTGAAGTCTCTACCTCCTGTTCAGGGAGCTAAAATCTATAGGGGGAAAAAAACTACCGTTATTAATTTAACAGAACCCCCCGAAATCATTAACAATAATTATCGTCAAGCGTTGCAAAAAACAAGTAGTTTATTATTGAGTGAAGAGACGACTCCTCTGGTGAGCATAGGATATCGTGGACTAGATCCACATCGGGCTCAATTTACCCAAATATTAATGGATGGTATTCCTATTCATGCCGATATATTTGGATATCCGGAGGCCTATTACACGCCTCCTTTACAAGTCGTGGAGCACATTGATTTTATCCATGGGGGAGCAGCCCTTTTATATGGTCCACAACCAGGAGGAGCTTTAAATTTTGTAACCCAGGATCCCTATATTGATACTCCTTTTGATCTTATTGAAGAAAACAGTGGAGGGAGTCATGGAAATTACTCAAATTACACCGGATTTACCGGGACATTGAATCAATTGGGATATTGCGGATATTTTCACCACCGGCAATCCCAAGGCTTTCGTGCTCATAACAGTCAATTTAAAATTTTTTCTGGAGGAGCAAAGTTAAAATTAAAGCAAGATCCTGACCGTGATTGGGAAGTGGCCTTTGATACTTATCATGAAACTCATGGAGAACCTGGTGGCCTAACACGAGCTGACTTAGACACTAATTCTAGCAAAACCAACCGACTTAATGACCGATTTGAATTAAATCGTCAGGGAGGATCTTTAACGTATTCTCAGGACATTTCTCCTGAGACCTATTGGGAATGGAAAACTTTTGGAGGTTCATTTGAACGTTTGAGCTGGCGGCAACGATCTTCAGCGGCAAGCAATTTCGGTACAGCTCCCGGTGGGGTTAATGCCTCAACCAATGACATCGAAATTCAAGAGTTCATGACCGCAGGAGCAGAAACAAGATTGCGACATAATTATAACGCCCTAGGATTTAATGATCATACATTAACTGCGGGTTTATTTTATTATCATTCCACCTCTCCCCGTACAGATAAACGCGGTACAGCGGCAGATGCCGAAGATGGAAACATTCATAAAGAATCTGATCGAACATCAAATTATGTTTCGTTTTTTTTAGAGAACCTCTTTCAATTCGAAAAATTGTCCATAGTTCCAGGCATACGATTGGAAAACATCTGGCAAAATATTGAAGAATTTACTAATCTTGACAAGACCACTGTTCCTCTTTCTCATTTCTCTGACTACGATTTCATTCCCTTATTTGGTTTAGGGATGAATTATGCCTTAGGTGAGCACACTGAACTTTATAATAATATTTCCCAAGGTTATCGTCCCAAAATCTTTACCCAGGCTGTCCCAACAGGAAGTGGTCAAACAGTCAATGGAGATCTGGAAGAAGGAAAATCTTGGCAAGCGGAGTTAGGATTACGGACAGAACCATTTGCTTATCTTTCCGCAGAGGCAAGTCTTTTTTATATGGAATTTAATGACCAAATCGGAACCGTCGGTTCTACCGGGGCCGTTATCCAGAATGTGGGAGATGCACGTCATCAAGGCCTTGAGCTTTCCGGAGAGATCAATCTTATCCAATGGTATGATACACTGCAAAATACCGAGATTGCTTCTCGCATCGGGACTCTTTCCATGTTCTCTAATATAATGCTCTTAGACGCAAAATTTACCAAGGGTCCCTCAGAAGGAAAAAATCCTCAATACGCACCAGATTATCTTTTTAAATTAGGTGGAGAATATCGTTATCAGGAACAATGGAAAATTCGTTTAGCCGCGACTTTCACAGATGATCATTATGCTAATGATTCCAATACCGATAATTTTATTGTGCCTTCTTATAAGGTCTGGGATTTCACCACTGAGTGGAATCCTCATAATGATTTCATTTCCTTTATTGCTGGGATCAATAACCTCTTTGATGAACATTATTTCGCTCGTATCCGGTCAGATGGTATCGATCCCGCTGACGGTCGTAATTATTACGGCGGTATTAAACTGATTTGGTAAGGAAGATCATGATCTGGAGTCTCAATATCACGGAGTTATTTTCCAAGACAGGATTTACGGCTTGGCCGCTCTTGCTTTGCTCAATCATTGGATTGACCATTATTATCGAACGATCTTACTATTTCTTACGGCTGAAACTCGATTATCCCAAATTTAATCCAAAATTGTTTCAACTCTTAAGAGACAATAAAGTTAAAGAAGCCCTGATCTTCTGCAGAAAACATCCCAATCCCGTTGTGCGAATTGCCTTTTTATATTTAAAAAATCTCAATCATCCTCTGAAAGATGCCATTCTTTCCCGCGAAGCATCCTTGGCAATGGAAAAAGTTGAAAATCGTCTCCGGGGTTTAGCGGCTATTACGCATATCGCACCTCTCTTAGGGCTATTGGGAACAGTAACAGGATTAGTATCCAGTTTTCACCAGATAGAACTTTTAGGAGGACAAGCCACAGCCGAAAACCTGGCCGGTGGGATATGGGAGGCTCTCTTAAGCACTGTCTTTGGTCTAATTGTCGCGATTCCCTGTATGACAGCCTATCACAGTTTTGAAAGTCAAGCAGATAAAATCGCCAGACGAATGCAAACCATTGTCTCTGAATTAGACGAATTCTTTAATAAAGATACTTCCCGTTATACGTATAAAAAAACCTTCGAATTGGATGACGAATCCCTCAAAGGAGCGGAATGATCAATATTATCCGCTCACGAAAAGCTAAGTTAAGTCTTGATATGGCTCCGCTCATTGACATCGTTTTCCAGTTGCTGATTTTTTTTATGTTAACCACTTCCTTTCCTAAACCAACTATTAAGCTAACCCTCCCTCGAGCCTCAACCGGAGAGAAGGCTGTTCAAGACCATCTTCTGATCAGCATGACAGAAAATGGGAATATGTATATCGATAATATTCCAGTTCCTCAAGAGTCATTATTGATGGAGATAAAAACTCATCTGATTCGAATCTCAAAAAAATCTGTCCATATCAAGGCTGATCAGAATATGCCCTATCACTATTTTGTTGCCGTGATGGATATTGCCCGGCAAGCGGGAGCTCAACAAATTCACATTGTCCATGAAGAGAGTGATCAATAAGGATTAACATAATGAAATGGCCGTTCTCTTATCGCGATGATTTTCTAGGAGCCGCCCTCGTCTTATCATTATCCTTACACACCCTGATTTTATCCCTGAGTCATTTTTTGCCTTCCCCGGCTCGATATTATGTTCAAGAAGCTCCTACTAGCATAGATATTCATATTAAGTTTGAGACAATCCCCTTAAAGCCAGCGGAAGTTATCATCCCCATTGTACTGTCGACAACATCCTTGCCATCACTCCCAAATCAAATCAATGAAATTAAAGTGAAAACATTTCCTATCACTGAAGCAACCGAAAGAGCAGAACAAAAACAACCTGTTCAAATTCAATCGGCTAAAATTTCTGTTCCTATCAAGAGCCATCAAAAAATCATTTCATCTCCGCAGGATCCTATTCAATCGCAACAATCGCAAGGGCAAATTAAGAAAGCCACCCCGTGGCCCTTTCAAAATCCTGCTCCCCCATATCCTGGGATCGCACGTAAAAATGAATGGGAGGGAGTAGTCAAATTAAAGGTTTTTGTAGAAAAAGATGGGGTTCCTAGTCAGGTCCTCATTGAAAAAAGCTCTGGGTATCGCGTTCTGGATGAATCCGCATTAAAGACTGTCCGTGACTGGCAATTTGTCGCAGCCCATGCCGGATCGCAGGAATTTTCTTCTTGGGTCTTAGTGCCCATTCGTTTTAGATTAATTGATGAAAAGAACTAGGAGAGCCTATGGAAGCAAACATAGTAACGACATTTTTGATTGTGTTTCGGGAAACACTCGAAGCCAGTTTAATTGTAGGTATAATCCTCACGTTATTAGCACGCCTGAATCAGACTCGTTATTTCCCGCATGTTATCTTCAGCAGTTTGGCAGCAATAATAGCGAGTTTTATTGGAGGATTTATCCTTATGAATTTGACGGATTCTGCGCAAGAACAAATAGGAAAAATTATCGAAGGAGGTATTTCTCTGGCGGCATGTGGCATTCTAACCTATATGGTCTTTTGGATGGATCGACAGGCCAAGAAGATAAAAACGGAAATTGAAACTCAATTAGAGCAAGCCATCAGTCGTTGCGAGTATCTTACCATGATCACATTACCTTTCATAGCGATCTTCCGTGAAGGGGCAGAAACTGTCCTTTTTTTAAGTGCGGTAGCGATTAATAACTCCGGTTTTATCTCTTTCTGGGGAGGAATCTCTGGTTTTCTTTGCGCTATTGTTATCACACTTATTATTTTTCTAGAGGGAAGACGCATTCCCATAAGGCCATTATTCCAATCGACGGGATTTTTGCTCCTGTTTATTGCCGCTGGATTATTAGCCTACGGGATCCATGAATTTCAAGAGATCAAAATACTTCCAGAACTTTACGCGCCTATTTGGGATATCAATCATATCCTTAATGAAAAGCAAGGACTAGGAGCCTTTTTGAAATCTCTTTTTGGATATAACGGTAATCCTTCTTTACTGGAAGTGCTGAGTTATTGCACGTATTTGGCCATCATCTATTTCCTTTTAACGAGAAAAAAGCCAGAACTTACAGCAGATGTAAAACGGGAAACTTAAGAGAAGAAGATTCATTAATTCATTCGAAAGAGAGAATATTATTCTATGAAAATTTTACTGACCAATGATGATGGTATTTATGCGGAAGGGATTTATACCTTAGCCAAAGAATTGAAAAAAATTGGCACGGTTACCATTGTTGCCCCAGACTCTGAGAAAAGCTCCGTGAGCCATGGAATAACCTTATCCTATCCTATTTGGTGTAAAAAAATCTATCGTAATGGCCGCTTCTTTGGTTACGGCATTTCCGGAACCCCGGCGGATTGTGTCAAATTTGCAATTGACAAATTGCTCAAACACAAACCCGATCTGGTGATTTCAGGGATTAATTTGGGCCCCAATGATGGCTGCAGTGTGATTTACTCTGGAACCGTAGCGGGCGCAAGAGAAGGAGCTCTCCTAGGAATTCCCTCGATGGCGGTATCTCTGAATGCTTATGGTGACCCTCAATTTCCAACGGCTGCTAAAATCACTGTTAAACTTGTCAAAATCGTTATTCACAACAAGCTTCCTCAGAGGACATTTCTGAATATCAATATCCCCAATAAAAAATTTTCCAAACTCCGTGGGATTAAGTTTACACAACAGTGCACCACCCCCATTCATGGAAGATTTACCAAAAGAACTAATCCACACTCTTTAGATTATTACTGGATGTCAGGTAAAATGCCGACAAAAAATAATAATGATCAGATTGACACTTACGCTCTCCACCAAGGCTATATCACGATCACCCCTATCAAAACAGATTTAACTGATCATTCATTCCTTAAGCAATTAAAGATGTGGGCTTTAAAATAATAATTTCTCAGACAGTTTAAAAGTTTCTAGGACAAATTCCCCACAAATTCATTTAATAGCCTTGAATTCATTATTACTTCATAATATAATGAAACAAATTTAATTATAAAAAATTTACTTTTGGGAAAGAGAGGAATTTATGGGAGAGAAAGCCACACTGACCATTCAGGGTAAGACGTATGAATTGCCAATTATTCGAGGAACGGAAAATGAATGCGCTGTTGATGTTTCTAAACTACGATCGGAAACCTCTTTTATCACCCTGGATCCCGGATTTGCTAATACCGGTGCTTGTAAAAGTGGAATAACATTTCTCGATGGAGAAAAGGGTATCCTGCGTTACCGTGGTTATCCCATTGAGCAAGTTGCTGAAAAATCCACTTTTGTTGAAACATCCTACCTTTTGATCTACGGGGAATTACCTACCCAAAAACAACTTGACAACTTTTCTCAAACCTTCACTGAACATTCGATGATTCATGAAGATATGAAGAATTTTTTTGATGGCTATCCTTCCAGTGGTCATCCCATGGGGATTCTTTCGGCTATGGTGTGTTCCCTTTCAGCTTACTATCCAGAATTGGTTAAACCCAATCCCTCTGCGGATGATATTGACCGTATTGTAGTCCAATTGTTATCAAAGGTGAGAACGATCTGTGCCTTTTCCCATAAAAAATCCATTGGGGAACCATTTGTCTATCCTCGTGCTGATCTCAAATATATTCCCAATTTTTTGAATATGATGTTTTCCTCTCCTTCCTGCGAATATAAAATTCATGATGAAGTCGTTGCTGCTTTAAGGATACTCTTTATCCTCCATGCGGATCATGAACAAAATTGCAGCACATCAACAGTACGATTGGTGGGGAGCTCCTGGGCTAATCTCTTTGCTTCTATCTCCGCAGGAATATGCGCCTTATGGGGACCTTTGCATGGGGGAGCTAATCAGGCTGTCATTGAGATGCTCCAGCAGATTCATGATGAGGGAGGGAATCTCCAAAAGTATATCGATAAAGCCAAGGATCCTAATGATAAATTCCGTATGATGGGATTTGGCCATCGCGTTTATAAAAATTTTGACCCTCGGGCAAAGATTATTAAAAAAGCAGCCCATGATCTCTTAAATAAACTAGGAATACATGATCATCTGCTTGATAACGCTGTCAAATTAGAAGAAATCGCCTTGAAAGATGAATATTTTGTAAAACGTAAACTTTATCCCAATGTCGATTTTTATAGTGGGATTATCTACCGGGCACTAGGAATCCCGCTGGAGATGTTCCCTGTTATGTTCGCTATTGGACGTATGCCAGGATGGATAGCCCATTGGAAAGAGATGCTGGAAGATTCTGATAGCAAAATAGGCCGGCCCCGTCAAATTTATATCGGACAAACCTCTCGAGATTATGTCCCTCTTGAGCAACGAAAATAATCCCCTCAATTAATAATAGTTAACTTTAGCAAAACCTATGACAACCGTATCTTTTCAAGCAACAGCTAAGTATAAACGGCAAGCCAATCTCGTCCTCATTGAAAAACAACAGATCAATAATGGGAATTTCTTGTTTTCATTTCCCTCGCTAAAACGGGAAATCTTATCTTTAAGACGTACCCAACGATTTACTGCTGAAAATGGGGAGGTCTTTCCTTTAATAATTGACAAACGCTTCATTCTTCTCATCGGCGTTGGAAAAAAAGAAGAAACCTCTCTCACCACCCTGCGGATCACAATCCGTAAGGCATTCCTGTCCTCTTATTTAAACAAGATTAGAGAGATCGAGTTGATTCCTCATGATAAAGATGATGCTACGATTCAAGCGATCATAGAGGGCATTTATATTGGTACTTACGCTTGGAGGAAATATAAAACCGAAGAGAAAAACGATAAGATACCCAGGATAAATAAAATCTTTATAACAGTTCAAGACAAAAAAATTTATCAAGACACCATCACGATTTCTCAAGGAGTGAATCTCACGAGAGATTTGATCAATGATAACGCTGATGTAGTCCATTCAGAATATTTGCAAAGAATTATTAAAGGCCTTGTCAAAAACAAGAAACATATTTCTTTAGAGATCCTCAATCGCAAAGAATTGCAGCAGAGGGGACTTAACCTTCATCTAGCTGTTAATAAAGGCAGTAAAAAAGAACCCAAGCTGATCATTGCCCATTATCATGGAGCCACTTCTCAAGAACCGACTTATGCCATTATCGGGAAAGGGATTACCTATGATACCGGTGGGTTAAATATCAAACCCTCTGGTTCCATGGAAACCATGCGGATGGATATGAGTGGGGCAGCAGCCGTTATCGGGATATTAAAAAATACTGTATCATTAGGAATTAAAAAAAATGTCATATTCGTTACCACGATTGCTGAAAATGCTGTTGATGCAGAATCATATAAACCTGGAGATGTCTTTAAAAGCTACCAGGGAAAAACTGTTGAGATTGGAAACACGGATGCCGAGGGCCGCTTAGTCCTTGCGGATGCCATTGCATATATAGTTAAAAATTATAATCCTGATTATATTATCGATATTGCCACCTTAACCGGGGCATGTGTGATTGCTCTAGGAAACGATTATACGGGATTAGTTTGTAATGATGATGCATTTGCACGGCGACTGGTTCACTGTTCCAACGAGACCGATGATCGTATCTGGCGGCTTCCTACCTACCCTGAACTGAAAGATTCAGTAAAATCACTGTATGCCGACATCAAGAATGTCGGCTTCCCTAAAGGAGCCGCCGGGGCTTTAACCGCAGCCGAATTTTTAAGACAATTTATCAATAATAAAAAATGGGCGCATCTGGATATCGCTGGCAGCGCCTTTGCTGAGGGGCAAGGGCGGTGGTATTACAGTTATGGTGCGACTGGTGCCAGTGTGAGATTACTGACTTCGTTTCTGCTCAAACCATAAACTGTCCTTCTTTCACCTACTTGAGTTTTTATTCTTATCAATATGACATTGACCCGAAAACCTTCTTACCGTTGGTACTTTCTTCTACCCTTTATTCTATTCTCTCTTTTTGCCGATTCGCTTAATACTTTTGCCTCAGAGTTCGTTTATCTTATTCAGTTGGATGACGACATGATCAATCCTATTACGTCTGAATATATTGCTAAATCAATTGATCAAGCCACCCAAGATGGCGCCCAGTGTTTGATTATCAAGTTGGATACTCCCGGGGGATTATTGACATCGACGAGAACAATCGTGAAAAAGATCTTATCTGCAGAGATTCCAATTATTGTTTACATTGCGCCAAGTGGCTCACGGGCAGGATCAGCAGGTGTTTTTATTACTTATGCCAGTCATATTGCTGCTATGGCTCCTTCTACCAATATCGGAGCGGCTCATCCTGTTGAATTGGGAGGTGATAAGCGTTCAAACAAAAACGATGATGAATTAAAAGATTTCCTGAAATATCTTTTGAAAAAAAACCGAGAGAAGTTTCAACAAAAATTAAGTCAAAAGAATAAAAGCAGGGAGGGAAACAAAAAAAATGAAAAAGAAAAAAAGAAATCCGGCGATGAAAATATAAGACAAGATGAAAAAGTTAAAGCTAAAAAAACCAACCTTCCCAGCCAAGAGACCCCCAATCCCCAGGAAGAAAATCAAGATTCATCCGATACAACGTTTGCTAAAGATGAAGATCCCTTGAGCAGTAAAATCCTTAATGATACGGTGGCCTTTATCCGTGCTTTAGCCAAAAAAAGGAATCGGAATGTAGACTGGGCTGTCGAAAGTGTTACGAAAAGTTCTTCCATAACCGAAGCCGAGGCCCTGGAAAAGGGCGTTATTGAAATCATAGCGAAAGACGATCAGGACCTCTTGAAGAAAATTCATGACCAAAAAATCATAGTGCAAGATAAAGAAATGATCCTTCAGACACAGAATGCCACCATTAAAAAAATCAGCATGGATGCCCGGCAAAAATTCTTTAACACGCTCGCAAACCCGAATATTGCTTACCTGTTCATGATTTTAGGACTTTATGGACTTTTGTATGAAATCACTCATCCGGGATTTGGACTACCGGGGATTCTGGGCTCTGTTTTTCTTATTCTAGCATTTTTCAGCTTACAAACTTTGCCGACCAATTATGCTGGTTTGGCCCTCATTGGTTTAGCGGTAGCCTTTTTTTTAACTGAGGCATTTGTTCCCGGTTTCGGCTTATTTGCTATCAGCGGATTGATTTGTATGATTTTGGGTTCATTGCTGCTTTTTGACAGCTCTTTTCCCATGATGCGTATCTCATTATCCCTCATTTTAGCTGTCTCCCTATCTACCACCTTCTTAACACTCTTCCTGGCGAAGCTGGCTATGAAGGCCTACAAAAGAAAAGCCATGGGAGGCAAAGAAGGCATCATTGGAGAAAAGGGAGAAGCCAAGACACAAATTTTTCCTAATAAAGAAGGTAAAGTTTTTGTCCACGGAGAATTATGGAACGCCTTCTCGAATGAAATCATACAAAAGGGGGAAAATATCCTTGTAGTCACAATTGAAGGTCTAACTTTAAAAGTAAAAAAAATCTCGTAAGTTTAGCATTAGAAAGGAATTGATATGGGATATACAAGTATTATTACTTTAGTTGTTATTTTCATTGTTTGGTTAGTCAATAGTCTTAGGATCATTAATGAATATGAACGAGCGGTCATCTTTCGTCTTGGGAGAGTTTTACCTCAACCCAAAGGACCCGGATTTGTCTTTGTCTTATGGCCAATTGACCGAGCCGTCATTATGAGTTTAAGGTTGGTAACTTTAGATGTTCCCCCCCAAGACATTATCACTAAAGATAATGTCTCCGTTAAGGTCAATGCCGTAACATATTTTAGAGTTATAGATCCAGTCAAGGCTATTATTGAGGTTCAGGATTTTCAGTATGCCACTTCTCAAATGGCCCAGACCACATTGCGCAGTGTTGTAGGTGAAGTAGAGCTTGATGAACTGTTATCGAAAAGAGAAAAAATCAACGAGAATCTACAAACGATATTGGACAAACTCACAGATCCTTGGGGAATCAAAATTACCAATGTCGAGTTAAAAGATGTGGATATATCTGAAGATTTAAGAAAGGCCATGGCCAGGCAAGCGGAGGCGGAGCGGGAACGTCGTGCGAAAATCATTTCAGCCGAAGGAGAGTTTCAAGCCGCAAACAAGATTTGTCAAGCTGCTGACTTGATGCAAAAGGCCCCAATGTCATTACAGCTTCGCTATCTGCAAACCCTGGTTGAAATCGGGAAAGATAAAAACACAACCACAATCTTCCCCATCCCCATGGAATATCTGCGAACATTATTTCATAACGAAAATAATAAATCTTAAAATTCGATTTTTTTATGAAAATTAAAAGGAAGTCAAACAAAACTCAAAAACCTCAATTTACCATTACCTCTTCTCGATTCCGTAGGGAATTTGACAGCCTGGGGGAGATTCAAGTTCCCAGGGAAAAATATTATGGAGCCCAGACCGCTCGGTCCCTACATCATTTCAAAATCGGAACTGAACGCATGCCTTTAGAATTGATTCATGCCCTAGGAATCGTTAAAAAGGCTTCTGCCTTAGTCAATAAAGACCTGAGAATATTGTCAGTAAAAAAATGCCGGTGGATTGTTACAGCCGCCCAGGAAGTCATAGAGGGGAAGTGGGATGACCATTTTCCTCTCGTTGTCTGGCAGACCGGCAGTGGAACTCAAAGCAACATGAATGTCAACGAGGTCATTGCTAACCGAGCCAATGAGTTGGCCGGTTCCCAATTAGGCAGTAAAAATCCTGTTCATCCCAATGATGATGTCAATAAATCCCAGTCCTCCAATGACACCTTCCCAACAGCCATGCATATCGCAGCAGTAACAGCCATCCACCAACACCTGATTCCAAGCCTCAACCAATTAAGAGGCGCCCTCAAGAAAAAGTCCAAGGAATTTAAATCTATTATTAAGATTGGCCGCACTCATTTGATGGATGCAACACCCTTAACATTAGGACAAGAATTCTCTGGTTATGTCCAACAATTAAGTTTAGGATTGAATCGGATTCAAGGATGCTTGCCCCGGCTCTACCAGCTGGCATTAGGGGGAACCGCCGTTGGAACAGGACTTAATACCCATCCTCAATTTGCTAAACGCGTAACCCAGAAGATCGTCCAAATGACGAAAAGACCTTTTCAATCTGCTCCTAATAAATTTGAGGCCTTAGCGGCACATGACGCCTTAGTTGAATTGAGCGGAATACTCA
>CAYJUK010000034.1:0-16035 GCA_964373335.1 uncultured Planctomycetales bacterium | reverse complement strand
CAAACGGACTCTCGTGTAATAAATTTTGTTCTAATGGGCAACTTAAAAGAAACCAAACGTAAGATGACCTTGGCAAATTCTTCTGGAAGACCAGATAGTTCAAAAATAATTTTCCCACGTTTAGCAACAGCGACCCAATGATCTAATTCACCCTTCCCTTTGCCCATACGAGTTTCAGCAGGTTTTTTTGAAACAGGTTTATGGGGGAAAATGTTAATGTATAATTTACCGGTTCCCCGCGATTTACGAGCCACAACAACCCGACAGGCCTCGATATGATTGGCTCGGATAAGACCTGTTTCTAATGCCTTGAGACCAAATTCGCCAAAATGCAATCTAGCACCTCGTGTAGAGATACCTCGATGTTTCCCACGTTGAGCTAATCGATACTTAACTTTTCGAGGCATGACAGCCATTAAACTTGCGCCTCTTCTTCCTTATTCTTCTCTAACAAAGCATCGCCTTTATAAACCCAGCACTTGATTCCCAAGATCCCGTAGGTTGTCAATGCCGTCGCAAATCCATAATCGATATAAGAACGAAAGGTCGCTAAAGGAAGCTTGCCCCGCAGATATGTTTCCCGTCTAGACATCTCGGCGCCGTTCAAACGGCCAGCAATACTCAACTTAATACCTTTAACCCCAGACTGAATGGCCTGATCGATCGCTCTTTTCATAGCCCTACGAAAGGCAACTCTCTTTTCAAGTTGAAATGCTACATTTTGTGCTATCAATTGAGCATCCTTAGCAGGATTCTTAATTTCTCGAGGATCAATAGTTATTTCTTTAGAAGTTATCTTAGCTAATTCAGTTTTTAATCGATCTATATCCGCCCCACGACGCCCGATAATAACTCCCGGACGAGCCGTGTGAATAATGACCTTAATTTTATCCGCCACTCGCTCAATTTCTACCCTTGAAACAGCGGCTTGCGTAAAACGTTTTTTAATAAAATCACGGATACGATAATCTTCGGCGATATTACGAACAAATTCCTTTTTATCGGCATACCAAAGACTTCTCCAATTTATGATGTATCCGATTCTTAACAATATTGGACTAACTTTTTGTCCCACAGTAACTCCTTGGGTTCAATTATGATCGTAAATCTAACTCAATCACTAAATGAGAAGTTCTCTTGAGAATGCTTGTGGCTCGCCCAAAAGAGGCAGCTCGAAAACGCTTCCACATCGGCCCCTGATCAACTGTAATTTTCGAAATATACAATTGATCTTCCGAGAGGCCTTTTTGTTTGGCATTTTGGATAGCGGAGTTTAAAACTTTTGAGATAAACTTTGTTGTCCTTTTATTGACATGAGTTAGGATCGCTAATGAACTGGTCACATCTTTCCCTCGGATATGATCAATCACGAGTCTCATCTTTCTAGGATTAGCACGTAGATATCTTACAATAGCCTTAGCGATCATTTTCTTTGACCTTATGTCTTATCAGCAGACTTCTTAGCTTTAACTCCACCGTGTTTCTTAAATGTTCGAGTCGGAGCAAATTCCCCAAGTTTATAGCCAACCATATTTTCAGTAATAAAAACAGGGATATGTTTACGACCGTCATAAATAGCAATCGTGAATCCCACAAATTCGGGAGTGACGGTAGAACGACGTGACCAAGTTTTAATAGGCTGTCGGGATCCCGATCTCATGGCGTTTTGCAATTTTTTTGATAAAGAATCGTCTACATATGGTCCTTTTTTAACTGAACGAGCCATTTTTTATTTCCTTCTTTTTAAAATGAAGAAATCGGAGTATTTTCTTCGCTTACGAGTCTTCAAACCCTTAGTTTTCTTCCCCCAAGGAGAAACAGGATGAGGATTCCCTTGAGGTGATTTTCCCTCTCCTCCCCCATGGGGATGGTCAACCGGATTCATAGCTACGCCTCGAACTGAACTCCTGCGATTTAACCATCGACTGCGACCAGCCTTTCCACTTATAACTGATTCATGATCAATATTTCCTAATTGTCCGATGGTTGATCGACAATCCAAAAAAATTTTTCTAATTTCATGGGAAGGCAAACGCACATGGGCATAATTTCCTTCCTTAGCAAGAATTTGAGCTGAAGTCCCAGCCGAGCGGACGATCTGTCCACCTTTCCCTGGCCGAAGCTCAATATTATGAACCGCAGTTCCTAAGGGGATCCGGCTCAAAGGGAGGCAGTTTCCTGGTTTTATATCTATCTCCTTCTCTAAAGTACTAATGACTTCATCATTGATCTTCAAATCTAATGGAGCTAAAATGTAACTCTTTTCATTGTCCGAAGCGTATTGAATAAGAGCAATCCTAGCCGATCGGTTTGGATCATATTCAATGGCAAGGATCTTTGCTGGATCATCCAAACGATTCCTCTTAAAATCTACCATACGATACATCCGTTTATGACCGCCCCCATGATGACGAGTGGTAATACGCCCTAGATTATTTCGCCCGCCCCTTCTTTTCAAAGGTTGCAGTAGAGACTTTTCTGGTTTGCCTTTGGTAATTTCAGAAAAATCCGGGAGTACCGCATGTCTTAACGTTGGCGTAGTTGGTTTAAATCGTTTTAGTCCCACTTGAACATCCTTATCAATTATTTAATTTCTATTTTCTGCCCTTCTTTAAGAGTAACAATGGCCTTTTTCCAGTCAGGTTTATATCCAATTTCTCGACGAACCATCCGACTTTTGCCGGGGTTGATAGTTGTGTTGACATCCTGAACATTGACTTTATAAATTTCTTCAACAGCTTTTTTAATATCAATCTTACCGGCGGAATACGCCACCTGAAAAATATACTTGCGATAAGACTCTAGCTTTGTTCCTTTTTCCGAGCGCAACAAGTTTTTCACGATATCGTAACTGGTTTTCATAAGATCCGCTTCAGCAAGATATTCATGGCTTGCTGAGTTAAAAGAATTTTTTTGTAACATAAGAGATTATAAGCATTGACATCCTGGGCTCGCAGGATATCAAAATAAGCCAGATTTCGACTCACACGAAAGATACTCTCATGACTACCATCTAATAAAGCCAAGATCTTCCCCTGTCCGTTCAGTTTAATATTTTTCAATATTTGAGAAAATTCTTTCGTTTTTGCGAGAATCTCTTTTAAATCTTGAATACAGTAAATTTCTTTAGATATTAATTTAGCATGAAGACTCTCTCTCAAAGCTGCCTTCTTCATTGACTTCGGTAATGAATATCCAAAGTCTCTGGGATGAGGGCCAAAAACAGTCCCCCCGCCTCTCCATAAAGGTGATCGAATCGATCCAGCTCGAGCACGGCCGGTACCCTTTTGTCGAAAGGGTTTCACTCCCCCACCGGAAACCTCTCCCCGTGTTTTTGTTGCCGCGGTCCCTTGCCGATGATTAGCTAAATACATCAGGACAACCTGATGAAGCAATTCGTTATTGACTTTCCCTGGAAACATCTCATCCGGAAGATTGATAGAATCTTTTTCCAGACCTTCTTTATCTAAAACAGGAAGAATTGCCATATTACTTACCTTTACCCGTTGCTTTCACTTTACTTTGCTTCATAGGATTAGTACGAACTGCAGAAGCGGCTTTCTTTTCCTCCAAAGACTTCCATGCTTTCTTCCTAGATAATGTGATCGATAACAAGGCATTCCGTTTGCCCGGGACAGCACCCTTTAATAAGATCAAATTTTGATTCACATCCAAATGCATCACCCGCAAATTTTGAATTGTAACTCGAGAATCCCCCAAATGCCCCGGCATATGGTGACCTTTAAATGTTCGAGAAGGATCAGCGCTTGATCCGATTGATCCAACCCTTCGGTGGGACATCGAACCATGGCTCGTAGGTCCGCCGGCCCAATGCCATCTTTTAACTCCTCCTTGAAACCCTTTCCCTATAGAAGTACCTGAGACGTTGACGAAATCTCCCGGCTTAAAAAGTTCAGAGGTAATCATCTGACCAACCTTATACTCCTTATTATCTTTTGAAGAAAACTCTCGGATATATCTTAAAGGTGTCATTCCTAACTTTTTAAAATAGCCAAGGGCAGGTCTCTTAAGAAGAGATTCTTTAACCGACTCAAAACCCAGCTTGACCTTTTTAGGAGTCTCTTTCAACTCAAGGATATAGCATGGCCCGACTTCAACGACAGTTACAGGAATAGAATTCCCATCTTTGTCGAAAATCTGAGTCATCCCAATTTTTTTTCCCAATAAACCAGAAAGCATTTTTTATCAGCCTTATTACTGCTTGATTTCTACATCAACGCCTGCTGGTAAATTTAACTTGCGCAAGGCTTCAACAGTTTTCGCTGTTGGTTCAATAAGATCTATTAATCTTTTATGTGTAGCTAATCTAAACTGTTCTCTCGACTTCTTGTCAATCACGGGAGAGCGAAGAACTGTATATAATTCTTTCTTAGTAGGTAAAGGGATGGGGCCCGAAACCTTGGCTCCCGTCCGAATCGCTGTCTCCACGATCTCCTGAGTAGATTGATCGATCAATCGATGATCATAAGCCTTTAATTTAATACGAATCTTTTGCATGGCATCAACTTATTTAATGATTTCAGAAATAACACCCGCACCTACCGTATGACCGCCCTCGCGAATAGCAAAACGCAGTTCCTTCTCCATAGCTACCGGTGTGATCAGCTCGATTTCCAACACGACATTATCTCCCGGCATACACATCTCAACACCTGCCGGCAGAATGGCTGTTCCGGTCACATCGGTAGTCCGAAAATAAAACTGAGGTCGATAACCCTTGAAGAATGGTGTATGTCGACCTCCCTCTTCCTTAGTTAAAACATAAACTTGAGATTTAAATTTGGTATGCGGTGTGATTGATCCTGGTTTCGCTAAAACCATCCCTCTCTCAATATTTTTTTTATCAACACCTCGAAGAAGAAGCCCTACGTTATCTCCCGCTTGTCCGTCTTCCAACTCTTTCCGGAACATTTCAACCCCGGTGACAACTGTTTTTTGAATATTCTCGCGTAATCCAACAATATCCACCTCTTCTCCGACTTTGACTCGGCCTCTTTCAATTCTTCCCGTGGCTACTGTTCCACGTCCAGAGATAGAGAAGACGTCTTCCACAGCCATCGATAACGGCTTGTCGAGATCTCGGACAGGATCAGGAATATATTCATCCACGGCCTTCATGAGGTCAACAATCGGTTTAGTGGCAGCCTCATCGCCCGGGTTATTCAAAGCTTGCAAGGCACTTCCCTTAATAATCGGGGTTTTATCTCCCCTAAATTTATATTTCGTTAACAATTCCCGAATTTCAAGCTCAACTAATTCTAAAAGTTCTTTATCATCAACTTGATCGCATTTGTTCAAAAAGACAACGATTTCAGGAACATTAACTTGTCGTGCTAAAAGAATATGCTCACGGGTTTGAGGCATAGGACCATCCGCTGCGGAGACAACTAAAATAGCACCGTCCATTTGAGCAGCTCCCGTTATCATATTTTTAATATAGTCCGCATGTCCAGGACAATCAATATGAGCATAGTGTCTTTTATCAGTTTGATATTCAATATGAGAGATATTAATGGTAACCCCTCGTTCCTTTTCTTCGGGAGCATTATCGATGGAATCATAAGTTCTCATCTCCGCTAGTCCCCGTTTATTTAAGACAGCCGTAATGGCCGCTGATAACGTTGTTTTACCATGATCAACATGTCCAATGGTCCCAATATTGAGGTGAGGTTTATTTCGAATAAATTTTTCTTTAGCCATTATTAATCCTCCTGCAATAAAAGATTGATCCCATTTTAATTTATCTTCTTCTTTGGAAATCGGCGCGGGCACCTATGATTTTTTCGGCCAGATGTCGAGGAACCTCTGCATAAAAAGCAGGTTCCATTGAGAATGCTGCCCGCCCCTGGGTCAGTGACCTGAGGGCATCGGCATAATTAAACATCTCTGCCAGAGGAACTTCACAGCGTGCCGTTTTAATTTTTCCCCGAGTTCCCAAAGATACTATCTTAGCCCGTCGGGTATTCAAATCCCCAATGACCTTTCCCATAAATTCTTCCGGAACAGAACATTCAAGGATCATCATAGGCTCTAAAAAAACTGGATTTGCTTTTTTTAAGGCATCCTGAAGTGCAATTTTTGCAGCGAGCTGGAAAGCAATCTCACTGGAATCCACTTCGTGATAAGATCCGTCAACAAGAGTGACTACAAAATCAATGGTGGGATAACCAGCTAAAATACCATTTAATGCTCCGGCTCGAATACCCTCTTCCACACATTTAATAAATTCTCTGGGGATGGCTCCTCCCTTAATTTTATCAACGAAGACAACTCCCTTCCCACGCTCTTCTGCAGGTTCCACATCAATCACCACATGACCATATTGCCCACGACCACCCGTTTGTGAGATAAATTTACCAACGACATGCTTGATTTTTACCTTAATAGTCTCTTTATACGCCACCTGAGGTCGTCCAATATTGGTTTCCAATTTATGCTCTCGTTTCATTCGATCAATGACAATCTCAAGATGAAGCTCCCCCATCCCGGAGATAATCGTTTGAGCAGTTTCATGATCATACTCTACCCTTAACGAAGGATCTTCATCAAGAAATTTTCGCAGAATGATTCCTAATTTATCTTGATCAGCCTTTGTTTTGGGTTCGATGGCCATTGAGACAACAGGTTCCGGGATGTTCATACTTTCCACAATAATTGGAGTATCTTCTCTACAAAGTGTATCCCCCGATTTTGAATCCTTAAGACCCACCAAAGCAACTATCTCGCCTGCTTCAGCACTATTGACAATCTCTTGTTTATTGGCATGCATGATCACAAGTTTTGAGACCCGCTCGCGTTGACCTCGTATACTATTAAAAATCGTATCCCCGGAAGCAATACGCCCCGAGTACATTCTTGTATAAAATAGTTTCCCCACATAAGGATCAGAGGCCACTTTAAAAACTAAGGCACAAAAAGGGGCATCTGGTTTTGTTTCACAATGAATGATTTTTTTATTCCGTGGATGGATACCAGAAATCGGGGGTACGTCTATAGGTGAAGGCAAATAATCACAAATCGCATCCAGAAGCAATTGGACCCCTTTATTACGCAGAGAAGTACCGACTAATACAGGCAGGATCTTATTTTGAATAGTCCCTTGGCGTAATGCTGCCTTAATCTCCGGAATGGTGATCTCCTTTTCTGCCAAAAATTTCTCCATTAAATTATCATCAATTTCAGCAACCTTCTCTATCAATTTATGGCGATATTCATTGGTTTTCTCTTTCAAATCATCTGGAATTGGACTCCGCTCTAAGGTCATACCCTGGTCATCTCGATAAGTACAATACTGTTCATTAATCAAATCAATGATGCCCTTAAATTGATCTTCTCTTCCATCTGGAATTTGTATGGCCACCGGATTCGCACCCAATTTTTCATAAATTTCAGTAATAACTCTATAAAAATCCGCTCCCAGACGATCAATCTTGTTCACAAAAGCAATGCGGGGGACTCCATAACGATCAGCCTGCCGCCAGACCGTTTCTGTCTGTGATTGAACACCACTGCAAGCACATAAAACAACAACAGCACCATCCAGGACCTTCAAAGATCTTTCCACTTCTATCGTAAAATCAACGTGGCCAGGAGTATCAATGAGATTTATTCTCTTATTATTCCAATAACAGGTTGTACTCGCTGAGGTTATCGTAATACCCCGTTCTTTTTCCTGCTCCATCCAGTCCATTGCTGTATTCCCATCATCAATATTACCCATTTTATGGATCACCCCAGTATAAAACAGAATTCGTTCAGTAGTGGTCGTTTTCCCAGCATCGATATGAGCGATGATTCCAATATTTCTTACATCTGACAATGGAATATCATTAGGCATCGTTTTACCACCTTAAATGAGAAAATGCCTTATTGGAGTCAGCCATCTTATGAGTCTCATCTCGCTTCTTAACAGCTGCCCCTTCAGCTCGATAAGCAGACATTAATTCATCCGCTAATTTATTGACCATAGGCTTCCCCTTTTTAGCTCGTGCAAAATCTCTGATCCAGCGCATTGCAATGGAATTCCCTCGTGATGTTGGAACTTCGATAGGAATTTGATAGGTTGCTCCTCCCACACGTCTTGGTTTGACTTCCAATCGTGGACGAACATTTTCAATAGCCTTATTAAACACCTTCAACGCATCTTCTTCTTGGGCTTTCTGTTTAATTAAATCAAAAGCCTTATAAACAATATTTTCAGAAATAGACTTTTTGCCCTGAAACATTAAAATATTGATAAACTTAGCTACAAGGCGACTGTTATATTTGGGATCTGGAATTGATTCTCTTTTTTCTGCTCTGCCTCTACGCATATTCTATGACTTCCTTAAAATTATTTAATGAATTTTGCTCCATACTTTGAGCGAGATTTCTTTCGTTTATCAACACCCGAAGCATCTAAAGTCCCACGGACAATATGATAACGGACTCCCGGCAAATCTTTAACTCTTCCTCCTCGCACAAGAACAATCGAGTGTTCTTGTAAATTATGTCCTTCTCCTGGGATATAAGCAGTCACTTCAAATTTATTAGACAATCGTACTCTGGCAATCTTTCTTAACGCCGAATTAGGTTTTTTCGGCGTCATTGTTTTCACCTGTAGACAAACCCCTCGCCTTTGAGGACATTCTGTTAAGGCTGGAGATTTACTCTTCTTCTTTTTGAACTCTCTGCTCTTCCTGAGAAGCTGTTGTATGGTCGGCATATTTTACTAAGTCCACTTTTTCGTAAATGTTTAAACCTGTTCCTGCTGGGATCAAATGCCCAACGATAACGTTTTCCTTTAATCCGCGCAAAAAGTCGATCTTACCCGAGGCAGCAGCTTCTGTCAAGACTCTTGTTGTCTCTTGGAAACTTGCTGCAGAAATAAAACTTTCCGTAGTTAAAGAAACTCTTGTCACGCCAAGGAGTAACGGTGTGGCTTGAGCAGGCTTCCCTTTCTTTTTCAATGTCTCTTCATTAACTTTTTTAAATTTAATCCGATCCACCTGCTCTCCAATGAGAAAGATAGTGTCACCAGCATCTTCTATCTTAACTTTCTTCAGCATCTGTGAAATAATCAATTCAATATGTTTATCATTAATGCGAACCCCCTGTAGCCGATAGACTTCCTGAACCTCATTCAAAAGATATTCTTGAAGCACCTTATCTCCACAGACTCGCAAGATATCCTGAGGAACCACTGGCCCTTCTGTCAGTTGTTGCCCAGCGAAGACTCGATCTCCTTTATAAACATTAGGATGTTTTCCATGAGGGATTGTATATTCTTTTGTCATTCCTGTCGAACTCTTGACAATAATTGTCCGTCGACCTCGGCTATCTTCTCCAAATTCCACCACCCCATCAATCTCACTTATGACTGCGGGATCTTTAGGCCGTCTGGCTTCAAAGAGCTCAGCCACACGAGGCAACCCACCGGTAATATCCTTAGTCTTACTGACAGATCGAGGAATTTTGGCAACCAATTCTCCAGCCATAACTTTTTGCTTATCCTTAACAAGGATATGGGCCCCCACAGGAATCGAATAAATTCCCACCACCTCATTCTTTTCATCTGTAATGATAATCTGAGGATGATATTCTTGCTTATGCTCAACGACAACACGTTCAGTATTACCGGTGTAAGGATTTTGCTCTTCTTGAACGGTGAGATCAATAATCAAGTCTTCCGAATTAACAACTCCTTTGACTTCCGTAATAATAGGGATAGTATAAGGATCCCAAGTCGTAAAGACCTTATCCTTGTCAATCGTAGTCCCATCCGCATATTTTATTGTTGCCCCCTGAGGGAGAGGATAACGTTCGAATTCCCGTCCGAATTCATTATTAATACTTATGGTTCCATTGCGGTTTAAGACGACGAATTCATTGTTTCTCTCAACAACTCGCAACTGGTGATATTTAATAATCCCTTTGTTCTTAGACTTGTAATAAGACTGTTCAATGGTACGACTCGCAGTTCCACCAATATGGAAGGTCCTCATGGTTAATTGCGTTCCAGGCTCACCAATGCTTTGTGCGGCAATGATACCAACAGCTTCGCCCATCTCGACCGTCCGCTGTGTCGCTAAATTTCTCCCATAACATTTGATACAAACGCCTCTTTCAGATTCACAGGTTAAGACACTTCGAATACGAACTTTTTCAATCCCTAAATGCTCAATAACCTCAGCCTTCTCCTCTGAGATTAACTCACCGGATTCCACGACACGTTGATCTGTAACAACATCCACAATACTATCTAAGGCCACCCGACCAGTGATTCTTTCCTTTAAGGGAACAACCACCTCATCACCTTCCACAATTGCTGAAACTGTAATGCCGTTTAATGTCCCACAATCTAATTCACTAACAACGATTTCTTGAGCCACATCAACCAATCGTCGCGTAAGATATCCCGCATCCGCTGTCTTTAAAGCAGTATCTGCCAAACCTTTCCTGGCACCATGAGTTGAGATAAAGTATTCCAACACGGTTAACCCTTCTCGAAAACTAGCAGTGATAGGGTTTTCAATAATCTCTCCCGAAGGTTTGGCCATAAGACCCCTCATCCCGGCCAATTGCCGAATTTGCAATCTTGATCCTCGAGCTCCAGAATCAGCCATGATGAAGACCGGGTTAAAGGGATCCATTTCCTTAAAAACGAGATCCGATAAGGTCTCCGTAGTATGGGTCCACACATCGATGATCTTGTTATAACGTTCCCGCCCGGTAATAATTCCCTTTCGATACTGATCCTCAATCTTAGCCACGTCTTGATTAGCCCCCTTAAGAATCCCCTCCTTCTCAATAGGAACTGTCATGTCTGAAATGCTAATCGAAATACCAGCCAATGTTGCATGGTTAAACCCGAGATCCTTTAGGTCATCCAGCAAAATGACAGTTTTCTTTTGACCGAATCGCTTATAACAATCAGTCACTATAGTACCTACTTTTTTCTTATCGAGAATCTCATTCACGTAACCAAATCCTTCCGGAAGCATTTCATTGAAAAGCACTCTTCCTACAGTTGTTTCCAAGATCATGACTTTGTGATTTTCTTCATCTTTATTATGTCCTTCTTTAAAATCTTCTTCCTGGGAAATTATTAACGAAGGCTTCTCCTGACCCCATAAGGGCTCTGACAATCTTAAGCGAATCATCTGATGCAAACTCAATAAACCGTCGCTATAAGCAATAACCACTTCTTCTTTAGTTGCAAAAACCCCTTGTGTTTCTTCCGTAAAAGGTTTCTCCTTGGTAAGATAATAAAGTCCCAAAATGACATCTTGGGTAGGAGTCACAATAGGTCGACCATCCGCTGGAGAAAAAAGATTATTAATAGATAATAATTCAATACGACATTCAATTTGAGCTTCAATAGAGAGAGGCACATGGACCGCCATCTGGTCACCATCAAAATCTGCGTTAAAAGCAGCACAGACCAAGGGATGCAACTTGATGGCCTTCCCTTCAATAAGGGTAGGCTGAAAAGCTTGAATACTCAAACGGTGCAGGGTTGGAGCACGATTCAACATAATAGGGTGATCTCGAATCACATCATCTAATATCTCCCAAACCTCAATCTTGGCGCGTTCCACCATCCTCTTTGCACCCTTAATTGTATGAACAAATCCCTTCTCTCTTAACTTACGGATAATAAACGGTTCAAAAAGCTCCAGGGCCATCTTTTTGGGAAGCCCGCATTGATGCAATTTTAAATTTGGGCCTACCACGATAACAGACCGTCCAGAATAATCCACTCTTTTTCCCAGAAGATTCATACGGAAACGGCCTTGTTTGCCTTTTAACATATCTGACAACGATTTTAATGGTCGATTCCCCGAACCTAAAACCGGCCGACCATGCCGGCCATTATCCAATAAAGCATCCACAGCCTCCTGCAGCATACGTTTTTCATTACGGATAATGATCTCGGGAGCCTTGAGATCGATCAATTTCTTCAAACGGTTATTACGGTTAATGACTCGACGGTAAAGATCATTCAAATCCGAGGTGGCAAATCGACCACCCTCCAATGGCACGAGAGGGCGAAGATCTGGAGGAATGACAGGAAGGACCTCAAGGACCATCCATTCTGGTTTATTATTCGATCCCTTGAAATCTTCAACGATCTTTAAGGTTTTGGCAATTTTTTTGGCATTTGTTCCCGCAGGATTTGCTTTAGCAAGATCCTTACGCAATTTTTTACAAAGTTGATCCAAATCAATTTCCTTCAGGAGATCATTAACTGCCTCTGCTCCAATTTTAGCTTTAAAGGCTCCGCCATACTTCATTAAAGATTCCTGATATTGCTCTTCAGTCAAGAATTGTTTTTCCTTTAAAGGAGTTTCTCCGGGGTCATTGACCACATATTCTTCATAATAAATCAACCTCTCCAAATCTCTTAATGAAACCTGCAATAAGGCAGACAAACGGCTCGGAACAGCTTTATAAAACCAGATGTGAGTCACTGGACAGGCTAACTCAATCGACCCCATCCGTTCTCGACGGACTGAGGAACGAGTTACCAAAACCCCACACCGATCACAGGTAATACTCTTAAATTTAATCCCGCGATATTTTCCACAATTACATTCCCAATCACGAACGGGACCAAAAATCCTTTCACAAAAGAGACCATCCTTTTCTGGTTTTAATGTCCGGTAATTCAAGGTTTCTGCTTTTCTAACAATGCCCTTAGACCATGAGCGAATAACTTCCGGAGAGGCAATCTTGATTGAAATATGATCTCGACTGGATATATCAGAATCGATTTTACTCATTTTTCCTCTTCTTTTCTTTGATCTTTTCCTTAGTTGGGATGTCATCAATAACTGGCACACTATTAACGTTTACCATCTTGATATCTAAACATAATCCCTGTAATTCTTTAACCAATACATTGAATGATTCCGGCGTCCCTGGAACTAATTTTTGTTCCCCTTTGACAATGGCTTCATAAATGCGACTTCGACCAGAGACATCATCACTTTTAACAGTTAACATCTCTTGGAGGGTAAATGCCGCCCCATAAGCCTCAAGAGCCCAGACCTCCATCTCACCAAATCTCTGACCACCAAAGTGTGCCTTACCACCCAAAGGCTGCTGAGTGACTAACGAATAAGGACCTATGGAACGAGCGTGAATCTTTTCATCCACAAGATGATTAAGTTTTAGCATGTAGATATATCCAACTGTAACTTTTTGATCAAAAGATTCTCCCGTATAACCATCATAAACGTCTGTTTTACCGTCAACCGGAAGACTGGCCTCACGAAGCAATGTCCGGATTTCCTCTTCAGTAGCACCGTTAAAAACCGGGGTTTCTGCATAAAAGCCTAAAACCCGAGCTGCCCATCCCAGATGGGTCTCCAAAAGCTGGCCCACGTTCATTCGAGAAGGAACCCCTAAGGGATTTAAGACAATATCCACAGGTGTCCCATCCGATAAAAACGGCATATCCTCTTCGGGCAATATTCTAGAAACAATCCCTTTATTCCCATGTCGTCCGGCCATTTTATCCCCTTCGGATAATTTTCTCTTGGTGGCTATATAGACCACCACCCGTTTCATAACTCCGGCTGGCAATTCATCACCCCTTTTCACACGATCAATCTCTTGGGCTTCTTCTGCAATCAATTCTGTGATCTTATCATTAAAAAAATTAAAAATTTCTCGGGCATCATCATCTTGAATATCATTAAGATCTATTTTTCTTAATTTCCTCTTTTCTATCCCTAAAATCTCTGACAATTTTTTATCCTTTTCAACTTCAATATATTCAATCTCCTGCTTAAAATATTCTCTAATTTTTTGGATATTGACCTGTTCTTTGACTTTATCAGCCTTAGATTTTCTTCCCCGTTCACTGCGTTGGAAGATTTCGACATTCACCACTACACCTTCAATCCCCGGAGGTAGCGTTAAAGAAGTATCCCGTATATCTGCGGCTTTCTCTCCGAAAATAGCACGGAGCAATCTTTCTTCCGGAGACAATTCCTTCTCACTTTTTGGGGTAACCTTGCCAACCAAAATATCACCGGCTTTTACTTCTGCTCCAACACGAATAATGCCCTCTTCCGTTAAATCCTTTAATGCCTCCTCACTGACATTAGGAATATCCCGGGTAATCTCTTCATTACCTAGTCGAGTTTCACGTGATTCCACCTCAAATTTTTCGATATGAATCGAAGTGAAAATATCTTCACGGACAATTCTTTGATTAACTAAGATAGCGTCCTCAAAATTATATCCTCGCCAAGGCATGAAGGCGACGAGGACATT
This sequence comes from uncultured Planctomycetales bacterium, assembly GCA_964373335.1. Classification (GTDB taxonomy): domain Bacteria; phylum Omnitrophota; class Gorgyraeia; order Zapsychrales; family CAYJUK01; genus CAYJUK01. Next base: position 1,749 of record CAYJUK010000034.1, on the reverse strand, counting down.
GCTTCCCAAGGCTAATCGACCGTACTTGGTCGCCATACCATCAGCTATGATCTGTCCTTCTCCGACATGATCACCCAAATTGACTAATGGTCTCTGAGTAACACAGGTGTTGGCATTCGAACGAATAAAAATCCTCAACGGATAAGAAACATTATCCACAACGATCTCTTTAGCATCAACTTTAATGACCTTCCCGGAATTCTTGGCTACCACAACCACTCCGGAGTCCCGAGCTACTTTTTCTTCCATTCCGGTTCCTACCAAAGGGACATCGGTCACCATGAGCGGGACAGCTTGTCTTTGCATATTAGATCCCATAAGAGCTCGGTTAGCGTCATCATGCTCTAAGAAAGGAATCAGAGAGGTGGCGACGGAAACAAGCTGTTTAGGTGTAACATCCATATAATCAATCTGCTCAGGTTTTATCCTTGGGAAATCTGTCCTGTACCGGCAAACTACAAATTTCTCTAAAAATTCTCCATCTTTTTCAATAGGAGCATTGGCTTGAGCAATATACTTATTTTGGTCAACGTCAGCTGTGAGATATTCAACCTTCCTAGTCACACGACCATGCTCAACTTTCCTATAAGGTGTTTCAATAAATCCTAATTCATTTACCCGAGCACATGTTGTTAAGGAAGAGATGAGACCAATATTAGGACCTTCAGGTGTCTCAATAGGACAAACACGACCATAATGAGTAGGATGAACATCGCGAACCTCGAAACCAGCACGTTCCCTTGATAAACCGCCAGGTCCCAAGGCGCTCAAGCGTCTTTTATGGGTCATCTCCGATAACGGATTGACTTGATCCATAAATTGAGACAACTGGCTCCTGGCAAAAAAATCTTGAATTTGGTTGGAAAACAACCGTGAGTTGATCAAATGATGGGCAGTAAGATTTTCAAATGAACTCATAACAACAAGACGTTCCTTAATAGAACGTTCAAGACGAGCTAACCCTATGCGAACCTGATTTTGCACCAGCTCACCGACAGTTTTAATACGTCGATTCCCCAAATGATCAATGTCGTCTGTTTCCCCTTTACCCTGTTTTAATCCAAATAAATAACGAATGACAGCCACAACTGTATTGATATCCAATACCCGATTATCTAATGGTCCATCAAGCCCTAGCTTACGATTGATGATATGCCGTCCTACTTTACTCAAATCATAACGTTTGGGGTCAAAGAATAACCTGAAAAAAAGGTTTTCAGCCACCTCAATCGTTGCTGGTTCTGTGGGGCGCATTTTGCGATAAAAATCTAAAAGGGCTTCTTCCTTATTTGTGGTGTGGTCCTTCTCAAGGGTTCCCTTAAGATGATTAAAATCATCTCCAAATATCTTTTGAATATCCTCGTTACTGGAAAGGCCCATGATCCTCAAAATTTGACACGCAGGAAAATTTCTTCTTCGATCGATATAGGCCAAAATGATCTCATTAAGATCATATTTAATTTCAAACCACGCTCCACGTGAAGGGATAATCCGTCCATAAAAAATACTCTTTCCAGTGGGATGCATTTCCTCTTCAAAGGAAACCCCTGGCGGTCTTTGGATTTGGGAGACAACCACCCGCTCATCTCCATTAATAATAAATGTCCCATTCTCAGTCATATAAGGGAAATCACCAAAATAAACTTCCTGTTCTTTAATATCAACGGGAGTAATGAGGCGCAATTTTACCTTCAAAGGAGATTAATAACCATTCCCCCGCCGTTGACATTCAAAACAGTAGTACTTTTG
>CAYJUK010000033.1:0-16326 GCA_964373335.1 uncultured Planctomycetales bacterium | reverse complement strand
ATTCCTCACTTCGAATAGCCGTATTTTGTATAGTCAATGTGGACTTCATTCAGGTCGTTTTTCATGGGGCCGTGAAAACCGAAGGGCGTTTCGGCAAAAAAAGCGTCGACTAAATCTTTCTCGCAAACGACCTGACGATTTTCTTTCCTGACGATAGACTCCGCCTTTTGCGATACCTTCTCTTTAGCAGTTCCTCTCAGGAAAACCGGTATCTTCCCGATTAACTGTTCGAATTTTTCATGCGTGGTTTTATCCCAGATGACCTTAGTCTTTTGTGTCATAAGTACGATCTCCAGGTACTGATTGATGATATTTTTTCCGCTATTGAAACGGTGCGATTATCCTGCCGTCATTCGCCAGCAGCGATGAATGCGCCGGTTGCGGTAATCCTCGGGGATAGTCGCTGGCGTCAGTTCGATGAGATCCTTTACCGGAAGGCCATCCAGACGGGGTTCAAAGCGCTGGTGGTTCGTTGAAAAGAAGACCGGGGATCCGGGAGTCATCACCTTCAGGATGTTCCGAATCAGGGCCGGGTGGTCTGAGTTGATGTCGAAAGACATCCCTTTGTTCCGGTCCTGAAAGAACGATGGCGGGTCAATGAATGCCAGCGAGAATCGCCGTCCTTCGAGATAGGCCTTTGCCAGATATTGAGCGGCATCGGATTTTATCAAGGTATGCTGTTGCCCCCATAGTCTGTTTAACTCCAGGTTGTCCCGCGCCCAGTTGAGGTAGGTTTCAGAGCGGTCAACCGTAACCGTAGTCTTGGCGCCGCCAGCCGCCGCGGCACAAGTGAATGCGCCGGTGTAAGCGTACAGGTTCAGGAAGTCCTTACCAGTGGCGAGCTTTCCTATAATGACGCGCGTGTCCCGGTGATCCGAATACAACCCGGTATCCAGGAAATCATCCAGGTTCACCCAGAAGGAAAGATCTCGCTCGCGCACCTTGAAGCGTTCAGTTAATTGAGAAGGGCTGGACACCTTGGGATAGCGCGGCCCCTCTGCGGCAGCCGTGCGACGGCGCTTCACGTGCACCCGGTCAGCAGGAAGTCCCAGGGCCTCGGCTACGGCCGCTGCCATTTGGGGAAGCCATTGCGGTCCGGTCTGCAGCCGCACGTATTCCCCAACTACCACGTGCCCCGAGTACCAGTCCACCACCGCGCGGACCTCCTTGATGTCCCAGTCATACAAACGGAAACAGTCGATGCCCTGGCGTTTGAAACGCCGGGAGAGATGAGCGAAACGCTTACGGACACGATTCGAAAGAATCTCTGCGTGGTGTTGAGTCTTCTCCAGGGTCACAAAACCTTTGGGCGGAGATAACACCTTGGAGTGATCTGATCGTTGCATAATTTTTATCCGCCATCCCCCTGGCCACGCGGATCGAAGGGGGCACCTTCTTTCCGATTACTCACCCCCCAGACTACCTTCGAAACTGTCAGTTTATTGCGGATATCGGCTATGGTTTCTTGTTTCCCATGTCCTTTTATCAAACCGGCAGGATGATTTCAGCCGAATTATTTAACGGATTGTTCACTTTGAGTGATATCTCATAACACTTCATCTCATCGCTGGCGTAGGGTTTTAAGAGTTGCAGGGCTTTTTCAACGGGAATATCTGACAGCCATTCCCTTTCCTTCTCCCTTGGTAGTATGACCGGCATCCGGTCATGGATTTTTGCCAGCAGCTGATTAGAGGAAGTGGTAATTACCGAACAGCTGAAAATGGTCTTGTCTCCCTGCTTCCACAAATCCCATAATCCGGCAAACGAAAATAAATCCCCGCTTTTCAGCATGATCCTGTAGGGGATCTTCCTCTCGTACGTCTTATTCCATCCTTCTTCGCCAAAGTGCTTTCGCCCTTGGCTGTGAAGAGATTGGTCTGGCAAAGCCGAACCGTTTAAGGATTTTGGCGAGGCAGACCATTCATAAAACGAATCGGCGATAATCAGGCATCGTTTTTTTTGAATCAACCGTTTATACGCCGGTTTTTCTAGCAGAGTCTCTGCCCGGGCGTTAATCATGCGATACTGTGTCTTCTCTTCTTTGGCCCAGGAGGGAATAATCCCCCATCTGACTAAGGAAACCTCAGCGGACGATTCGTTTAATATGGCCGGGATACTCTGCTGAGGGACGATGTTGAAAAGTCTCTCGATCCCGTCTGGTATTTCTTTTACGTTAAACCGTTTGATGATTTCCGGCCTTGATTTCGTCTGTGAGAATCGTCCGCACATGGCTAAATATTGATCTCCAAAAGCTCATCCCATCTGGTGGTAAAGCGTTTTGATCTGCGCGCCTGCTTCATATACCACGGTTTGCCTAACCCTTCTGAACCCCAGAATAATCTGCCTGAATTGGTCCGCGCGTTGTGCTTGTCAATGATCTCCATCAGCCTTTTCCGGGGACTCTTCTGACCCCAACTCTGAATTAGAAATGTTTTTTCAACGGGCAGTGCCTCACCCACTGGATGAGAAATTTCACTCGTCGAGCTCTTGAGGAGAGGATTATTTTCTAATTCGGAGTTGGGGTTCTGATAAATCATATCAAACAGATATCCCTGTCCTAATGTTTCGGGAGAAAGATTCGTCAAAATGATCCCGCAGCTTTTGTACTTCAATCCCTCACGGTAAATTGTTTTTAGCAGTCCTTTGGCGACACCCATCAAGCGCGGGGTGTCCGCTGTCGGCGGGCTGACATCGATGCCGGCCGAATTACAGTAAAATGCCCCTTCTTTAAAAGGATTCGTTTCAATGGAAACCTGTATAAAACCCGCCAGCGATTTCTGTCTGCGTAACTTTACGGCCGATTTCGCGATATAGGCGCAGACCGCCTCTTCCATCTCGGCGAGATTATCGACCTCATAGCCGAACGTACGCGAGGTGCCGATGGCCTTCTTATTCGGCTGTGTCTCGTCAAGAGTCAGACAGGAAATGCCGCGCAGTTCCCAGACTGTCCGTAGAGTCACAATAGTAAGATGTTTTTGTATCCATCGGTCAGTGGCATTCTTTAACTGCAGGGCATCCTGGATCCCGTGCCGGTTTAAGAACACCGCCTTCTCCCTTCCTATTCCCCAGATCTCCCCAACCGGAGTCTGGGCCAGATAGCGATCAATTATTTTTTCATCCAAAAGGCAAAAAACACCGTTGGTTTCCCAATGGTCCTTCGCGAAATGATTGGCAATCTTGGCAAGGGTTTTCGTTGAGGCCACCCCGATGGAAACAGGGATCCCGGTCAATTTTTTAACCTCGGCCCTGATTTTCCGCGCGTAATCCTCAAACTTAAGATGCTCAAACCCGTTCAAAGAAAGAAACGCCTCATCGATTGAATAGATCTCAAGATTCGGGGTGAAATTCGACAGGACAGCCATAACACGGTTTGACATATCGCCGTACAGCACAAAATTAGCCGAAAAAATCTTCACGTCATGCTTTCTGACGATATCCTCGCACTTGAATATCGGGGCGCCCATGGCAATGCCGATCCGCTTGGCTTCGTTGGAACGCGAGATGGCGCAGCCGTCATTATTGGAAAGCACAACGACCGGCTGGTTATTGACGGAAGGATTGAACACTCGTTCGCAGGAAACGTAGAAACTGTTGCAGTCAACAAGGGCAAAGATTCTAGACGGTGTGGATGACATGGACAACGACTCCCCAGACCTCAAAATCCACCTCAGCTTTGATTTCCATGGGCGGATAATCGTCATTCTCGGAAACCAGATACAAATGATCCTTCATCTTTTGAACACGCTTGACCGTAAACTCGCCATTGAGAACCGCGATGACGATTTTTTTATCCCTCGGCTCCAGCGAGCGGTCAACCACCAAGATATCGCCCGAGTGAATCCCAACCTTGATCATCGAATCGCCCTTCACTTTCACGAAGAACGTTGAGGCCGGATGCTTGATCAAAAACTCATTGAGGTCGAGTTTCTTATCGAGGTAATCGTCCGCAGGCGATGGAAACCCGGCGCGGATTTTGGAAAGGAACAACGGCAGTTCCCGTTTGGCTGCGACGTCACATTTATAGATTCCAGTAATTTTCATCATATTTACCTCGTGTTTCCCCCGGCAACCACACGCGAAACCGCTGCTCCATCGGCTGTCCATCCCTCCGCATCCCCATCAAAGGTGCTGACAATCGGCATCGCCTAAGCCGGAACGCATCAACAAAAAGTCCCCAGCAATAAAAATGGTTCTAGTAGACTGTAAGGTTAGTTTTAACACGAATATATGCCATTCTTGAAAATCGAGAATCGAAAATGGATCGCAATCGAGGACGATGTCAATATTTCTCAATTTTCTATTTTCGATTGCTCCAGGACACCGTCACTATTATTTTTTACAGTATAGGAAAGTATATAAAATTCCACTAACTGCTGAAAATTCCTCCCCTAGACAGAAAAAAAATATGACGACCGTAGGGAGAAATTTTCTTGATTTGACGGTGTCCTAGGGATACGTATCTCATTAAAAAAACGGGACACATCCATCATCACATAAAAGCCCACCAAAATCTGGTGGGCTTTTATGTGAATCTCGTTAATGCAAGAATTCCGTGTCTGGTTGAACAGCTATTATCTAGCAGCGAAATCGACCTTTTTAGCGGCCGCCATCCTTGTGCTTTGAGTAACACTCCCTACAATAGACCGGACGGTCTAAGCTGGGCTTGAAGGGGACTTCACACTCCTTTTTACAGTCCGCGCAGATCGCCTTGTGCATCTCCCGGGGACGCCCGCCGTATCCACCACCTTGTTGATAAGCCATGTTTCCTCCTTTTGGTTTTGATAAAGACCCTAAAAATTTTGGATCAATTTTTGAGTAAGAAAGGTGTTACTCCTTTATGCTAATCGCAGCGCTTCTCTGAAAAAACTCCTTTCCCAAATATAAGAGCCAGCCATTATGTCGTTTAATCCTACAATCTTCATATTCTAAAAATTTACAAAATTTACTATAGTGAATTGGTTCTAGGTGGGGCATGGGGCAATAAAAGACTCAATTTTTTCAGCAATAACTTCTCTACTGGCAGGAATTTCTATTTCTTTTATTCGTTGAGACATAATCTTTTATCTATAAAGTAGTGTGTATTATAAATAGATATGCCCAATACCGCAAGCCATTTTCTGGCCATTTTGGGGGCGTTTCGGTCTTTTCTTTTAAGACATTTGCGGTTTCTTAGGACATCCTACCCGCGAAATCGTTTCGGGACATCTTCAATGGCCCCAGGGACAGACCCTGCTTCTCAATGGTGAAGCCGCGCAGCATAGGCAAAAGGCAAAAAATATCCCCTCCAAGATGTTTCGGTAGACCTATACTGATTTGAGCCGATAAAAAAATCTACAAAAGCCTCACGGACCCGGGCAAGCTCTTTTAAACGAGCCATGTCGGTGGCGCTATTCAAGGTTAAATCCACAAGCTCAAGAGCGCGCTCAAACGCTTTCTGACTATAATCAACATTTTTCTTGGTTCGCCAGTTCAAAGCGCGTTCTATTTCGCTTCCAATATTTGCCATTTGCTCAATGAAAGACAACTCTTTCCAGCGCCCAGCAGCAAGATCTTTATGTTGATCACTCATCGTTTAATCCTTTTAACGACAACGTCGATAATTTTCTTGCGTAGTCCTTCATCTTCCACTCCGCGGCTTCGGTTGCCCTGAGATGGGCGCATATTAATCATTGAGTCAAATTCGATAAAATCCTCATCCAGAATTTCCGGATAAAGATTGATTCCCCAAAGACTTCTCTGCTTCGAGCCATTTTCGATAAGTAGCGCTTCCAGATCCGCGTGAAGTTCGGCATCGACCGCGATAAGCTCTCTATCTACATCCACGACAGCCTTTACCAAATTTCCAAACAAGCCAGCCGCCATTTGTTTAAGCTCATCAATTGTTAATATCCCAATTATGATTTTCATTTTTATCCTTCTGACAAATTGAAAACTAATGCGCTTCACCCAGGCCTCAGCGGAGGAGGCGCTTGACGAAAATCTAGTTTCCTTATGATTGTCAATATCAACTCCCCGACCGGATATCCTGGGGAACCCTTGTATACTCAAAATGCTCAATTCTCTTTCAAAAAGCACCGAAAAACTCGATTCGACTTATCCAAACAAGCCCCAAACTTCCCACCAATAAAATTTCCGCCTTCTGGTATAATTTGCCAAATAATTATCTTTGCCAGCCTTCAATTTTAAATACTTTCTCCGTAAGTTTTCGTTCTGAAGCGCCTGAATCTGGGACAAACCACACTTCAAAACGTGCCGCATAAGGCTTTCCCCAATCTCCTTCATAAATAGTAAAATTGGTGTTCGAGAAGAATAATTCACTAGGATTATTCGACCACCCAACCCATTCATTTGAGTACTCTTTCAAACTATCAACCGATAAAGGATAGTTCTTTGTGACTTCAAATGCTTTAAGATAAATCATGCCGGGGTCTCCTCAATTAACCCAAATTTCGGAATCATAAAGACCTGGTTGAAATGAATTCCAAAGCCGAATTAAAGGTTCACCATTCTTAATGCTGTTAGGAGGAATTATTTCTTTAATTTTGTCCCACGTGGGCTGCTGCAACAACGGGGTAAATTCTTTCTCAAGATAAGTTAACGCCGCTTTTGTCAAACGACGCTCTTTCGCCTTAGATTGTTCAAACACTTCCACAAATAAACCATCAGCATTAATTACGCAATGGCTTTCATTCATCTGATTGCCCAGTGATAAAACTAAATTGGCTGTTTGCCCTTGGCTTAATTGTGTTGTCGTTTTGGAACCTTTTCCCCAAGTTTTACCCGAAAATCCAAGAGTAACTCTATTCTGAAAATAATCAGTTCCTTGATCCGGAAAACGGTCAAGATCAGAACGAGTATAATAACCATGAAGAGTATAGCGCCATTGAGAACCTATCATCCATCTTCGCGTTGCAAATAGATCTCCACGCTCCTTGAATACTCGCCAAGCAGGGCTAGTGGCAAGATAGCGCTTAATAATATCGGGCTCATTACGATTCAGTTTAATTAATGAAGAGAGCTCTGCAGAAACGGAAGAATCATCATCTCCTGCGACTTTAAGCGTATCTAAGAGGCTTCTTTGAAATGTATCTTCTTGTGAGCTGGAAGATTCCTCGCTCCAATTCTTTGGTTCAGTAATATCAATGTTATTAGGAATAGTAAGGTTGTTAGCAAATTTATCTTCACTCGGGCCAAACATTGATGACGCAACAAAAAATCCAAAGCCAATGACCGTAATTATCACAGATAAAAAAATATAACCTAAATTGAGTAAACCGTTCTTCCAGCGTTTCTTTGTGAAGTTCAAGATCGAAGCAATTATTATTCCAATAAAAAGAACTGAAGTGATCCCCATCATTACCATTGATAAAACCAGCGATCGGCATAAACCAGCACAAGTAATAGTTAAAGAAAACGCAAGAACATACAAAAGAATAGGCAAATAATTACTTTCAAAATATTTTTTTAAAATCTTCATTTGAGTATCCTTACAAAATAAATCTTGAAAATAAAAAAACCTCGCCCGGATGATACCGAACGAGGCGTAAAATTAATTTGGTTCCCCCGGATATCCGAGCGGTAGTTTTTGACCTTGATTTTGATCAAAACTCGAACCTCATAACTGTTGTAAAATAAGTGGGTTAGGGCGATTGCTCACCCTAACCCGAAAAAACTCCCCCGCGAGGGCTCGAACCTCGGACCCAGTGGTTAACAGCCACTTGCTCTACCAACTGAGCTACAGGGGAATTAAATCATATTGTAAAGAACAATCCTATTCGAGGATTTCACCCGGATCCCGGGTTCTCTCCGTGGGGGTTCATTATAATTAAGAATCAACAATTGTCAACGTTGTGCTCAATTGATCTCCCGCCTGGACGTCAGAGAGATACTCAAGGTCGATAAATCGGCGTATTCTACCGCGCTGCCCATCGGGATCCCAAAACCGATCCGGGTGAGTTTGATCCCCAATGGCTTGGCCTGATTGCTAATGTAGATCGCCGTCATCTCCCCTTCCGTATCCGGATCGGTAGCAATGATGAGTTCCTTGATCCCGCGCTTCTGAATCAGCTGAAATAACGAATCCAGTTTCAAGTCCTCAGGTCCCCGTCCTTCCGTGGGAGCCAGGGCTCCCCAGAGGACATAATACAATCCCTTGTAAGCCCCGGACCGTTCGATCGCCAGCAGATCTTTCGCGTTTTCAACTACGCAGATCGCTTGATGATCCCGATGGGGATTACTGCAAAGGACACACACCTCTTGATCTGTCAGATTTTGGCAATCGGCACAGAATCGCAGATTTTCCTTCAGCTGTTCAATATTTTGACACAACCGATTAACCTCATTTTGCGGCTGGTTTAACAGCCAAAACACGATCCGTTCCGCGCTCCGGCGGCCGATACCAGGAAACTTTACAAACGCCTCAATCAATTGTTCAATTAGTTTAGGATAACTCATGCGCTCTATTCATTATGCCAGCGGCCCGTGACCTTGCCCTTAAAAACATCTAATGTTTTCTTCACGATGGTGTCCTGCTCACTGCGCTCAAGACCATCCATCAGCCTGTAATTAATCCGCAATGGCCGTTTCAATTTAACGGAAAAGACCTCTTCGACCAATGTCTTATTTTCTTTATCTTCCAGTGATTCCTTCTGAAAGGCCATCGCCTGAGGAAACCCAATGATCAATTGTTCATTCTCCATGGCACAGGGAACCCCTTCCTGCAGATAAGTGGCAACGGACATCTTTTTCTGGCTGACAGCCAGGGTTAAGGTATCCCAGATCCTCCGTATTCTTTCAATCGTCATCTCTTCTCCCAGAATCACGGAATGAAGAGAGGTCTCCTGCTCAGGACTCATCTTGGCTGAAGAATCTTCCGCGGCAGGGCCGAGTTTGATTTCATCATTTTTTTTTACGGGGGAGTCCTGAGGTACAATGTCTTGAAGCCCTTGATTGTCCGCTTTTTGAGCAGGACTCTGAGATGGGAGAGATTGAAGTCCGCGGCCACCTGGCTCACGGGTTGGATTGTCTTGATGAGAAGGCCTTTTGGACAACGTCTCCGGTGGAAAGGTCTCGCTCCCGTGATTTTCCGAAGGCTGTTCACCCTGATAAGTTAACTTAGCGATCGCGATCTCTAAGGGGATACGATTGGATTCAATCACCCTGGCCACATCCTGGGTCTTGATCAGGAGATCCAAGGCATTTAAGATCTCGGCCAAGGTAAATCGTTCTGATTTTTGTAAAAGCACTTCCTTGATCTCCACTGGATAATCAACCAGCCGCCCCAGCGACTTCCCTCCTACCTTAATAATGAGCAGATGCCGAAAGTGTTCGGTTAAATCGCGGGTCAATTGTTTCAAATCCTTGCCCCGGTCAAAGATATTATTTAAAAGCAGCAGTCCCTGAGCACAATCCTTGCTGCCGATGGCCTCGATGAGATCCAGCAGGATCTCTGTTTCCACGATCCCCAGCATGGAGAAGACATCCTCGGCTTTAATGACCTTTTGGCTGATCACGCTCAATTGATCCAAGATACTTAAGGCGTCCCGCAGACTTCCTTCGGCGGCCTTGGCAATGGCAAACAACGACTCCTTATCAAAATTAAACTGTTCCTTTTGACAAATCTCTTTTAAGGAAGAAATGATCGTCTTAACCGACAGCCGTTTAAAATCAAACCGCTGGCAGCGGGAAATAATCGTGGTGGGCAGTTTATGCACCTCGGTGGTGGCGAGGATGAAGATGACATGTTCAGGCGGCTCCTCTAGGGTCTTTAAAAGGGCGTTAAAGGCCTCCGAGGTTAACATATGGACTTCATCCACGATATAAATTTTATAGCGTCCCAGACTGGGGGCAAATTTGACATTTTCCCGCAATGACCTGATCTCATCGATCCCCCGGTTCGAGGCGGCATCAATCTCCAGAACGTCAAAACTTGTCCCCTTCACAATGGCCTGACAAGACGCGCATTGACCGCAGGGAGTCAAGGTGAACCCTTGTTCACAATTCAAAGACTTCGCGAGGATCCGGGCGCAGGACGTCTTCCCGGTCCCCCGCGGTCCGCAAAAAAGATAGGCATGAGCGACCTTTTCAGTTTGGATCGCGTTGGTTAAGATATCGGTGATATGCTCTTGGCCAATCACTTCGGCAAAGATGGAAGGACGATATTTTCGCGCTAGGACTAAATAAGACATAAGATTAAAGCAGAATAGATTCTAAGGAACTTTTCAGATGCGGGTAAGCGAACTGATAACCTATCTCCTCTACACGCCGGGGTACAACCTGGGCTCCGGATAATAACATCTCCTCTGCCATCTGCCCCAAGATTAATTTCAAGATAAAACCAGGGACCGGAAGCACGGTTGGTTTACGCAGCACTTCCCCGAGGGTACGGACAAACTCTGCCTGAGAAACAGGATGGGGAGAGACAAAATTCACCGGCCCCGTGACCGAGACATTTTTCAGCAAATATAAAATGATCGCGGGAATCTCCTCTAAGGCAATCCAGCTCATGATCTGACGCCCCGATCCCAGGACACCTCCGAGACCCTTTTGAAAGATGGGAAGCATCTTGGCCAAAGCCCCTCCCTTTTTACTCAGCACCAAACCAAACCGCATTGGGATCACGCCCATGCCCATCCGCTGTACTGGCTCCGTTGCCCTTTCCCACTGGCCACAAAGATCCGCCAAAAAACCTTGTCCCTGGGTATCCATCTCATCTATCCCAACATGTTCGGGGTGATTTCCATAATATCCAACGGCGGAGGCACAAAAAAATGTGTGCGGGGGATTTCTCAGTTGGGAAAGAGCCGTGCACAAAAATTCCGTCCCTTCAATCCGGGAAAAACACATCTGGTCCTTCCATTGAGAAGACCAGCGTCTTTCCGCCACATTGGCTCCAGCCAGATGAATAATCACATCATGTCCTTCTAACCCTTCTTGATCTATCTGACGGTTTTGGGAATCCCAGGTGATACTTAAACCTCCTAATGAGGCAGGAGAGTAAGGACGGACGATACGAGTCACGGTGTGACCTTCCTTAAGGAAACGATTAAGGATAGCCGTTCCAATTAATCCGTTTGAACCTGTTATCGCGATTCGAAGAGGCATGGGGTGGAATTAGGAGTTTTTTTTAATTCTCTATTAATTATTATTTTAACGCGTCCTATGTTATATGTTTAAGAAAGGATTGTCAACACCGCTTCAGCGGAAAATGCTGCCGTAATGATAACGCGACGCGTTGACGTTCCTTGTCGATTTCCAAGACCGTGACCATGACCTTCTGGTGAATCGAGACCACCTCCCGAGGGTCTTTCACAAAACGATCTGACATCTGGCTGATATGGATTAATCCATCCTGATGCACACCGATATCGACAAATGCCCCGAAAGCGGTAATATTGGTCACTACCCCGGGCAGTTTCATCCCTGATTTTAAGTCCTGAAGGGAATTGATACCCTCCTGATAAGTGAATATCTGGAAAGGCTCCCGGGGATCGCGTCCGGGTTTGGACAATTCTTTTAAGATATCATTCAAGGTCGGAAGTCCAATGCTGCCGGTCAGATAATTCTCCGGCTTGATCAGGCTGCGTTGCTGTTCATCTCTAATCAGATCAGGGATAGAACTCTTGAGGTCTCGTGCCATCTGTTCCACAATAAAATAGCTTTCCGGATGAACGGCGCTGGCGTCTAAGGGATTCTCCGCATCCCGGATCCGTAAGAATCCGGCGGCCTGTTCAAAGGCCTTGGGTCCCAGCCCGGAGACGGACAGAAGCCCTTGACGTGATCGGAAAGGGCCATGGTCATTGCGATAATCAATAATATGCTTGGCCAAAACCGGGCCGATCCCGGAAACATAGGTCATTAACTGTTTGCTGGCGGTATTCACTTCTACCCCCACCTGATTCACACAGCTGATGACCACATCATCCAAAGCATTTTTTAAAAGGGATTGATCCACATCGTGTTGATATTGTCCCACGCCGATCGATTTGGGTTCGATCTTGACCAGCTCTGCCAAGGGATCCATTAAGCGGCGCCCAATGGAAATAGCCCCTCGCACCGTGACATCTTTATCCGGAAATTCCTCGCGAGCCACATCCGAGGCAGAATAAATCGATGCCCCGGTTTCACTGGCCAAAATAATCTTGATCGATTCTGGAATTTTGAGGCCCCTCACAAAGGACTCCGTCTCCCGGCTGCCGGTTCCATGCCCAATGGCAATAACCTTAACTTTATAGCGATCGCAATAGTCCCGGATCAGCCTTTCTGCTTTTCGGGTCTCCTCGGCAGAATGTTGCAGATAAACCGTGGCATCGGCCAGCAATTGTCCTTGTTCATCCAAACAGACCAGTTTGCTTCCGGTCCGTATCCCCGGATCGATTGCCATAACTCTTTGCTGTCCTAACGGGGGAGCCATCAACAGCTGGCGCAGGTTAGAGGCGAAGATCTTAACAGCCTCGTCATCGGCGCGCTTCTTCGTCAGCAGACGGATCTCAGTCTCCATTGCCAGAGAAAGAAGCCGCTTGTAACAATCGCGGACCGCCAACTGGACTTGTTCGGAGCTGCGATTTTTTCTCTGGATAAACAGTTCTGCTAAAATATCCATGGCCTCCGCTTCTTTAGGTAAAACGCGCAGGGTGAGGACCGACTCCTTTTCGCCTCTTCTCACCCCCAAAAGACGGTGAGAAGGGATAGACTTCGCCGATTCCTGCCAGTCAAAATAGTCTTTATATTTGATCCCCTCTTGTTCCTTCCCCGGAATAACGTTGGCGGTGAAGACAGCCTTGGTCTCAAAGAGATGCCGCATGCTGGCGCGGGCAACGGCATCTTCATTCATCCATTCAGCCATGATATCCCTTGCTCCGGCCAGGGCCTCCTCAGCACCGGCAATCTGTTTGGCGGGATCAATATATTTCCGGGCCTCCGTCAATGGATCCCAATGATCCTCCTGGCTGAAGAGAAGTTTTGCCAACGGTTCCAGTCCTTTTTCCTTGGCAATCGTCGCCCGCGTCCGGCGCTTGGGTCGATAGGGCAGATAAATATCTTCCAGAACAGTCATTGTTAGCGCGCAGACAATCTTTTTCTGCAATTCCTCGGTCAGGAGATTCCTTTCCATCAGGGAGTCTAAAATACTTTGCCTTCGTTCCTTAAGCTCCTTCAATTGATGCCGCCGGTCGCGGATGGTGGTCAAGGTGACTTCGTCCAATCCCCCGGTAACTTCTTTGCGGTAACGAGCCATAAAGGGGATGGTGGCCCCTCCCTCCAGAAGCTGGATAACGGACACCACATTTTTGGCTTTAATATTTAATTCCTGCGCGATTTGGGTAATCAAATCATTCATATGGCTATTATTTCTGTGAGGAAACTCATTTGTAATAAGGAAGGATTTTTGATCAGTTAAGGAAGGAATATCCTTTGATTAATAATTGAATCCTAATTTTAATCCGTATTCGGTGGATTTATTTTCTGGTTCCAGACCATATCCCACCGCCACACCTTGATAGGTGAGAAGCGAAATCTCAGAATCATCAATCTTCCAATACCGCATAAAAGGCTCAAAGAAGAAATCAATATTTTCATTGCGCTTCATCAATCGGACCGCCCCGCGGAAGCCCCACCCATCCCTTTGTTCATTCTCTACCGTGTTAAGACCGGCAACGGCGTCGCCTAAATGACTCAGCTGCTTACCGCCCAAAAAAATATCATACTCTGTGGTCACGCCAACCGTCCAGTTGTTGGAGCGATCCGAGGAGAATTCCAACCCTAAAGGTATATAAACATAGCGGGATTCCCGTTCATAGCCGAAATGACCGGTGGTGGTGCGTCTTCCCGCGGAATCATCATTGAGATAACGGTACCCGATCCCTAGATAAGGGGTTAAACGAGAGGCCGGCCAAAAGGGGAGATCGTATCCCGCAACCGCCCGGGCCTCCAGCAGATAATCTCGGATCCCTTCGTCTTCCCCGGTCCTTTCCGAACTGTAATCGACCCATCCATAACTGAATTTCCCATCGAACCGAAACATATTGATCTTGTTGGTACCGGAAAAGATATCCTGAAGAGAGCGGATATGCTGATTCTCGGAAAAGCGATGGGTATAGGCCCCGAAGATTCCGTACATTGCCCCTTTCTGCCGCATGATCCCCGTCTCCCGATAATGAATATAAGATGTCTCTGTCCCAAACTCTATTAAATTCAAAGGATCTTCACGATCAAAAAGCCCGCTTTTAACCGCACCTTGACTTTTCAATTCCCTTAACAACTCCTCTTCGAGATCCCCTTCTTCCAGAAGTGGTCTCTGATCTGCCTCAAAGAGTTCCTCCTCATGATAAAACAGATCATCGTCACGATTTACAACCGCGGCCCAATCCTCTTCCGAGACATCCTCAGTTTCTGCCCAGTCGGGTTTCTCCTCACTCATTGTTTCTCTTGTTTTCTTAAAACCGTGGCTATTTCTCCCTTCATCCTCCACGGTTACGTAACCGCTTTCATCGACCGTGACCGAGGCCTTGCGATCAGACAAGAAGTCCTCCTCATCCTCGTAAGCATAGCAGACTTGCTCCCATTCCAAGGGTTGATTTTCTTGCCGGTGCTTCGTGATGCATTCCATCTCCCGGGCAACAATCTGATCACGATTGAACGGCTGAGAGACATTGTCTGCATAGGCCTTAAGGTCTTTTTCCGAAAGAAGCAAAAATAAAACGAAAGATAAAAAAATATATTTATTGTCGATCATATCCATTTCCCCTCTCTAAAGGGTTTAACCAAAAAGTCACCCCTAACATGACGGCCAGGGAGTCCCAGGTCACGCCGTTCAACCGTGTTGTGGAGGTCCCTCCGGAACTTAAAAAAATGCGGTCTTTTCCACTCTGTCCATTCCAATTCTGTAAGTCCACGGAGGCTAAGATACTCCACCGAGGAGAAAGATCATATTCCATTGCTAATCGATAGATAAAACCTCGGGCTGTAGTCTCCTGTTCAAAACTTTTTGGCTGGGCAAAATCCGAGCGCAGGTTCCAGGTTGCCCAGGCATAGTAATCGGCATAATGATATTCAATCCGCAGCATCCCGGTCAGACGATGGCGTTGCCCGATCATCTCAATCCCTCCAAAGGGGCCTTGCCAGCGGGCGCGGTAGCGGCTATGCAAGCCGCTAAAGGCCCCGGTGATCCCAATGAGCCTGAAAGGATCTAAGTCTTGAAAACCATCCGTCATAATCAGATTTTGCTTATGGTAAGAATAACCGAGCAATGGCGTCACCCACAAGTTATTAACGACAAATAGATCTTCTCCCGGACCAACTAAAAATCGGTAACCCAGGGCCCCACTCACATCCCAAGCCTCACCGTCATTGGATTTATTATTGGAACGTGAAAATTCCAATCCGTGCCCGGAGACAAGATAATCCGAATCCTGATTTTTCCCGGCAAATATATCCCCATAAGCCAGAATGCCATCGAGAACAAAACGGTTGTATTCCAGATTTGCCGACGCTTTGATCTGCTGGATGGCCAGGTTGCTCCAGGTTAATTCGGACAAAACATCCGGACTTCCATCCGAATCGGCGATGCTCCATTGCAAATCATCTCGGCGAAAGCCGGAACTGATATTGAATCGTGAACCCCGATTAAGAAGCGGTCTATAGGCATCAAGAAAATGTTCTGGCGGGATAGGAGGTTCGTCTTCTGTAAGGGTACGGAAAATATCCTCACGCCAATCATCGTTTCTCTCTTTACGGTAGTTTTCATCATATCTTTTTATCCCCTGCTCATCTGGAGGTCTCTTGAAATCTATTGTCCTTGTCTTCTTAAGAACATCCTTCCTATCATGAGACCTATTTGACTTTACCTCCGCAGAGACCCGATCCAATTCTTCATCGATGATCATTAATCTGGCTCTTTTTTCTATTTCAGTTTCGAAGTTATAGCAGACTTCTTCCCAAATAAAATCCCTGTTTTCATGAGCATAACCGGCAATACATTTCAATTCTTTCTCAATGACCCGGTCTTTAGCAAGACCTTCCGGCCATGTCCAACCCGCCTTGTCTTGAAACACACAGCCCATAAATAAGAGTATCCCGGGCAGAAGACCTTTTACCTTGTTGCCTAAATTTTTGATTAAAGTCATATAAATATAGATTCATTATAAAAGTCCCGGAAAAGACTGCCAGCAAAAACTTAAAAATCTTATCTCATTGATTAAAATGATGTTGAGGAATTATGGCAGGTTTGAATATTCTATCCTCAGGACTTCTGATAGAGTAGGCGGGATTACATACGGAGAGGTCGGGATTCGAACCCGAGAACCCAGTTACCCAGGTTAACTGCTTAGC
>CAYJUK010000032.1:0-16372 GCA_964373335.1 uncultured Planctomycetales bacterium | reverse complement strand
AGGTCTTAGTGTTATCGGATGTGAACGTTTAGCAACTTATAAAGAAGCATTTTTCTCTAAGGATAAAAATAAAGAGGAAGTATCTTCAAAGCCCAATCAAGAACAAGCCAATAAAACCCCGGCCATTCAAAATACCGTTGTGAAAAGCGCACCCCCCGAGACACTGCCTGCTAATGTCTTAGCCAAGGTGGGAAATTGGAGCATCACGATTGAAAAATTTAATGAAAGACTCGCCAATTTGAAAAATATCCTTCCCGAACTTAATGTCAATGATCCAAATTCAAAAAAGCTTGTTTTAGAGGAGCTGATTCGACAGCAATTGCTGGTTATGGACGCTGAGAAATCAGGGTTGGAAAAGCGGCAAGATATTAATGAGGCGATTGAGGAATTCAAACGCACCTTATATGTGCGGGAAGTCGCTACTAAGCTGACAGAAGGGATTCAGATTAACGAGACCGAGGCGCAGGAATATTATAATCAGAATAAAAATGATTTTATAGAGCCAGGACAATGGAAGGTTCGCGAGATAGTTGTGACGAAGCCAGAGGACGCCAAGGCCATATTGATTGATCTTTTAAAAGGGGTAGACTTTGCGACGGTTGCTCGAGAGAAATCCATCAGCAAAAGCGCGGCTAAGGGTGGTGATCTTGGGAAGATTGCGGATCTCCCTTTCCCCCAAATGCGGGCTGCATTATCTACCATGGAAGCCGGAGATATTAGTCATGTCTTCAAGGGGCCGGAAGGATATTACATTATAAAATTGGAAGATAAAGCCGGGGGCAAACAGGCCGCTTTTTCAGAAATCAAAGATGAGTTAATGGAAGGGTTGTTAGCCTTAAAACAACGACAAGTCATATTGGATTATATTAAAGAACTGGAAAGTAAGACTCAAGTGCAGATTAATGAAAAGTTGTTAGTGTTAGAAGGAAATAAGCCATGAATATAGAGAACAAGAAACAGATCGCCATTTTGATTCTGGCCATTCTGTTGGGGTTAATCGCTGCTTTATTAACGGGAAAGTATATTGAAACCAGTATCAGCAAAAGAACGGAAGAATTGGCGCGAGATTACCAAAAAAATCAATTACAGCCCATTTTACAACAAATGTCGAAATTAGAGCGAGAGGTCAATAACATCTCTAAAGAACAGATCGTCTTAAGGGAAATTTCCGCTCAGCAGAAGCTCCAAGTTCAAGCTGCCCCTGGTGCGCCATGGGGCTCCTTACCTTTAAAGACACCTCCTGGGAAAAGAGCCGTGACCATTCGCATTGACTCTCTAGCTGCGGTGGGAGGGCTGCTCAACCCCGGAGATTATGTGGATATTTTAGCCCATCTTAATGTGCCTAAATCGGAAGAATCAAAAGAGATAGACCGCGTCATAACCATGCTTTTTCAAAACGTTAAGATTTTGGCGGTTGGATCTAATCTTCAACCTGCGGGAAGTTATGATCAGCAAATGCGGGCGGATGCACTTAATATCACCTTGGCCTTAGATCCCGAACAGGTCGGATATATCTCCTTTGCCCAGCTGCAAGGACGACTGCAATTAGCCTTGCGCTCCCCGGCAGAAACCGAGATGCGATTATTAAATCTATCCAACTGGAAAACTTTAAGTGAATATATCTTAGAACAAAATGGTGTCAACATCATGCCTAGTTCTCAGCAGGTTCAAGA
Organism: uncultured Planctomycetales bacterium; assembly: GCA_964373335.1. GTDB lineage: Bacteria > Omnitrophota > Gorgyraeia > Zapsychrales > CAYJUK01 > CAYJUK01. Next base: position 14,699 of record CAYJUK010000032.1, on the reverse strand, counting down.
GGATAAGGGAGAAGAGGTTCAAGAGCCGGAAGAAGAAAAGCCCTCGATTCAAATCTTTCATGGGGGGAGGGAGTTATAAAATGGGTATCCTGCTTTCCTTTAAGTCTCATAAGTGGATTTTATTATTAATCATCATTTTCCTTGTTGGAGGAGTCCTTTTCCCGTCTTGGGGACTTGCCGAGCCTCTGGATTCTTTAAAGGTCGATGAGGTTCATATTCTCCGAGGGGATCTTGAAGCCGTTAAGGTTTACAATATGTCCCGGGTGGCCTTGAGCAACCCCGAAGTGGCGGATTTTGCTAATATCGATAATCAGGAGATTCTATTAGTCGGGCGCAGACCCGGAGAAACCTCACTCTTTATTTGGGATGAGCATGGGAAGCGTTCATTGATTATTCGTGTTTATAATGATGATTTGATCGTGATCAAAAAGCGAATCGAGAAATTGATTAAGTCCCGGGATATTAAGGAAGTCAAGCTCGACATCAATGAATATGAGGGCAAAATTATCGTGACCGGCAAGGTCTCGGATGAAGACGCAGAGAAACTGAATAACATTCTCGACAAATTTTATGAAAATATCATTAATTATGTGCAAGCAGAGAAAATGGAAGATTTGGTGGAGATCAATGCCCAAATTGCGGAAGTCAACGCCTCCTTAGATAAAAAGCTGGGATTTGATTGGACAACAGGATCCGGGTCCGATGCGTTTAACTTAAATTATGCAGAAACTCTCCCAGCCTTTGATGGGAGCATCGGGGATTTCTTTAAGATCGGCGACTTTAGAAGAACCAACGCCCTCTTAAATACTGTCAATGCCTTGATTATCGAGGGGAAGGGGCGCGTTCTTTCAAAGCCTAAATTGGTAGTGAAGAGCGGCTCACAAGCCAGTTTCTTGGTTGGGGGTGAGATCCCTATCCGCACCACGACCGCAAGCGCGGGTGGCGGGGTCGTTCAGGAAAACGTGAATTTCAAATCTTTCGGGATCAGTCTTACTATTACTCCAACCATTCGCCATGATGAAAAGATTGATATTACCTTAGGGGTGCAGGTGAGCGATGTGGACCGGTCGAACGCCGTAGGGGGTGATGTGGCCTTTGTAACCAGATCCGCGCAAACGGACCTCTTGCTGGATGACAATCAGACCATTGTGTTGGCGGGGTTGATCCGTCATGCAAAAAGTGAGAAAGTAAAAAGGATTCCTTTTATAAGTTCCATCCCGGTCGTTGGGACTCTCTTTCGCAACAAGACGACACCAACCCCAGAAGAAGAAACCGAGCTCGTCATTTCCTTAACCCCGACTGTCTTAGAACAGAAAGAAACTCAAAAAGACAAGACAGTCGTAGAAAGCGGGGCCGATGAAGGAGATGAAGACGAAGAAGAAATCGAGATGTCGAATCAATCCTCGAAGGACTCCAGGAAGGGGAAAGAGACAGCTTTAGATGATGAGTCAGCGGATCATGCCGGCGTCAGGAATCAAGAGAAACAGATGTTATCGGACAAGACCGGTGCTGCTGCTGAAGGGAAGGGAGCGATTGTGTCTGCGGAATCAGGCGATGGGAGGGATCATAAAACCAAACAGAAAGGGCCCCGGATAAAAAACGACGGTGAAGAGAACTGGTCATCTTCTGAGGTCTCCCTTGGTTCGTCTCAGGTCGATATCCAATATCCAAGCAACATTATCCCTTATGTCAAGAATGTTCAGAAGAGGATCTTAGCGGCTATTGCCTATCCCAGCGAAGCCCAGTTCAAAGGTTTAGAAGGGACCGTAAAATTAACGATTCAGATTCTCAGCGATGGCACGCTTTATGATGTTTGGGTTAAAGAGTCTTCAGGCCACCGTGTGTTTGATAAAGATGCATTAAATACTGCCCAATTGTTGGCTCCTTTTCCGCCTTTTCCTATGGACGTGGAATTAGATGAAGTTATGGTAACCATCCCCATCGTTTACAGCAGAGAGATTCAAGGGGTGATCGAAGACCTGGGGTATTTACCCCAATAACTGGGGGGTATCCCATAAAATATTGCAAAATTTTGGTTAGCAATTTTTATGGATCGACGGGGGGTCGACAGATTATTGCAAATAGTACAAAAGGATCATTTTGAACCGTTCTTCAGAATCAGAATTTAGTTATTGAGCGTCTCACGATCATGAGGGCTTTCCCCCCATGATCATTGTTATCCTTCCTGGCGGTAGAGTCTAATCCATCATTTTTGGAATCCCCGGTCGATAGATGAATGAGAGAGTGAACATGGGATCCAAAATAATAACAATATTCAGCAATAAAGGCGGCGTTGGGAAAAGTTTCGTTGCGGCTAATTTGGCCGTGACCTTGTCCGCAGCGGGTCATCGGGTGCTGCTGATTGACCTCGATTTCCAAACCGTCCAGGACCTGGCGCGCATGTTAAGTCTGTCGCCGCGCCATGCCTTAGTGGATGTGATCCAAAATATCGATAGGATTGAGGAGCCGGAAAATATTAAAAGGTTTGTCATCACCCATTCTTGCGGTGTAGACTTTTTGCCAGCCGTTAATCATGCCCGTCAAGTCGGTTTTATCACCCCAGATAACATCAAGCCCTTTTTTAAAAAAGCCAGCTCTGTTTATGATTATGTCATTGTGGATGGGGGCAAGGCTTTTAGCGAAACCCTGATTACTGTTTTTGATTGTTCCAATTTGATTGGTCTTGTGGCGACACCAGATATCCTGGCGGTCTATCAGATCAAGTGGTGCATGGATGTGCTCCAAAGCCTGCATTTCCCTACGAAAATGGTAAAGATCATTTTAAACCGGGCGGAAAGTAAGGGCGGCGTAGCCTGGCAGGAAGTGCGGGCTGTCTTAGGGATAGAGATATTTTCCTTAATCCCCTCGGATGGGCGCATTGTGGGCATGGCCGTTAATCGAGGGATTCCTTGTGTGTTAGATAATCCTAAGGCCAAAATATCCGAGGCGTTTTTTAAAATGTCTCAGGATTTACAAAACGACGGGATTTATGTGCAGGCCTCGGAAGTAGCGACAGTCCGTTCCACTGAAGATTTACCCAAACCGGGAGAATTTTGGGAACGACGCAGCGTTTTCAAACATACATCAAAATATAAAGATGATCTTCCAGAAGAGATGGAAGACGAGATTATTGTTCTCAAAAAGAGGGTTCATGAAAAGCTCGTTGACCGCTTGCAGCTAGAGGGGATCACCCCTGAATCGCTGACCGATGCCGTCAAGGCAAAAAGTGTGCGGGCGGCCGCGGAAAAAATCATCAGTAATCTTTTAATGGAGGAGCACGGTGCCATGATTGCCTCCCATGAAGATCGGACCCGGCTCGTCAGTGAAATGCTGGATGAGGCCCTGGGCCTCGGGGCCTTAGAGGAATTTTTGGCGGATCCGGATGTGTCGGATATCATGGCTAATAATAAAGATGAAATCTATGTCGAAAAAAATGGGAAGCTTATTTTTACGAATAAAAAATTTGTTTCCAGCGCTCAAATGAGGGCGATCATTGATCGTATCATTGCTCCTTTAGGGCGACGCATTGATGAATCGGTGCCGATGGTGGACGCCCGTCTCCCGGACGGTTCAAGAATCAATGCTATTATCCCGCCGCTGTCATTAAACGGTCCTATGATCACGATTCGAAAGTTTGGGAAAGAACGTTTGGAGCTCAAAGATCTTCTGGAGAGACATATCAGCCTTTCTAAGCCCATGGCGGACTTTCTTCATGTCTGTGTCTTAGGACGGAAAAATATTATTGTCTCCGGGGGAACCGGTGCCGGGAAAACCACCCTTTTGAATGTGATTTCTCAATTTATCCCTGATAATGAAAGGATTATCACAATTGAGGACGCCGCGGAGCTGCGGTTAAAGAAATCCCACTGGGGAAGATTGGAATCCCGTCCCCTAAATATTGAAGGAAAAGGCGGGGTGACCATCAGGGATCTTTTTATCAATACCCTGCGTATGCGTCCCGACCGTATCATCATCGGGGAATGCCGGGGCCCGGAGGTGTTGGATATGCTGCAGGCAATGAATACGGGGCACGATGGTTCGCTGACAACCCTTCACGCCAACTCGACAAGAGATGTTTTGGTGCGTATGAATTCCATGATTTTATTAAGCGGAATTGAATTGCCGGTTCGAGCGATTAATGAGATGATCGCCTCTGCCATTGATCTCGTCGTTCATATCGCGCGATTTTCGGATGGATCAAGAAAAATTACCGGGATCACCGAGGTGCTAGGGCTGGGAGAAGATTTTCAGCTGAAGCTTAAAGACGTCTTTGTTTTTAAGCAGACCGGGCTGACGGAAGAAGGCAGGGTGCTCGGTGAATTCGTCGCCACGGGTTTTCTCCCCACCTTTTATGAGGATTTCAAGACACGAGGACTGCCCATTGATAAAGAGATGTTCCTTCCTGACAAAAATTAAATCCCCCATCTTTAAAGAGCGCTGAGAGCTTAACCATAACCCGGGAGATTTCCTTGAGGATCTTGAATCTCACCCAAAAGACCGTCATCTCTGCTAAGGCAAGGTTCGCTCGATCTTTTTTCACTAGATTAATTGGTCTTATGAATAAGCGGGCTTTTCCCTGGGGCGAGGGCCTTATCATTACCCATTGCCAGGCCATCCATATGCTGTTTATGCGATTTGCCATAGATGCGATATTTGTCGATAAAAATAATACGGTAGTCGGCCGTGTTGAAGCTATAAAACCATTTCGTTTAAGTCCATTCTTCCCGAAAGCGAACTTTTGTATTGAATGTCCAATCGGCACTATAAGAAGTTCCCGAACAACCTTAGGGGATCAGATTAAGACAGAAGAGCCAGGATGACCTTAATATAAAATTTGTGTAAGCTTGGACATGTGTTATACTGGAGAAAAATTTATCCCTTTAAAACGGTTCATAAAATTCCCTGGAAATTATGGGGGTCACTTACAAATTAAAAGATGAAGTTGTTGAGTTTATCCTCTTACAAAAACGAGATCATCCTCAAATAAGCTGCCGCAAACTGGTAGAAATTGTCCAGAATCGATTCCAGGTCCCGGTCTCTAAATCCTCCATCAATTCTGTCCTAAAATCAGCTCATCTTAGCAGTCCTGTCGGCCGAAGGGCGGTCTTAGCAAAAAAAGAAAAAAAATTTAAAATCCCTTCAGAAAAAAAATTGGGTTCATTAAGCGGCTCTAAGATAGCAGGTTTTATCGGGGAAGAAACAAGAAAACCAGAAGAAAGATCCCTGATCGCCGCGCCGGACAAACCAGAAGATCTCACCGAGGGAATGGGGAATATATTTTTAAAAGCAGCTCAATGGGATCTTTTTGGTAAATCCATATTGGGAGAATGTTTTAAAGGTCAGTTTCAATCCCTCAAGTCCCTGAAGGCAGATCAGGCGGGCGATATTTTATTGTTTTGCAAGGCCTTTGGTGTCAACTCCGCGGAACAGTTAAGGGATTACCGCGGGAAAGGACTTTGGGAGCTCAATGGGCTTAGGGAAAGGCCGAGTGAGTATGATCTCATCACTATGGGAATCGCGGCTAATGATTTTAAGAAACAAGATTGCAAAACCCTGAAAGAAATCCCCTTTCTATTTACAGAAGTCGCTTATTTAAGGATTATCCTGGAAGATCGATCCGAGATTTTTATTGATGGGCATTTCACCTCGATTTGGCCCAAACGTCCCGAGATGAACTTATCGTGGCCCATTGATAAGGTCGTGAAATTTCTCTCAACATATCTCATCGCTAATCGGGAGCCCTTTATCCCGAAAAATATACTCGTCAAGGACGGATTCCCTAAAGAGATGGCAGGTTTTTTGTTGGCGGGTGAAAATTTAGATGGTAAAAGAATGGAAAAAATTTCTCTTTATAATCAAAACGATGAAGAACTGGCGGGTTTTTCTTCAATCCCCAGGAAAACCCGGGGAATTATTAGCGCAGTTTATAGCGATCAAATCGAGCTTAATAAAGTTTTAAAAGAAAAAAATTCTGCAAGTCCCCATTCCTGGAAACACCCGGTTTCTGGCGAGGATTTTTATTGGATCGAGGTTAACTCCTCACTGTTTCCGGAGATAAGCAATAAGGTATTTTCCCTCAATCGATGCATCCTGATTTCCCGAAATGACCCTGCGGAGGTACCTTATTTGGGATTGGTTACCAATCTGTCTAAGGAGGATATCCCAGGGGCTGAAATTATTACAAGATTTTATCAGCGATGGGGGAATGTGTTCGAAGAGGCAACTTCTTGTCAAGAGATCTTCGATGTCTATCAAACTAAAGAAGCGCAATCTCAATGCGTCCTGACCAGCCCCGGGAGTCTTGAAGGCCAGCAGGGTTTCTATGCTGTGACTCAAGAGATTTTGAAAGCACTTGGGGATTATTGTATAACGCACTATTTTATATATGGTTATAACAGAGAAAATAATTATTCTTTCCTGGAAGATCTGCAGAGGTTAAAGGGAAAAATTCTCTATTTAAATCAATCTATCCAGATTAAATTGGAGCCGTCTAGTTGTAAGACAATAAGCAGTAAAGAATTTAAACTAGCCAGGAAGGTGTTTAATGAAGAATTTGTTTTTAATGAAGACGGGAAAAATGTTTCCTTAAATTATTATTAATATCAAGATTTGAATATGAAATTTTGAAACTAATTTCGTCGGCTTGAAAATTATAAATTCGTGTGTTATACTAGAAACGGTCTTAAACCAAACCCAATAATTTGAAAGCATTTCATAGCTGTATAACCTCTTTAGAGTTAATAATTTATGTTTAAGGGTTGATATTTGTTTTTGAATGTTCTTTGATTAGCAGCGAGTATTATCCTGCCGGAAGGCGGGTTTATAGCCCTGAGTTTTTGAGGTCTTGAAGTAGTGAAATCCTCAAAAAGGCAGGGCCCAGCCGAAAGTGCTGGCATTATAGAGGTAGCCCTGGTGATTGATTTCGCTCTTGCGGGTTGCAAGAGAAGGGGCAAAGGTCATCTGCGAAACGCATGAGGGGGCGGCGATGGGGCATTGGATTAAAGAATCGAAGAATGCAAAAGGACAAAATATAGTTGAATATGCCATTGTCGCGGCCTTAGTCTCAGCAGCCATGTTCGCTATGAGCACCTATGTGTTTCGGTCAGTGCAGGCAACCCAGCAGATGATTGAAAAGGAAATGACCAGAAATTAATTGTATATTGGTTAAATAGCTTGCAAAAGCTATTGGTTAAATAGCTTGTAAAAGCTATTGGTTAAATAGCTTGCAAAAGCTACAATAGTTTCTACCTTGAAGGAGGAACACTCAATGTTTAACAAAAGAAGTCGAAAAAGAAAAGGGCAGAGCACCGTCGAGTACCTTGTTGTGGTGGCGGGTGTCATTGCCGCTTTAATCGTATTCTTGGCGCCAGGTGGACCTTTCAATACGGAGTTTGGAAAAGCCCTCAATGCAGGGACGGATGGCATGGTCAATATGGCCAATCGATTAAGAGGCTCTCGAAACTAATCATATGAGTTTAAGTTGTGAAAAGAAATCAAATTTAGTCAGGAGGAATATCCATGTTTAGGAAACTAATCAAGAATAAAAAAGCACAAAACGTTGCGGAATATGCCCTGATGATCGCGCTGGTCATCGCCGCGGTTATTGCCATGCAGACGTATGCCCAGCGGGCTATTCAGGCCAGGATCCGCGATGCGGCAGTTTATATGGCAGAAACTGCTGATTTTGCTGGAATAACAGGCACGAACCAGTATGAACCTTATTATTTAACTACGAACTACACCATTGCACGCAACAGTTCCGACCGGTATGAGTTGGGACAAAATAAGATATCATACCTCAGGGATGAAACCCGGAACCGGGAAACTGCTGGTTCTCAAACGTTTGCGTATAATGAGTTCGTACCACCAGTAGGGTTATAAATGTATCTTCATGAATCCTTTTGCTGTGCTTAAACAAAAGGACATTTTAGGAGGAGAATAACTATGTTGAAATTCTTAAGAAATAAAAAAAATAAGGGCCAAAGCGCCGTTGAATACACGATCCTCATCATCATCGTGATTGGTGCCTTGCTCTCGATCCAGGTCTACATTAAGCGCGGGCTTTCTGGCCGGTTGAAGCAGGCCGCCGATGACATCGGAGATCAGTATTCGGATGGCAACACCAATTATGTTATGATTACCAACGTGTCTTCCAGAACATTAGATACCTTTATCAAGGGCGAAACAAAATCCCTAATGCTGCAGAATGAGGTTACCCCCATGTTCACGCAAAGTAACATCATCAATGTTCAGCAGGAGTTCTGGGGCGTAGTTCGATAACGGTTCTTTTCGTTTTTAACAAACATGGCTTACTTGATAAGAGATCAGGTAGGCCATGTTTTGTTTGCAGGATTTTAGGCAGGGTTTAACCTTATGTTTATGAAACTTCGAGGATGTCGAGCCCAGTCGGTGTCGGGAGAATATCTTTTAATCTTCTTCTTAGTCGTGGCCGTCATTTCCTCCATGACGATCTACGCCCAACGGGCCTTGCAGGCGCGATTCAGGGATGTCCGGCTCGCGGCCGTGGCTATCATCCGCAATTCGTATCAGGGGACAATTTACACTCATTATGAACCGTACTATGCCAATACCATCTCCACCAACGATCGGGAATTATACAGAAAGAATGAGATTTTCGGCGCTGGCGGCGGGATCACCGGGGTTTTCACCCAGACCCTGGACGAGGTTACGGCCTCTGAGGCCACCAGCCTGCAGCTGCCGCCTCGAGATGCGAGGTAATATTATGAGATAGAAGGAAGACAACACCTTAATCCCCGCACCGTAACCAGCGGTGGCGCGGGGCGCCGCGGCCAATGATATGATCAGCAGATATTTCAACCCCAATTTTGCAATAGAAACCGATTTTCATCGAAGTCGTGGGAAAATTTTGTGCAAAAATTTGATCGATAAGACCTCCTCGAAAGAAATCTTTTCTATTGCAAGATGGGGGTTCAAAAATAATTTAAAGGCGCAGACGGTTATTGAATATATCCTCTTAATCGGGATTGTGGTCGGGGTTTTATTAGTGATGTCCCCTTACATGCGCCGGTTGATTCAAGGACTGGTGAAAACCGTAGCCGATCAAGTGGGGAATCAGGTCAATTCGGAACAAGATTTTGAGCAGTCAGGGTATCTGGTCAATTCTTTTACCACGACGGGTGCCACCGCTGATCAAGAGACCAGGGAGCTTTTAGGGACGTTTAATTATATCTATGATGACGAAACAGAAACCAAAACCAAGACCTCCTTAAACTTAGGGTTTACCCCTAATCCGTAAAAATGTCATAACCCCAACCCCAATTTTGTATTTAATGTATAATTGGGGTTCAATGGGCAGTGCCTCACCCACGGGATGAAAAACTTCACTCGTCGATCTCTCAAGGAGAGGATTATTTTCTAATTCGGGGTTGGGGTCATAAACTTATTCTTATTAATAATTTTTCGATAATAATATAAACCAAGCCAATAAGGGGGATGGATGATCAATAGAAAAGGGCAGTCAGCCATCGAGTATGTGGCCCTGTTTACGATTGTGATCGGCGTATTTATCGGGATGAGTCTCTATTTTAAGCGCGGGGTCCAGGGGCGTTGGAAGACGGCCATCGATGATCTGGGAGACCAATACGATCCCCGCCTCACCAATTCTTCGGTCCGGCACGGCATCTCCACAAATTCCTTGACAAGGATTACTACGGTTGATGCGCGGGACGGCAAACACACGTTTAGAGATGATACATCCAACACCATCGAGCGGAAAGTCGGTTCGTCCAGTGTGACGGGTGTTTTTTAGTCCGGTGTCCCTCTAGACCACGTCATTCCGCTCCCTTTTGATGGGAGGGGTTAGGGGAGGGTGATTATCGACGATCAACTCCCCCACCTATCCTCAAGGGGGAGGGAATACAGAAATTTATACCGCGTTTCAAGAAATCTGCAATATTTTATTCAGAAAAACGCGGCACCAACTTTCTTTTAAAAAGCTTTAGGTAGTTGGTACTGCACTTTCTCCATCTGAATTCAAGATTAAGGTGGTGCAGTACTTTCTTCCAAAATATATTTCAGGAAAGAAAGTGCGGTATTATCCCTCGCCTTTCTAGAATCAAAAGAGAGTTTAGATATTGCAAATTTTATGAAGCGAGGGATATGTTACAGCGTATTAGTGATATCAATAAGGGGGAGCATGAGTCCAGGGCTTAATCAGAGAGACAACAAGGCGCAAACGGCCATTGAATTGGCGGTATTCGGAGCCGTCCTCATCTTTGTCCTGGGCCTTATCGTCCGCCAGGCCGTCAATGCCAGTTATAGTCAAAATCAAGTTCTTAAGGCCATGCGCCTGGCCTTATCCGAGTCTTTTAAGAATACTCAAGATGGGAAAACCGCTAGAAATACCGCTTCGATCTTACTGATTGAAGATCGTTTGTCTCCCGACCCGGGGAAATACGGCCCTATCGACCGGGTGCCGTATATCTTGCCCGGATCCGGAACCTTTAGCAATCAGCTCTTCCAGCCCATTTTATTTGGAGAACTCGAAAATCTTCCCGTATTTGATCTCTTCATCAACGGCCAACATTTTACTTTTACCACCGCTGGGTTTGTGGAGTACGACTTATCCTTAGCCGCTCCGGGTAATATCGCGCTGGCGAATTGGGTCTCAAGGCCTCCTGACCATGAAATTGAGAAGGATTGCCGAAAGGACAGAGCTGGAATGCCCGTACCCTGCCGCAAGCTTTATACCAAAATCCCCAATTTTGATACTAGCGAACTGTGGTGTGATGATATCACTCCACCGAGAGGGACGTTGTGTGTCCAGAAGAAAAACCTTCCTGTTGAAGAGCGGTTTGATCTTAATCGCGACGACGGGCAAGCCATGGGTTCCAATGAACCCAAAGCAGGAGATTCTGGTCCTGATCGCAAACTCCTTCGTCCTCAGTTTTCCTGGCAATGGTATGCTGTTTTGGGTATTGAAGCAGGGAAAGGTAGAGAGGGGGATACCTCGATTAAAGATGATGGCGGCAAAGGTGTTGATGTTGGGAATAGCAAAAATATCTTCGTTGATGTGGACGGGGATAAACATGAAGAGCATATCTTAACTAAGGATACCTCCGGTAACCCCGGGGTCACTTCAACTCCTCAGGGAGTCCTTACGAGGGTCAAGGTTATTGATTTTCAGGCGGGGGATCTTGATTTTTCTCGAGATGATTATCTCCCGGGGGAGGAACCCGGGTTAAAAGACAATATTGTTTTCTATGCCTTTACCCGGGAGGGGACCATGCTGCTTATTGAGGAAGGAGAGCTGTTGAATACCGTTAATCCAGATTATAACAAAGTGAAACGCAGCACCCAGAGACGGGAGCACATCGACTTTATCGAAAGGACAGTTTTATTAAGTAATGATACGGGACGATTTTGCCATCACCCAGGCAGGCCGGGGCCGGATGATGACCGCCCGTGTCTTGCCGGGGATCCTCCTCTCGAATGTGTCCCTAATAAGATAGTTAACCCGGGTGTGGAGGCTTGCAATGGTTGTTCTTCAGATGCCAAGAATCGACTGACATGTTATGACGTCTTGACTAAGAAGTTGTTTGTGCGCAGCCGCATCTCGAATTTGGGAGGACGCAAGTGGGTGACGCCCAATGTGTATGAGCCGGGGGATCCTTGATGAGAGGCGGATGTTTATTGGAGACTGCCGCCCCCATCTCCGAATTAGAAAATAATTCTCTTCTTGAGAGTTCGATGAGTGAAGCTTTTCGTCCCGGGGGTGAGGCATTGTCCGTCCAACCACATTCTAAAACAGGGGAGTAGACTGTAACAGAAATTTTTGATTCCATACGTCATTCCCCTCCCTGGAGGGAGGGGATCCTCCCCCAAGGGGGAGGGAATACAGAAATTTACCGGACAGTCTAGTAGAACCAAAATGCTTTATAAAAAAATCGCCCAAGTTACACTCGAATTTATCTTCAGCATGATCATCGTCGTGTTATTGGTCTACGGGACGATTATGATCTTCCGCTGGAGTGGATTAGATATGGCGAACAGGCGCTATTCTCACGAACGTCTTTTAACCCGGGACCCGGTTGGGGAGACCTACGAGCAGATCTTGCGGCAAATCGATCCTCATTTTCATGAACCATTAAAAATGAACGCTATCTTAGGTGAAATGCGGTGAGCATTAAGCTGATCAGGAAATTCCTTAAGGGTCAGGCCCTGCTCTCCTCTTCTCGAGGGCAGGTAGCCGTGGTCCTTGTTTTGTTCGCGGCGATTGCCCTTATTTTTTATGCGGTAACCCTCAATTTAGGCCGGGTCACGCAGATCAAGACCCAGACGACAGTCGCTTCAAATCTCATCGCCGCACAATTAGCCTCGGGCATGGCCAGCTATGGAGAACAACTGTTTAAGACGACGCTGGGGGGAAAGGAAAAATTCTGCGGATTCACGGAGGTCTTTGTTGTGGCTACAGTCCTGGTTGTTGTGCTCCTTGTCATTATTCTTCTGGTTATTTGTCAAGCCTGCGCTGCGGCTGCAGCCGCTGTTACCGGGGCGGCAAGCGCTTCAACTGTTATTGTCCCTTTGATTATTTCCGCCGCGCTCTTAACCGCTTCTTTAGCTATTCAGGTCTCTGTCATCCAGCCGGGGCTGACAGACATGTGGAATCGATTGATCCCAAATACGGTCCCCCTGGCCGATCAATTTATTGAACGCGGTATCCAAACCGGGCTGCGCAATATTGTGACTGATCAAGTTGAGGTCCCGGATCAGATCGATATGGATATGGATGGGAAATACGGAGTCGAAGCCGATGGCAGCACCCCTAAAGACACGATCAATCGATTTGCCTTTTATTACACTGAGCGGCTGAAAAAGATCGAAGGCCGCAATATCCCTGAGATCGAGAAGTTTCTGACCGCCTTGCGGGATTTTCTTTTGCCCCCGATCGACTGTATAGACAATCCGGTTGACCGATGTTGTCAAGATGCTCAACCGCTGGATTGTCTTGATGACTGGGCATTGACTGATACCTTAGACTGTAATGACCCCGCCAATTCCACGCATGAATGTTGCTCTTCCACTCCACCGGCAGTTTGCAATCCCTGCTGTATCCCCTTGGAAGTGGAAGACCCCAGTGGCACGCCGGTTGCTTTTCGACCGGCGGGTTGTAACACTGCACTTATTCCTGATGAATGTTCGATAGGACAGAAGGCGTCTCCCTACATAGATCCAAATTCAAAGGATAAATATCCCTTTGTCTATAATCCCCTTTATCAAAATGACAAGAATGCCTTTGATTCTTTTCTTGAGCAAATGGGCCGGGACGATGAGCATCATCTCTTCCGTCAATTGGATCCTACAGTCCCCGACGGCCCGCAATCGCACGATCCCCCCGGGTCAGGAGAAGACAGGTTTTATCTCACCGAGGCAACGGGCTATTATCCCAATGATATCCGCAAAGGCATCTTCCCCTTCTTCTATAAAATGGCGGACTGGCGGCCGTCTATTTACAATATTAAGGCCGCAGCAATCCAAGATAATGAAGAGGAGTGTCATTGGTGCTCACCTCCTTCTGCTCCGAATTGCGGAGCCGGGGTCATTCCTCCAACCGCGGATATTGCTCCGCAGCTCGACTTGAGTACTGTGGGTGGATGCGTTGGGAACGATTGTTGTGTTAATTGGCATGACAATGATACCGATCCAGCAAAACCTACCAGCCTTGATCCTCGTCAGACAGATAAAGTCACCGGGATCGCTGGGCTTTTTGCTCCAGACAATGTTTGTGCCGTAGGACTGGGATGGAATGGGTGGAAGCGGGGAGGCGATCGGTTCTGTACCTCGGAAGTTTATCCTGCCAGTGCCGCCCAACCATTACCGGGATTGCCGAAGTGGCCTTATGAGGCCTTGTGTCTAAAACATGGCCGGTGTAATGTCTTAGATGACATTGGGACTGTTATTGATCAAGTCGGCTGTGAATGCGGCGAAACCGGCGCCCAGCCTCCCGTTAATTGGCCGGACGATCATCTGGATCAAATCGTCTATGGGTTGAGGAATTTTATTGCCTGGGCAACGGGTTTATTGCGGCGGGATAAAACCGACCTTATCCACACCTTTGAGGAATGGTATCCGGATGCCGGCAGATGGTTTGAGCCGGAGTGTGATGATCAAAATCCCGAATATCCAGCGAGCTGCCTTCTGCAGAACCCCCCCAGTTTTCTCCAATTGAAAAAACCGGGGCCTCTCCGGGTCTGGCGTGAAAATTTTATTCAGCTGCGGGGAATTGTAAAATCCTGGGTTGAGACTCAAAGTTTTGCCGGTGATGATTGCAATGATGTCTGGTGTGTTCCTCCACCGGCATGTGACGGCACAATCCCGGTGGCCGAATTGTTAGCGACAAATAAGTTTGATGTGGACTCGGACGGTGTCCGGGGAGATCTGGATGACGTCATCTCCTGCCTAACGTTTAATCTTAATAATGCCGATAAATTCAAGGCCTGCGAAAATGATTGTCCAGCAAGCTGCGCAGACCTGCCCCGGTCTCTCGTTGCACTTCCCCCCTTCAATGGCGGTGGTGACCCCGCAGACAAGGCGGCCTTTGATGCCTGTCTGGCCAGTCCCGACGTCCCGGGATGTGGTGCTGTTTGTAATAATTTACCAGCGGGGTTTGGTGTTCCTCCTTTTAATGCCCCGGATTTGGCCGGGATTGCCGGCCTTCA
>CAYJUK010000031.1:0-16721 GCA_964373335.1 uncultured Planctomycetales bacterium | reverse complement strand
ACCATCATGTTTATTGCCATCATGGGGCCTTCAGTGGTCATTGCCATCCTTGGGTATGCGGTGATTAAAGCCATCAGTCGTAATCCATCGGCGGCCTCAAAGATCTTTATGGGGATGATCGTCCTTTTGGTTTTTGTCGAGGCTATAGCTGTTGTGGCCATTTTAGTTATTTTTCAATTATTCGCTAAATAGTCAGATGCAATTTCAATTTTGGACAGAAGGAATTATTTTTATTGGGATTTTTTTGATTATTATCTTGATCCCGTGCCTTGGGGTAAGCATTATGGGCTATCGTATGATTCAAAAATTAGGTTATCAACCTAGTCAAACCCCGGTCATCCAGATGAGTATTTTTCTCAAATTGATTGTATTAGAGATCATTTCTTTCATATTATTAATCGGATTTTACCGGATTTTTTCAGTGAAATAAACACTAACTCTTATGCTGTATAAACGTTTTTTTTAAAATAAAGGAGCGAGTTATGGGGGGCTGGGAGCTCATTATAAAATTTATCCTGATGATGTTTGTCATCTGCGGGTTCATCATCACCGCCTTGTATATTATTTTTAATAAGAGGACTGATGAAGCCATGCAAAGGCTGGCCAAGGAAGCGGAAAAGGCCTTAGCCAAACAGTCGGAATTGAATCAGAAGATCAAAGAGGCTGATGAAGAGCTTGAGAAGCGCAGAAAGGAGGCGAATGAATTGGCCAAGAAAATGGTGGCCGAGGCCGAGTCTCGATCTCAAGAAGAACGGGAACGTTTGATCAAAAAAGCTCGGGATGAAGGCGAGGAGATCATCGTTAAAGCTCAAAACGCCACTGTTAAATTGCGTCAAGATTTGGAAAAAGAGATGGGCATGAAGGCCATCGATTATGCTGTTCAATTATTAAATGAAAGTTTCAGCGGGAAGGTGAAAGGAGAGCTGGACCAGCAATTGATTGCAGATTTTCTGGATGAGTTAGGAAAGGTCGATATGTCCAAAATGGCTCCGGATGTGAAATCAGCCGAAGTCGTCACGGTTAACCCTATCGACAAAGGTCAATTGAACCGTTTGGAGAAACTTCTTAATGAAAAATTGAACCGATCAGTTCATCTCACGGCTACTACTGACTCTAAAATTCTAGGGGGGGTCATTCTGAAGTTTGGAAGTCTCGTCCTGGATGGCAGTTTGCTGAATTTGTTTAAGGAAACTGGCGGTGCCAATAAGTCCAAGATAGATATTCAGTAACCCCAACTTTTGGGGTAAATCCCTTTCAATGAGTTTGCCGATAGCGGTATTCTTATGACTGGGTAATGGGGCAGAGTCAATTCTTCTAAAAATATGGGTAAAGCGAGCAAGGTCAAAAAGGAAGTGGTTGATGTCAAAGAATTGGTTGAACTGATTCAGGTGTTAAAGGACGTTGCGACGAATAAATTTTTTACATTGTTAAATCAAAAAGAGCGATTCGCGCGATTTGGTGAGTCTTTTGTTGAGTTTTTCCGCATGATCAGCCTTTCCAAGGTGCGTCACCCATTGATCTCCAATGATAATCCTACGGTTGGGGTTTTAGTGGTTACTGCCGACGGAAGTTTTTTGGGGGAGTTTAATAATAAAGTTCTAAGGTTAGCCATTGCTGAAAAAGAAAAGCATGAAAAATCAATTTTTATTGCTGTGGGTGAAAAAGGGGTCATTCGTTTGAGTAATTATCAGAAAGAAATTAAGGCCTTTCTTGATATGGAAATGATGGGTCTCTATGAAACAGCTGTGGCGATCAAGGATTATTTAATCGAAGAAGTCATGAATGACCGCTTAGGGAAAGTGCTGGTCGTCTATTCCTGGCCGAAGAGTTTTGAAGAAATTAAACCGAGAGGTGTTAAACTTTTGCCTTGCGAGGAACTCGTCAGCAAACAGGCGAACCTGGTGGAACAATTCGAACGTATCATTGAAGAATCAGATCCGGTTGATCTCATTGGGATGCTGGCTGATATGTGGTTGACGACCCGATTGTACGAAATCCTTTTTGATACTGTCATTGCCGCAGCTGCTTCGCAGGCCAAAAAACTGGAAGAGAGTTTAGACAAGATGAAGAAGGAAAGAGCCAAGGTGTTTCTGAAATATCGTAAGGCCAAAAAGACGGATATCGATTCCGGCTTAAGGGAAGTTTTCTCCGCGCGGATGGTCGGGGTGAATTAAAAGGAGAATTTATTATGGATCAAGGGGATCATCCCTCATCAGATCAATCGGAAATGAACAAAAAAAGTACCACAGCCGTTATGGAGATGATGGATCGTAAACGACAGGCCACGGGTCGTATCATTTCTGTTCAGGGACCGGTTGTGGATGTGCGTTTCGATGGAGGGGTCGATATCCCTTCCCTTTATGATGTGGTGGAAGTTTATACATATGATAATCGATTGGTCATCCTGCAAACCGCTGAACATCTTTCCGGAGAGGTTGTGCGATGTATTTCCTTAAAAGAAACATTGAATCTTCAATTGAACGCACCTTGTTATAATACGAAACAACCCATTTCCATTCCCATTGGAGATGGATGTTTTGGACGAGTCATGGATGCGACCGGTATTCCTATCGATGGCCGTGGGGAGATGGATTGTCCTTCCAAAACACCTATTCGTAAACCTATTAAGCAAGTTGGTTTTAATCTGAAAAATAAAAAGATTGAAAAGCCTCAGATCTTGGAAACCGGGATTAAATATATTGATCTTCTTTATCCTCTGGTGAAAGGGAGCAGGACTGGGATTTTAGGGGGCGCGGGATGCGGTAAGACTGTCGTTATTTTGGAGTTGATCAGTAATATCGTCAAGGCCCATGGCGGGGCTTGCGTGTTTACCGGTATTGGGGAACGCATCCGGGAAGGGAATGAACTTTATCACGAACTAGCCGAAAGTAAGCTTTTAAGCAAGGTCATGTTAACATTCGGACAAATGGATCAGCCTCCCGGGGCACGGGCGGAGGTTGTGAATACGGGTTTGTGCTTGGCCGAATATTTGGTTGCTAAAAATAAAGATGTGCTCCTTTTCATGGATAACCTTTACCGTTTTATTCAAGGAGGGCAGGAGGTTTCCACGTTATTAGGGCGGGTCCCGGCAGAAACGGGTTATCAGCCGACATTATCCTCGGAAGTCAGCGCGGTTCAGGAACGAATCCGATCCATAGAGGGGGGAGGGTCGGTCACCGCTATGCAGGCTGTTTATGTCCCGGCGGATGACATGACCGATCCCGCCGTGGTTGCTATTTTTAATTCACTGGAAGGAGTCATTGTCTTGTCGCGCGAGTTGGTCCAGAGAGGGATGTATCCGGCGATTGATCCCCTGCAGAGCTCTTGTCAGAATCTTGATCCGGTGGTAACGGGCCGCAGGCATTATCAGATCGCGCAGCAGGTCATCCAGCATTTTAATAAACATAACTCTTTAAAAAGAATTGTTGCGGTTATTGGAGTGGAGGAATTGAACAAAGAAGATCGTTTCATGTTCCTGCGCGCCGAGAAGCTTTATAACTTTATGACCCAGCCGTTTACTGTCAGTGAAATCTTCACGGGCAAAAAGGGAGAATATGTCAATATGGAAGATAATGTTGGAGGATGTACCCGGATTCTTAATGGAGATTATGACAAATTGTCCGCGGAAGAATTTTATATGATTGGCAAGGCCCCGTTGATCTAGGACCGTATTCATTTTTTTGTATCAAAGCGACGCCTCTCTCAATCCTATTCGTCATGAAAAGGACATATGAATAAAACAGAGCAATCAGTTGTTGAAATATTACTGAAGACAAGAACTCTTTCACTCGAGACCCTTACGTCTCTTAAAAAAGTGACTGAGGAAAGAAAAGAAAATTTGTTAAATTATATTCTTGAAACAGGTATTGTGACCGAACAGAGAATCTTGACCGTGTTGTCAGATGCCCTGCGTCTGGAAAAGATTGATTTGAAGAATATTGAGGTAGACAGATCAGTGATCGACCGCGTTCCCGTGAAGTTTGCCTGGTATTATCAGTTTCTTCCGATCCGTATCGAAGGTCAGGTGATCACCCTGGCAACAGCATTCTCCTGGGATGTGAAGGTTCTGGATGATATCCGTATCCACCTGGGTCTCCAGCCCAAGGTTGTTTTGGCTTTAAAAACTGACATTCAAGAGGCCCTGAAGAAATATTATGGACTGGCCTCCGATACTATTGATCGTATGCTTGCCAAGGAGGATCTGAGATTAAAACCGGAGGATGAAGATTCCAGTCAAATCATGGAGGATCTGGAGAAAAAGACGGATGATCCATCAGTAACGAAATTGGTCAATCAAATCATCCTGGAGGCCTATCAAAGAAGAGCAACGGACATCCATATAGAACCCTATCGAGAGAAGGTTCGATTTCGTTATCGAATAGACGGGGTCTTAATTGATGTGCCATTGCCGGCCGAGGTGCGGCATTTTATTTTGCCGATCTTAACCCGTATAAAAATTTTAGCGAATTTAAGCATAACGGAAAAACGGATTCCCCAGGATGGCAGTGCCGTTGTCAAGACGAAGGATCAGGTTTTAGATTTGCGTGTTTCAACCATCCCGGCGATGCACGGGGAGAGTATGGTCATCAGAATCTTACCTTCTCAGGTGACTTTATTAAGTCTGGAAAAACTAGGCATTCAACCCGATGCGGTCAGGCTGCTTAAAGGCTTGGCCCGAAGGCCGCATGGTATTATTTTTATGACCGGCCCGACGGGAAGCGGTAAGACGACCACCCTGTACGCCTGTCTCAATGAAATTAAATCAATGGAAAAAAAGATTATCACCGTAGAAGATCCCATAGAATATGAAATGGAAGGGATCACCCAGATTCAGGTGAATCCCAGGATAGGATTTGATTTTGCCGCTGGACTGCGCAGTCTCCTGCGACATGATCCCAATATCATCATGGTGGGCGAAGTCAGAGACCTGGAGACCGCTGAGATTGCTATCCGAACCGCCTTGACCGGTCACATGGTATTCTCCACTCTGCACACCAATGATGCCGCCAGCGGTATTACCCGTTTGATCGATATGGGTATTGAGCCCTATCTGGCGGCTTCCAGTGTGGAGGCCTTTGTCGCTCAAAGATTAGTCCGGGTGATCTGTCCTTATTGTAAGGAACAGGTTGAGGCTCCGTTTGAACGTGTCATCGATGAGATCAGGGCTTCGTTAAATTTAAAGAATTCTGATCCGATCAGCATTTATAAAGGCAAGGGATGCGACCATTGCCATCAGACGGGGTATTTTGGCCGCACGGCTATTTATGAAATACTGGTCATGAGTGATAGAATCCGATCTGTGGTTTTAGAGAAACAACGAGCTGAGGTCATTAAAAATATGGCACGGAAGGAAGGGATGACGACGCTCAGACAAAATGGCTGGAGGGCTGTACTCGAAGGGATTACCACTCCTTCTGAGGTGATCAATGTGACCCTTCGGGATGAAAACGAAGAAGGACAAGATTCCCTGATCTATTTTAATAAGGATCGAGTTGAAGGGGAGTCTTACGAGACCTATTTAAAGACTTTTCCACTGCAGGGTTTGACGAATTTCCGCCCCGCCGATGCTGAAAGAGTACAATTATCGGATTTGGAATATAATAACCGAGTCTATCCTCGGATCCAGGAATCTATCCCTCTCCAATATAAAGTTATCGGCAAGGATATTTATGATCCACAGGCCGCTGTGATTAAGGCAGCTGAACTTTCGGCTGAAACGCGGGATCTTTCGGCAGGAGGATTAACCTTTGCCGGCCCCGATGTCATTCCCATCGGTTCAGTATTAGATATAAGAATTTTTCTTGAGGAGGGAAAAGGCAGCATTGACTGCCTGGCCATAGTTTGCCGGTGCAGCGAAGATGAAAATCAAATTTATAAAATTGTGGTCCATTATCTGGATATCTCAAGCGCGGATCGTGTTCGAATCGTACAATTTGTCAAGACACATATGGACACCGGGAAGGTAAATCAGGTCCTCTCCTAATTTAAGAAACAGCTATGCCAGCATTTGTTTATAAAGCTAAGAAAGAGTCTGCCGAAACAGTTATCGGTCAGGTCACTGCAAAGAATCAACAAGAGGCCATTGAGTTGATTAGTCAGCAGGGATTACTTCCCGTCTCTATTGATGTCAAAGAAAAGTCATGGGAAGGATCTTTAACCACTGTTTTCCGGAAGACTTCTAAGGTCGATGGCCAGGAAATTTATTATTTTTGCCGCCAATTGGTTCAATTCTTAAAGTCAGGGGTGAGTTTAGTCAGGGCATTAGAAGTGATTCGGGAACAAACAGTGAATCCTTATCTTAAGAAAATTTTGAATAAGATCTATCAGGATATTCGTAACGGCCGGCAGTTTTCGGATTGCCTGCAGGATTATCCGCAGGTGTTTTCTCCTCTTTTTATCGGATTGGCGAGGGCCGGGGAAGAAAGCGGAAATTTTAGAGAGATGTTAACACTGATCTCAGAGTATCAGCGCCGGCAGGATGAAATCGCTTCTCAGGTGCGGTCAGCCTTAACCTATCCAGTTTTCATGGCCGCGGTCGGATTCTTAACCATCATCTTCCTTCTCGTATTTGTGTTTCCTCGGATGAGTAAAATCTTTATCGGGATGACCAGCCAGATTCCTTTGCCAACGATGATCCTGCTTAAATTTTCATCCCTGTTAGCAGGTTATTGGCAATGGATCATCCTTTTTTCGATCCCATTTTTGGGGATTAGTCAGTGGTGGCTGAAGACGTTTCCAGGGAGGTTTTGGATGTGTCATTGGCAATTGACCTTGCCTTACTGGGGGGATTTTATACTTAAGGTAGAAATGGCCCGATTTTGCCGAACCGTGGAACTCCTTTTAAAAAGCGGGTTGTCAATTCTAAGAGCCATCAGGCTTTCACTTCCACTTTTTGGGAATGAGATCTTACGTAAGGAATTTTCGCAGGCTCATGAAGCCCTCATCACCGGGCATTCCATGGGAAATTATTTGAAAAAGTCAAAATGGATTCCCCCTTTAGTGAGTCACTTGATCGCGGTAGGAGAAGAATCAGGGGCTATCACTCAGACGATGGGAGATATTGCCGATGCTTTTGACCAGGATACAATTCAAATCATCAAGCGGATGACAACGTTATTGGAACCGGTATTGATTTTGACGATAGGATTAATTGTTGGATTTATGGTTTTTGCTATCTTACTTCCTGTTTTCCAAATGGACGTTTTAATGCAGTAGGGAAGATCCTGTTGATAAGATATTGATCAGCCTGTCGGTGAAATTATTACGACTGGATGTTTTGAGTCTAGGGCAAATCTTGACGTTCTTTCTCATAGGGCACTCCCTTGTTTTTGAACAAGATTTATTTGCCAATGAATGGAGGGAATTAAAGGG
The DNA here is from genome assembly GCA_964373335.1 of uncultured Planctomycetales bacterium. GTDB lineage: Bacteria > Omnitrophota > Gorgyraeia > Zapsychrales > CAYJUK01 > CAYJUK01. The sequence goes on along the minus strand of CAYJUK010000031.1, from coordinate 9,350 downwards.
TGCCCATTTCATTGTGAATTTTGAGGATGATCAAGATTCTTCCTTGGCAGATAAAGTTCTTAAGAAGGCAGAGGGATATTATCATTCCATTGCCGAACATTTAGGATATTCTCGATATTCAAATTTTTGGACTTGGGAGGAACGGGTCAAGATTATTATCTTTAAAGACCGATCGGCATTTCTTCGATCGACAGGTCAACCCCGCTGGTCGTTAGGATATGCCTTTTCTCACGCCGGATTCACCGACACCCGGGTGATTGTTACCTTCAAACAGCAGAACAATTTTCTTGAGGGAGTCTTGCCTCATGAAATCACTCACCTGATCTTGAGGGATTTTATTGGGTCCAGTGACCCTTGGTTTGATGAAGGAGTGGCTCAATATTTTGAGGCTCATAAGAGGAAGTTATCTGAGGAATTTATAGAGCCAATGATCGTTCAAGGGGGTTATATCCCTTTCCGACGATTGATGACCTGGCATATTCAGAAGGAAAAGAATCCTCAAAAGGTTACGATCTTTTATTTTCAGAGTCTTTCGATTATTGATTTTCTTATCAGCCAGTACGGTTTCCCGAGTTTCGCCCGGCTCTGTCGTTATTTGCGAGACGGTAAAAATTTTGATCAAGCCTTTCAAACAAGTTATCCGTCTCTGAAGACATTGGAACGATTAGAAAAGGGGTGGCTAAACTATAAGATAAAAAACCTTAAGGTGAAACAAAGGGCTGTTCAACATCGGAAGAGTATTTCCCTAATTCAGATCAAGGAATCCCCTTGATTTATTTCGGGAATTTTGATATCAAAGGAGCAATGTTATGAAAAAAATGATTGTCAATCTCAATATTGGTCAGGAACATTTTTCAAACCGGTATTTGTCAGCGTTTACGTTAATTGAAATCTTGCTTGTTGTGATTATTATCGCGGCTTTATCAGCCATGGTTATTCCCAGAGTTGTCGGCAGGTCTGATCAGGCTAAAAAATCCATTACCAAGGCTGATATTGAAAGTAATTTGGCCACCGCCCTTAAGCTTTATGAGCTCGATAATGGACAATTTCCGACTTCCTCTCAAGGCCTGCAGGCTTTAAGGACAAAATCCTCGGTATCTCCCATCCCTCCCAATTGGAATGGACCATATATTGATAATGATCCTATTGATCCCTGGGGTAATCCTTATGGTTATGTTTCCCCTGGAAAACACCGCCCCGATTATGACCTAAGTTCCAAGGGGAAGGATCTCAATTCAGATGAAGATGATATCATCAATTGGGAATAAGAGTGGCTTGACATTGATTGAGGTCATGGTGGCTGTGATCATCTTAACCGGAGGCCTTTGCTTAATTTTTAAATCTTATTTAACTTCCTTGAAAGTCCTGAATCATATCCAATATCGATTGCACGCTCATTTCATTTTGGATCAGTCCCTGACTGAGATAACAAAATTTTTTCAAACTTATCATGAATTTCCTCAATCCGTAGATGATAGGAAATATGTTATTAATAAGAAACTGGTCAATTTTCGAATTCTAAAAAGTATTCAGAGTTTGGAGGCACTACCGGACATTTATGCCCTGGAGGTCAAAGTGCGTTGGCAGGAGGGGAATCAAGAAAAAGTCCTTTCCCGGTCGACTTATGTGAACCCCCTGCTTTTACTAGAACAACAAAGCTTGTAGTCTTATTACCAGATATTCATCTATGAATTATTTTAAGAATTCCAGAGGCATGACCTTTATTGAGATTCTGATTGTGGTGAGTCTCCTTGCCTTGATTGGGGGTTTTTTTTATCGGTCACTCTCTCAAGGATTAAAGATTTGGAAGGAAAGTCGGTCTTTAGTCTTGGAACAGGATATTGCTATTTTTTTTGAAAAGATCACTTATGATTTGAAAAACACATTCTACTATTCCCGGATTGGGTTCGCGGGTAAAGAAAATCAATTAACCTTTGCCACCTTTGTCCCGACCCCTGCGGAACAACAAGATTTAGATGAAGACGCGGGGCCCATTGATCAGATTGGTAAAGTAGAATATCTGTTTGACTATAACCAGAAGAAATTATTTAAAAGGATAGCGGATTATTCTCAAGCGTTGAGGGGGAATTTCCAGCCGGAACAGTTAATATTAAGCTCTTTGGATAATGTTACTTTTCGGTATTTTCATTTGGATTCTCATCATCAGTTTATTCCCGGAGATTATTCGGAATCTATCCCCTCAGCGGTAGAAATCCAAGTGAGTTATTCAGATGAGACGGGAAAGAAGATTGTCCAAAAGATGATTTCTATCCCAGTAGGGATTTAATTGTCAATGGAACCCCGGCCAGTATCGGGTTATTTTTATGCCGTCATTAAAAAGCGATAAAGCGACAGTGTTGATCCTGACGATTTGGGGACTGAGTTTTCTGTCTTTGTTTGCCGTTAATTTAGGAAGTGCGGTCCAGCAGAGGATAAAGTTTGTCTCTCATATTGAACAGAGAGCCCAATTGAGGTTGATCGCGGAAGCAGGGATCAAGAAAACCATAGCGCTTCTTCGGGTGTCCCAGCAAGAGACATCATCATCCAATCGTAAGTGGATGATGCATAATAATCCCTCACAATTAGAGGATATCTCATTAGCTGAAGGTAAATTTTCCGTCTTATATCAGATCCCTTCTTCGATGTCTTTTGAGAAAAGCATGAGATACGGCGTTATTGATGAAGCCGGTAAGATCAATCTCAATACAGCCTCTCGCGAGGAATTGAATCGATTGTTGCAGTATACCTTATCTTTGGATCAGGATCGCGCGCAGCGATTAGCCGAATCAGTGATTGATTGGAGGGAATGGGGTGAAAAACATTTAACTGGCTTGTCCGCAGAGGATGCTTCCCCTCCTTTGTCTGTTGAGGAAAAGAATGCCTATTACGAGATTTTGGAGGAACTTTTGCTAGTGGAAGGCATGAATGCATCCTATTTCAAGCAATTACGGGATTATGTGACCGTTTATGGGGACGGGCGCGTGAATATCAATACGGCTCCCAAACCGGTCCTGTGGTCATTGGGGCTTGATGATTCAGTGGCGGAAAAGATCTTGTCTGTCCGTCGGGGACACGATCAGGAAGAGGCCACACCGGATGATTTTGTATTCTCGCAACCTTATGATATCGTCAGCGACCTCAATAAATTTTTCTCTTTAAAGCCTCCCGAGATCAAGCAGATTGAGCAATTGAATTTTCAGGGGAGAATCAAAACGGATTCCTCAATTTATATGATTGAAAGCCAGGCGCAACTAGCGTCTTCTCATCGATCCCATGCTCAAACAGCTGTATTTGATTTAAGTCAAAATTCAATTATTTTTTGGAGGGAAAAATAATCGTATTTCTCATGGTAGACGCCACATTTTTTGGTTATAATGCAAAAAAAGTAATAGATGATAAATTTTAACACTGGAATAAAAAAATATTTAACCCCAATTTTCCATATAAAAATTTACTATCAAGATTTACGATATAACCCTTTTATTCTAAAATCTTTATTCTATTGCAACGCAATGGGAATCGCATTTTTTCGTAGATAAGTAATTTTTCCCATCATCAATAAACTTACTCAGTTGCAAAAGAAAGAATGCCTTTAATGCAAAATTGGGTTTTAAATTATCGTGTAGTTTATGAAATGAGGGACATCGACTTAATCCGCAGGAAAGAGGGAAATTGATCATGTTGTCGAGAGAAATAGATTATGTCAGCCTATCATTGAGCGATAAGCTGCTAAAGATTGCCGAATTAAAGATTACAACCGCATCAAGGAAGATTATGCGGGTCGCTCAATTAGAGTTTCCCGAAGGCACTCAAGAGGCCTCCTCTAAAGCGATTCAGAGTCTGTTAGCTTCTGTCTCGGCAAAAAAGTCCCAGGTCATTTTTGTTGTTCCATCTCATGTCCTCACTACCAAGAATATTGAAATCCCTTCGGTTAATCCGGAAGAAATCAATTCCATAGTGAATCTCCAGGCCGGCCGGCATACCCCCTATTCTCGCGAAGAAATTCTCATTGGCTATATCAATATAGGAGTTTATCAAAGTAATTACACGAAGATCTTGCTGGTTATCGCAAACCGCAGTGTGGTGAAAAAGAAGCTAGAGCTTCTGAAGCAAGCCGGCATCGACATTGACCGTGTTCTTATTGCCCCGGAAGGCATTGCCCGTTTTTATTCTCGTATTTTAAATTTAAGAGATGATAAAAAACCATCAGGGATCATAGATATTAAGCATAATGAAACAGATTTTATGATTGCTTTAAGAGGAACATGCATCTATTTTCGTAATATTCCGGTCGGATTATCCCATTTAAATTCTGAGGGAGACGCCGCGCATTCACGATTGGTCCAAGAGATCTCCAAATCTCTGGAATCGTATCAGAATGAGGATATTGACCAGGTTCCTCAACAATTCATTTTAACCCAGCCCGAGACGCAATTCACCGGTCTCCTTACCTTATTGAAGGAGAAATTAAAATCCGAAGTCAAATGCGTCCCTTATTTAGATCATGTGAAGTTGGGGCCCAATCTGCTTACGCAGGCGGCTGGGGAATTCAAGGATGATTCTTATATGGATGTCATTGCTCCGGCGATTGAGTCTCAGGTAGTGGAAGTCGATCTTCTTCCCGAAGAGATCAAGATGAAAAAGTCATTTGAGAAACATGGGAGAGATGTTTTGAAGGCGGGAGTCCTTAGTTTTCTCTTGCTGGTTTTTATTGGGGGACTTTCCCTTAATAGATATTATTTTCATCGGACTTATCTGAATAGATTAGAGGCGCAATATAAACCTACCCATCAAGAGGTTGAGAAACTTCGTCAGGAATCTTTAAAGGCGCGTATCGTTAAAGATTTCCTCAGCAGCCGTCAAGCTACTCTGGATACTATTGTCGAGATGTATAAAATCATCCCTTCAGAGATTTATTTGTCGAATATTAATGTGGATGAAAGCGGTGCAGTGAGCGTTCAAGGGATCTCGGAGTCGATGTCTCGTGTTTTTTCATTAGTCAGCTCTTTGGAAGATTCCAATTTATTCTATGGAGTTAAGACGAAATCCACATCGACCAAGAAGGACCGGGGGAAGGATGTCGCAACCTTTGAGATTACCTTGCATTTAGAAGGAACCGAGTCAGATGAGGATTTGGAACAGGAAGAAGGCCAGGTGGGAGAGGAAAAGAAGGCTGCAAAATGAAAATTTTAAAAATGAGAGTAAAAAAAGATTTTTTTAAGCAAACCACTATATTAGAGGAGAATAAGGTTGGTAGATAAAATTCTTAATCAATTGTCCCCGTTGGGTAAGAAAATTTTCTACGCGGCGATCATATTGTCAGTTTTAGCCATTATTGATCGTTTGTTTTTTGGCCCGGTAACCCATCGGATCGAAGTCCTCAAGAAGGAGATTCAGGAGCAAGAACAAGGGGTCAAAAGAGATTTAAGGGTATTGTCTTATAAACCAAAAATCCTCAAGGAGATTCAAACGGTACGCAACTTTTATTCAAATGAGATTGAATCGGATGAGAAGATTATCGCTAACTTCTTAAAAGAGATTGAACGCTTAGCCACAAAATCAAATGTGAATGTGATCAAGGTTTCTCCCTCTGAAGATAAACAGAAAAAAGTCTACATCGAATATCAGGCCAATCTAGAATGTTCAGGACAGTTAGAAGATGTCATCAGGTTTATCTATTCCATTGATTCCTCCGATTCACTGCTGAAGGTTGTCCATCTGAATATGATTCCCAAGCCCACGGGCCCGAAAGAAGTTAATGCTTCCATGACCATCGCCAAGATTATTGTCGAATCTTCCAGTTAAATCGGGTCTTGCCGTAGGGTATCAAGTCCCCGTTATCCATATGTCTCATCTGCCTCAAAGAAAAAAAAAATACTTAAATGCGGGGATACTCTCCTTTTTACTTTGGTTGACAAGCATCAATGTTGCTGCCCAATCCATTCAAGAATTTTATGATCTGGCGACTTCATCTTATGATCAGGGAAATTATCTGCAGTCGGTTAAGTATTTTGAGAAGATCATAGAAATCAATCCACAAATCCCCCAGGCCTATAATGGTCTGGGACTCGCCAAAAAGGCCATCAATGAGGATTTGTCTGAGGTAGCCTGGCTTTTTAAAAAAGCCATTGAATTGGATCCCGATTTTGCCATAGCTTACGATAATTTAGGTAAGGCTTATTATGGTGCCGCCGAATATGAGAAGGCAGAGAAATATTGCAAGAGAGCGATTGAGTTAAAAGCAGATTTATACGGGGCTCACCTGTCTTTAGCCTGGATTTACCTTTTGGGAAAGTCCAAGCCCAGTCAAGCGATCCATCATTTTAAAGAGGTCCTCAAATATGAGAATCTACCTAATGCCCATTTCGGATTAGGGATGGCGTATTTTATGTATGGGGATCGAGCTCAGGCCTTGGAATCGATTACAGCTTTACGGTTTTTAAAACAAGACCAATTGGCCACTCAGCTCGAGAATATGGTGCGTGATCGGAAATTTGTGGCCCCAGCGGATAGCGGCCCGTTGGTCAAAACACAGCGACAACGTTCGACCTTAATTGATGATGATTCTTCCGAACAGATGTCTGGGGTGGACATAAACTCAGACAAAAAACGGGGGACTCCCGTTCGTCTGAGCGGACCCCTTTTGAATTTTGACAGTGATGCACCTGATTACCCACCCGAAGAAGGGGCTCATTCTGCTTATTCTAATTCTTCACCCTATTATCATTCTTCCGGAATAACAGTTTCTACTCCCAACAATCCTCAAAACAAGGGATCTGGGTATTAAAACACTGTCAAAAAAATCATTTCATCTCTGCCGGAATGTCCTAATGCAAACGCATCTGGAAAAATTACATTCCCCAAAGCGTCTCTTGGGCAATAATGTAACAAGATTCCGTGCGTTTGTCATAGGTTTCAAATCAACGACTCTTTTTCGTACTTCTTAATCTCTTCCTTAAGATCCCTTTCCAACGTTTCCCAGTCAACTTTAAAGACCAAGATATGCGTGCGGCCGGTCAAATCTGATTCTTCTGTAAAAAGTTTAAAGTATTTCAACCCAACCCCTTTAAAATAATAGAGCCGAATGAGCAGGGACTGGGCCAGGCGTTCGTCCATAAGGACGGCCTGGTAATGATTATTTTCCTCCAATAAAACAACCGCGTAAGCTAAGCTGGCATTGACGAGACGCTTTTCGTGGTATTGGCCGTCTCTGACATAAAATATACTGCGCGGGATTCCTTTCCCATACTTTTCCGAGGCAATCACAGCCTCCATCTTGTCCAGATGGAGGCTCAGATGATGATCAAACATCACGGCATCGCCCAGATGAGACAACTGATTCAATGTCTCGCTGAATTTGTAAGGGCCTCCCACCAGATCCCAGAGAAATTCAACGTAATCCGGGGAACGTTTTGAAGGCAGCTGAGTTAATTGGAAAGGATCTTTGTTAATCTCTTCGACTTTATAAAAATCCCATCCCCCGATAAATTTGAATTGAAGATTTTTTTCCACCATCTCATTAAAGATCAAAAGGTAAGAAGGAGGCGGCTTTTTATGAGTGAGCGAGAGGACCTGGTTCGCTTGATCTTCGTTGAGGAGTCGGCGCAAGACAATCATCGCGTGGTCTGGGGGACGCTTGATGACATCTTTGATGAAACTCACGGAAAGAGGGAGGTTAAGCCCTTGCTGTGTCAGGTAGTCAACCGCTTGATTGCCGCTGTTGTTGAGCATCTTCAAGATCCCGGCAGCCAGGGTTTCATCCGTCTGCAGAAAAAGATGGGCCATCCAGTAGCCCTGAGGGTAATTGATAGAGGCCCCGTCAATGGTTACTCGTCGCTGGGCCATTGTTTTAATAAAATGACCCGGCGGCCACCAGGAATTGATGATGCTGTCGGCAGGGGTTTCATTCCGGATCTTAGTCATGATTTTATCCCAGGTGTCATTATAAATCGGATTCAGCAGAGACTGAGTGGAACTGATGGCCTTTTGGATGGGAAAAAAGGTTAACGCTAGAAAGAGTAGGGATGGCAGGAGGTTTAAGAATTGAATCTTCCAACTGTTTTTGATTTGTTCATAAAGTCGAGCGTGAGTTTTCTCCCGAAGTCTTTTTTGATTCCAGAGATCCTCTAATCCTTTGAGTCCGATGGCGAAGAAGAGTGATATGGGAGTGAGGCATAAAATTGCAAATCGTAATGCCCCGGTCGTGATGTAAATCGTGGCGGTCAAAAGGATTCCTAAGATGATAAATATCTTGGGGTCGAAGGGAGAGTCCTTTTGAAAGATCCGGCGAAATGACCAGAGGAATCCAAAAATAGCGATCACAAAACAAACCCATCCGCCGGTCATTTCAATGATCTCCGGGACCGAAGGAGATTTTAATTCCCCTACTCCGAGGTATAGGTCCGGCCAGGGGGAAAGTTCCGGAGATAAAAATTCGGCCAGGGCTGTTCCTCCCTCCTTTAATAAGATAAAAAATTCTTTAATTCCGAAGATGAGGGTGATCCCCGCGAGGGTCGAAATAAAAAAGACTAGATAATAGAGAAACCAGATCTTAGTTTTCCTTTTCTTCCTTGCTTGAAAAAGACTTCCTAAGATGATGATGGCAAAGCTCAAACTCAACAGGGAAAAAATAAATCCCCATCCATGCCAAAAAAGGGCATAGAGGGTCATAATAAATCCAGCCAATATGGGGATGGAAAGCGGCATCCCTCTTGATTGTCGATAAAGGTTTGGATCCTTTTGTAAGGATTTACGGGAAGATGTATCGTTCTTTTTCTGGGCGTTAGAGGAGAAAGACGATATTTTTTGAAACCCATAGAAGAATATGGTTAATAAGGAAAGTGAGAAAAAAACATTGTAGGGGTCGTTGTCATACCAGGCAAAGGTGCTTCGTTTGATATAGATGGGTGCCAAAAGAAAGAAAACGGAACTGACGAAGGCCGCGACCCTGGAACACCCCAAAAGTTGACAGGAAATGAGGAAGGGGATTAAAGTCGCCAGTGTCATCAGCAAAGGGGTAAAACTGACGGTATACATTAAGGGGATATTCGCAGAGAAGATATTAAGAATCTTATAAAGGACAGCCCCGACGTAAGGATGAAGGTTGACGGGCTCCCAATGCCCCCACGGTGCCAGCATCAGGGGATGATAAAATTTACTCCCCGCGATGGTTTCACTGAGTCGGCCGGTTTTAAGGATATTTTCCGTGAGTCCAAAGTAATAATAGGAATCGGAGGCCAATAAATAAGGGTATTTTTTTTGAGCAGGGTTCTTTTGATTGAGCTGGATGGATAACTTTTCGATGGATTGCCGGACATGATCTTTGTCTTTATGTATGACTTCGTTGAGTT
>CAYJUK010000030.1:12953-16724 GCA_964373335.1 uncultured Planctomycetales bacterium | reverse complement strand
CGAGCTCTGGAACGAGCCCTCAAAAAAAAGGGAAACCTGTCGGAGCGAAGGGACTTTACTTTAGTAAAGCAACCAAAGAAGAGAGAGACGAGTAGATGGGGAAACGACCTAAAAACTACAGAGTCGCGAGACAGCGTCCAGGAATTTCCGAGGAAGCTATACCTTAAGGCTGAATGCCTAAGAAGAAAACTATCGGAGAGCCGTATGAGGGAGAACCTCAAGTACGGTTCGATGAGGGGGCGCTGGCAACGGACAGGAATCAACCGCACCAGTATTCTACTCTACACTGGACTTGATGGCCGATGATTAAGAAATGAAAGAATTCTCACGACCCCCTGATGTCAACGATGCCCAGTGGCAGGCGATCGTCCATGCCAGCGGACATCTTCTGATCGTGGCCGGTCCGGGCACCGGCAAGACGCATACCTTGACCTGCCGGATTGCTCACCTGGCGGAAAAGATCAAGTCCTCTTCCCGAATCCTCGCCGTTACCTTTACCAATAAAGCCGCGCAGGAGATGTTGCTGCGGCTTAACAAGCGTCTGCCTAAACTTTCGGATCTGACCTTTGTGGGGACCTTTCACTCCTTCTGCGCTCAAATCCTCCGGGAATATGTCGCGGACACCGATCTTCCCAAAGACTGGCGTATCGCTGCTGAGGAGGAGATTTCCAAGACCATTCAAGAAGCGGCCCCGCAGGCGGGCAGTTCCGAGCGAAAGAATATTCTCGATACGATATCCTATTGGAAATCCGTCGGCTACACCGAGCAATTCCCCGAGATGGTGATTCGCTACAATAAACGCCTGCGGGAGAAAAAGAATCTGGATTTCGATGATCTTCTGCTGGAGACGATCAAGCTCTTTAATCTTAAAAAGTCTCTCCTGACCAAAATCCAGCATATCTATCGTCATCTCTGTGTGGATGAGTATCAGGATATCAATCCGGCGCAGTATATCCTTTTAAAGCTTTTGGTGGGGAAGGAAGGGCAGTTGACCGCGATCGGTGATCCGCAGCAATCTATTTATGGATTTCGGGGATCGGACGCGCGTTTCTTTGAGAATTTCCGGCAGGATTTCCCGAAAGCAGCGGTAATTTATTTATCGCAGAATTACCGCTCGACCCGGAAAATCTTGACGGCTTCTGCTCAGGTTATCGCGAAGAATACGAAGGGCCATGCCCCTGAGTTAACCACCAGCCTTATTGAGCTGGGACGACTGACGATTCATGAGGCGGCCACCGATAAGGCCGAGGCCGAATATGTGGTGCATCAGATCGAAAGGCTGGTGGGAGGCACGAGTATGTTTTCCCATGATTCCCGGCGGGTGGGGCCTGAGGATGAAGGCGAGCGTGGCGAGCCCAGCGAGCACGGCTTTGCTGAGATTGCGGTTTTGTTCCGATTGAACAGTCAGGGGCGGCTGCTCAAAGAGGCCTTTGACCGCAGCGGTATTCCCTATGCCTTAGCCAGTGCACAGAAAGAAAAGGAGTCAGAGGATGACGACGTCTGCCCTCGGCGCTTTGAAGATTTTAGGTTCGAACCCGAGAAGGTTTCTTTAATGACCCTTCACGCCTCTAAGGGCTTGGAGTTTCCGGTCGTTTTCATCGTCGGCTGTGAAGAGACGCTCCTTCCCTTGAATATCGTCGGCCTCAAATCGGATCAAGAAGAGGAGCGCCGGCTTTTTTACGTCGGCATGACGCGCGCCAAGAAACGTCTTTACCTCATCCGCGCCAGGACCCGCCGATTATTCGGCCAGGACCTCCACAATGATCCCTCGCCATTCTTAGCCGATATCGAGGAGGAACTGAAGAGCTACGAATTGTCCCTCCCAAAATCACCTCCCCGCAAAAAAGAAGAAGAACAGATGAGTCTGTTTTAATGACACAATATGACACAATATGGGACACATCCTATATTGGGATGTGTCCCATATTGTGTCATATTGTGTCCCATAGCATAATCCTATTCCCGGCGGATTGCCTTGAGGATAGCGTCAACAGGATGGTATTTGTTGAGGCTGTAGAAGTGAATGCCAGGAGCTCCGCGGTTAAGGAGTTCCTGACACTGACGGATGGCGAACTTGATTCCTTCTTCTAAAGTTTTTTCTTTATCGTTTTGGAGGGGCTCAAAGATGCGTTTGACCTCCGGCGTGATCGTGGCCCCGCAGAGGGTGCAAAACCGGATAAGCCCCTGGTAATCGGTGATGGGAAGAATCCCGGGCAGGACCCTTGCATTGACAGAAATCTTTCGCAATCGTTTGATATAATCAAAGTAGTCCTGATTATTAAAAAATAATTGAGTGATGACAAAGTCCGCGCCGCTGTCGATCTTCAGCTTAAGATACCGGGCATCCTCTTCACGGTCATGGCACAGGAGGTGGCCTTCCGGAAAACCCGCTACGGCGATCCCAAAATCATCCCCGAAATGCTGACGGGTAAAGGCGCACAGCTCGGAGCTGTATTTGAAATTCTCCTTGTCCGGTTGCCAGCCGGGATTGTCTTTGGGCGGATCCCCGCGCAAGGCCAGGATGTTGCTGATGCCCCGGCGCTTAATGTCGATTAAAATATTTTTGATCTCTTCCTTGGTGTGCAAAACACAGGTGAGATGGGCGATCCCGATAATCCCGTGTTTCTCTTGAATATGTTGAACAATATCAAAGGTTTTATCCCGGCTGCCGCCGCCGGCGCCGTAGGTGCAGGAGATATAATCGGGTTTGAGGCCGCTTAACTGAGCGACGACCTTAAGGAGATTCTGATACCCCGCCTCGGTCTTAGGAGGGAAAAGTTCGAAGGAATAGGTCTGTTCTTTATTTTTGAAAACTTCGATCATCTTTTTCATAATCGGCGGCCATTATAGCATGGCCCTTAGACTTAAAGAAGAGGATCGGTTGATTTATTCTATCCTAAGTGTTCTTAATATATACCGCGTTTCAAAAAATCTGCAATATTTTATTCAGAAAAACGCGGTACCAACTTTCCTTTAAAAAGCTTTATGGTAGTTGGTACTGCACTTTCTCAATCTGAATTCAAGATTAAGGGGGTGCAGTACTTTCTTCCAAAATATATTTCAGGAAAGAAAGTGCGGTATTATCCCTCGCTGTTCTAGAATCAAAAGAAAATCCGGATATTGCAATTTTTATGAAGCGAGGGATAAGTTTTTCGGGAAACATCCTTCCTATGACTCTATTCGGTAAAGGGATTTGTCCCGGGAAATATTAACTGATCAATCTCAACTCATGGAGTGGAAAATGGCCAAAGTCAATGACTTAATTGAATGGGATCATTCGGGTTCGAGATATAGCGTGTATATCAAGCATTTTATGGATGATGAAGGACGCCGGGGCATGACGATGATCTTCGAGGATGTGACCCGTGAGAAGGTCACCGAGATGGTGATCCCCTCGCGCGTCTTTCCGGCTTTCTTAAAGGCCGTCAACGCCGGAGCCGACCGTTACCGAGGGATTATCTAAGAATCAGAACACCTCATTTAGCGAAGGCAGACGGAATCATTTTAATCGGAGCGTCTTTTTTCAGTTTTGGCTTGAGAATTTTTCCTAAGCCCCGTATAGTAAATCCCGTAAAGAGGTTTTTTACTCTGGAAAGATTGCCGACTATGCCGGTGGCTTTTTTTTCGGGGTAAAAGCCATCAGTGCGTGTGGTGTGGGATCGACCCGGCAATGTCCTATTCCTGGGTCTCCATAATCGACCGACAAGAGAGAGAAACATGTTGAGAAAAAAGATCTTTTTGATCCTGCTTTGCCTGACGGTAGTCACGAAT
>CAYJUK010000030.1:0-12943 GCA_964373335.1 uncultured Planctomycetales bacterium | reverse complement strand
ATGCGCCCTGTTAGGAGCAGCCTTGAGCGCGGCGGCGGCCTATGGGATTTATCAGGCGACGAATTCAGATTAGCACAGATAACACCCTATTAGGATGACCAGATGAAACATAAGCTTCCTCTGCAAGCCGCAGGTTACATCTTTCTTTTGATTGCGGTGCTTCATCTTATCCGGGTAAAGATGCAGCTTCCGGTGACCTTTGGGTCCTGTACCGTTCCTCTGTGGGTGAGTTATGTCGGGTTGGCGGCGGCGCTGGGGCTTTCCGGGTGGATGTTTCGGTCGCTAAAATAAGGGAGTCATAACAGTTCCCAATAGTGATTAAGATTGTGGCCAGTGGACCGCGATTCAAAGGAGTTGATGTATTTCTAAAATGTCAGAGACATTTGATCCGTTGGACCGGATTATCGCCGGATGGATGTTCCGCTTCGGGCATTTGTACTTGCGGATTTCCTTGGGGGTGATCTTTATCTGGTTCGGATTGTTAAAGCCATTTGGGTACAGCCCGGCGAATGATCTGGTAGCGCGGACCGTTTATTGGCTGGATCCGAAAATTTTTATCCCGATCCTGGGATGGTGGGAAGTCTTGATCGGGGTATGTCTGTTGTTTCGCACGTTGATTCGCGTGGCGGTGTTTCTTTTGTTCTTGCAGATCGGCGGTACGTTTCTCCCTCTGGTGATTTTGCCGGAGGTCTGCTTTGAACAATTCCCTTTTGTCCTGACGCTGGAAGGGCAGTACATCGTTAAGAATCTGTTGATTATCAGTGCCGGGATTGTGATCGGCGGGACCGTCCGCCTGCCGGTGGAAGATCAGCGGGACAGGAAGTTTTAACCCTAGAACTGCGGTTGAAGTTTAAAACCATCACCGAGAGTGAGCCGTTTAAGCGTCTACTGTCATTCCAGGGTTTAACTCAAATTTCGGGGACTCGCACCAAATGAATTGAGCACATATTCCCTGAATCAACACCGAAGTTTACAACCAAGGAGATGAGATGGCTAAAGCAAGCGCAAGACACATCCTGGTGAAAACGGAAGAAGAATGTTTGAGATTGAAAAAGGACATTGAAGGCGGCAAAGATTTTGCCGGGGCGGCCAGACAGTATTCCCTGTGTCCATCGGGTAAAAACGGAGGGGCATTGGGCGAATTTTTCCGCGGACAAATGGTGCCTGAATTTGACCGTGTCGTTTTCCAATCCGAGATCGGCAAGCTTCATGGGCCGGTCAAGACACAGTTTGGGTATCATCTTATCGAGATCATGAACCGCGTAAATTAATCACGGGCGGGGTTGCGTGCCCTGACCCCATGACTTGGGGTTGAAATCAGGGGCGTGTTCCCGAAATCTAAGATTTCCTCTCTTATGTTAAGAGAAAACATATGCTGCAATATAACGCGGAATCAGCCGGCGCAGGTTTAAGTGTCATCGCGATCGCTCTTCTTTTGTTTTATAAACGGCGGACTGTTAAGGCATTGGCCAAGCAACTCGCCACAGAGGAGGAACTCGGCAAAAAACTGCGGAAGGACAATGAACGGCTGAGTACTCATATCCAGGAACTGTCGCGATCCAAAGACGAACTTCAAAAGTCCCTTGGAGAAAGAGACGATCTCCTCAAGTCCCGCGGTCAAATCAGGCGTAAGATAGCCGAGTTGATCGATCAAACCAAGCTCAAGGATATTATGTCAACGAATGTGATCAGTATCCGCACGAACGATCCCTTCAGTGAGGTGGCGAGGAAGATGAAGGAATTTCATATCCGGCATCTTCCGGTTGTCGATGAGGAGGATTACCTCGTGGGGCTGATTACCCAAAGGATGCTTTATCAAATCCGGTCGCCCCGTAAATTGATGGATGGGGAATGGTATTACGATGAGGAAATGCTCAATGATGTCATCTTAAAGCATGTCATGGCCAGGGAGGTGGTCAGTCTTTATCCAGACCAGTCGATGGGCAAGGCTCTGATGAAAATGGTTTACGGCAAATACGGCTGTATCCCGATCGTTGACTTCAACAACAAACTGGTGGGGATTGTCACCCGCAAGGATCTGTTAAAAGTCGCGGCAAAGATTTATGAGAAAAAATATGAGTAGCCGGGATGCCCATCCACGTTCGGAAAGCGGGGGACACAAAAGAATATATTGACAGCCTCACGACTTTTTACTATACTCGCTTTCGCTTCAATTGTTCTTTATAGATCGAAATCAATTATACTGGTTTCTCATGGACTCATGAGAATTTAAGGGAAATCCTGTGAGATTCAGGAGCGGTCCCGCCGCTGTATCTGGAAAGCGAAACTGTTCAGGGCCATTGTCCGACCTGTAAAGGGAGGATGAGAAGGCGAAAAGGAGTCGCGGTCGTTTCCAGGAGTCAGAACACCTACGGTATATTTATCATTGTGACGCCGCGCCGGACGGGGTTGATGATATAAATTTAGGAAAAAGATAAATCGGGTGCACTCCTAATCGAAGGCCAAGGCCTTGGGTTAGGAGTTTTTTATTTTAAGGGAGGCGGAAATGAAAAAAAAGTTAATCTTAGTTTTGTTGATCTTCGTTTTCATCGCGGTTTCAAGGGGCAGGGGAGAGGCGACGATTGAATCGGAATTAGAGACCGTTGTTGTCACCGCGACCCGCATGGCCCAGCACAATTATAAAATCGCTGGCAACGTCACTGTCATCACTTCGGAACAGATTGAGGCGTCCAATGCCCAGAATGTCACGGATGTCTTAAACTGGGTTCAGGGGATTTATATTTATGATAACAGCACGGTCAAATCGACCACGGTTGATATCCGCGGCTTTGGCGACAGCTCATCGCGTAATGTCCTGGTCCTGGTTAATGACCGGCGGGTGAATGCCATCTCCATTTCCGGCGCCGATTTTACTCAGATTCCGCTTAAGGCGATTGAGCGCATCGAGATCATCCGCGGCGCGGGGTCGGTCCTTTACGGGGATAATGCCGTTGGCGGTGTCATTAATATTATCACCAAAAAGGGAAAAGGGGATCTGTCCGGTTCCCTTGGCGCCACCTACGGAAGTTACGACACCCAGGGCAGTGATATCGAGGCCTCGGGTGAGTTTAAGGATTTTAACTACTATACCTATTCTCGTTATCTGGATAAGCGCGGCTACCGGGAGAACAGCGATGAGATTTACCGGAACTTCGCGACCCGGGTCGGCTATGATCTCTCGGATAAATTAAAGGTCGATATCGATGTGGGATTCCATAAAGATCGTTATCATCTGCCCGGGGGATTGGATGAGGCCGAACTTCTCTCATTGGGACGGCGCGGTTCCGCGGATCCAAGCAACCGGGCCTCGACCAACGACCGTTACTATAAGCTCACTCTGGATCTCAATCCCTGGCCGGAGGATGTGTATTTCGGCAGTCTTGCCGTTGATTTCAATTACCGGCAGCGGGATGTCTTTGATACCTTCGGCGGTTATGATACCGATCGTTACACAACCACCCAGGGCATCACCGGCCGTTATATTTTTAACCGCCCGATCTTTGACCGAGAGGCTAATTTCGTTACCGGGATCGATTTTTACGATTATGATAACGATATCCGCGGAAGTAAATTTAACCCCGATGATCTGACCATCTCGAAGACCGAACTGGGTGTTTATGGTTTTTTGGAATATGAACTTTTGGACGATATCTTTTTTAACGGGGGGACCCGTTATCACCAGGCGGACTATACCTTTAATCAGAGGGACACTATCCGCTTCGAGGAACAGAGTCCGGACGAATGGGTATCGATGGGCGGAGTCCGATACGAATACGGTGAGGGATCCAACCTCCATGCCAATGTCCAGCAGACCTTTCGTTTTCTGGCCACGGATGAATGGTACGGGACCTTCTCCGGTCTTAATACCGCTCTCAAACAGCAGACCGGCATCCAATACGAGGCCGGAGTGAAACACAATCTTAATGATGCTGTCCTGGTGACGGTTACGCCGTATGGGATGGAAAATAAAAATGAAATTTTCTTCGATCCCACCTCCGGCTTTTTTGGTTCGAACAGCAATTACGATAAGATCCGCCGGTTCGGGGTTGAAACCGGCAGTAAAGTGGACCTGCTGAAGATGATCGACATCCCTTATCTGGATCAGTGGGAATGGTTCGCTAATTACACTTATCAAGATACACAGTTTTTAGCAGGGCCCAATGACGGTAAGGAAGTCCCCCTGGTCCCCCGTCATCAGGCCAGCACCGGTGTCCTGACCCGGTTTTTCGAAAATTTTTATTTTTCCATCCTGGGCCGATATACCGGAACTCGTTTTATCATCAACGATACAACCAACGCGATGCCGCCGGCCAAGCCCTACTTTGTGATGGACGCCAAGCTGGCGTATAAGGCCAAATTCCTCGAGGCCTATGTGGAGGTCAATAATATTCTCAATGAAATCTACTCTTCGTATCAAGTCCGTAAGACCGCTTCCACCCGGGACCATTATCCGGCACCGGAGACGAATTATACGGCAGGGGTGAAGCTGAAGTTTTAGGGGACGGGAACAGTGTTCCCACGGGAACAGTGTTCTGGATGTCCCCGGAAGCAGAGGAGTTGTGCTATAATCGCACCACGAGTAGACTGTAACATAAATTTCTGTATCTCCTCCCCCTGGATGGGGTGTTCATCATCGATTATCACCCTCCCCCCCATCCTCCCATCACCAGGGAGGGGAATGACCAAACTTCATGTCTCAAAAGTAAATTATCATCGCCATGACATTTTTAATTGGGACAAGTATGAATATCAAAAGAAAAGTTTTCCTTTCCCCTTAGAGAGGGGTTAGGGGAGGGAACACTTTTTTTATTATGTCTAACTCACGTTGAATAATAATAAAAAGGACAATCAGGATGAAAAAAGCCATCTTCAATTGGAGCGGGGGGAAGGATTCTTCGTTAAGTTTGTATTACCTGAAGAAGGATCCTCAATGGCAGATCATGTATCTGGTGACCTCGGTCAACGAATCTTTTCAACGGATCTCCATGCACGGGGTGAGGGTGTCGCTCCTCGAGCAGCAAGCCGAATCGATCGGAATCCCTCTGCGTAAACTGCTGGTTCCCGAGCAGCTGACCATGGACGTTTATAATCGTTTGATGAAGGAGACCCTTAAGCGGTTTAAAAGAGAAGGCATCCATTGGGCGGTCTTTGGAGATATCTTCCTGGAGGATCTGAAGAAATACCGCGAAGAGCAGTTGGCCAAGGTTGAGATCAAGGCGCATTTCCCGATCTGGAAGAAGCCCACTCCTGAGCTGGCGGACGATTTTATCCGATTGGGATTTCAGGCGGTCATCGTCTGTGTGGATGAACGCTACTTGGACAAATCCTTTGCCGGCCGTCTTCTGGATAAGGATTTTTTAAAAGATCTGCCTCAAGGGATTGATCCCTGCGGAGAGAATGGAGAATATCACTCCTTTGTTTTTGACGGCCCGCTGTTTCGCCAGCCGGTCAAATTTAAAAAAGGCGGCTTGGTCTATAAGCGATCGAAACCGGTCGATTGCTCCCCGAAGGTCTCGTCTCCTCCCCATGATTTTCCGTCCGTGATTTCCCAGTCGATTGAGACCGGATTTTGGTACTGCGACCTGCTTCCGGTGAAGACTTGAGCGTGATGAAAATGAGGCAAAAATTGGGAGCATTGATTGGGACACTCATTTTCTTTCCTCTTCTCTTCTCCTTTTTTATTCATAGCGTAAACGGTCATGCTGAACAACCGACTGCCGATTCCGCGCGACCGGAATACCACCGCATCGTCTCTTTATCTCCGGCCGTGACGCATACCTTGTATGTCTTAGGGCTGCAAGATCAACTCGTCGGTGTCACGAAATACTGCCGATACCCTTCCGAGGCGCTTTCAAAACCCCGGGTGGGAGGGCTGGTGGATACCAATTTTGAGGTGGTTTATAGTCTGGAGCCGGATCTGGTGATCTTAGAAGAAGGGGAAAGCGAACAAAAGGCCGCCTTAGAGAAGATGGGATTGAAGACGTTTGTTGTGAAAGCCAAGAGTATCTCTGAGATCTTAGACTCTTTGCGCGAGATGGGAAAAGTCTTAGATAGAGAAGATAAGACTAATGAATTCATCCGAGATATCAAAGATAAAATCGATAGGATTCAAGCCAGGACCGAGGGACTTTCGAAACCTCGGGTTATAGTCACGTTTGGGCGGCCTTTGGGCGAAGGGGGGATCCGGGAGGTTTATATCGCTGGAAGGAAATCTTATTTTCAGGAGCTGATCGAAATCGCCGGCGGGACGAACGCCTATAACGGGCCGGAGTTCTTGACGAGTCCGGTGGTCTCGGCCGAAGGCATTTTGCATATGAATCCGGATGTGATCCTGGAGCTGGTTGTGGATCTTGATGAGACAGGATTGACTCAAGAGGAAATCCTGAATGACTGGGCCGTCCTGGATGAATTGAAGGCTTATAAGAATAAAAGGATCATCCTCCTCACCGAACCTTATAGCGGCCTTCCCGGACCTCTCCTCAATCTGGTCCTTAAGCGATTTGCCCAGGAGATTCATCCCGAGATCGATTGGAATAGCGATGACAACAAAAGCCATTGAGATCAAGAATTTTTCCTTCAGCTATGGAGATAAACGCGTGCTCAAAGGGATTGACCTTTCCATTGATCAAGGAGAATATGTCTCCTTCATCGGACCGAACGGCGCCGGCAAGTCAACGATTCTGAAATGCCTTAATCGCATCCTGAGCGGAGGGGAAGGGACGATCTCAATATTAGGGAAGGATCTGCACGCCTTTTCCCAGAAAGAGATCGGCCGATGGGTCGGCTACGTGCCGCAGAACCGCGAACAGGTTTTCCCTTACACTGTTCAGGAGTTCGTCTGGATGGGGCGTTACCCTTACCAGTCTCCCTGGAGGAGACCGACGCGGGAGGACGAAAAGTCAGTGGAGGAGGCCGTCGCCTTGACCGGGCTTATCAATTTTCGTAATCGACGGATGGATACCCTAAGCGGCGGCGAACGACAGAAGGTCTATATCGCCGGGGCATTGGCCCAGCAGCCGAAGATCCTTTTTCTCGATGAGCCGACAACCCATCTGGATCCCAAACATATGGTGGATATCCAGCATACGATTACTCAGATTTGTTCGAATCTCGGGATTACGGTCCTGCACGTCACTCATGACTTGAATCATATCATTTCCTTCAGCCACCGCATTGTGGGATTTAAAGAATGCCGGATTGTGTTTGATGGAAAACCACAGGACGTCATGACCAAAGAAAATCTGAATCAGCTTTTTGATACGCATTTTCTGCTTCTGCATCATTCGGCCAGCCCCCAGCCGATCATTGTCCCCGAGGTGAGGTCATGAGTCAGAGAACCGATCAGCAATCCCGGGGACACGCACCTGGACCCAAATTCATCCGAGAAAAGGTGCATGTCCCCGGATACCGTGTCCCCCGATTGACAAGAGGGGGAATCCTGATTGCCCTTTTGCTGGCATCGTGTTTGGTACTTTTATTAACGCCGTTTTTAGGGATTAATGCCTTATCATTTCAAGACATCCTGGCCGGTCAAGAAGGAATCAAAGAATACAAGATTTTTTGGCAGATCCGGATGCCGCGGGTGTTGGTGGCGTTTTTGGCCGGAGGGACCTTCGCCGTCTGCGGCATGGCCCTGCAGGCGATCTTTCGGAATCCCTTGGTATCGCCTTTTACCCTGGGCGTTTCGGCCGGGGCCTCGTTCGGTGCCGCGGTTTATATCTGGCTGAGATTGTCATTTGTCATCCTGGGGATCTCGGGGATTTCCCTGTTTTCTTTTTTGGGCGCGATGCTGGCGATGATCATCATTTGGTCTTTATCCAAGGTGAAGTATGGGTTAGCAACGACCAAGATGCTCCTGGCGGGAGTCGCCGTCAGTTTCTTTTTTGTCAGCCTCATTATGTTCATTCAATATCTCAGCGACGTCAATGAGGCGATCCGGATCTCCCGCTGGCTGATGGGATCGTTGTTTGTCTTCGGATATGATCCGGTCTTAAACCTGCTTCCGTTTGCTGTCGGCGGAGGCCTGGTCCTATTCTATTTAGCTCCGGAACTCAATCTGCTCACGACCGGTGAGGAATTGGCCAAAAGCCGGGGCGTGGATACGGCGCGCATCGTGAGTCTTTTATTTCTGATCATCTCCTTGATGGTGGGCGGCGTGGTTTCGATCTGCGGCCCGATCGCGTTTATCGGGATCATTGCCCCGCATATCTGCCGGCTGTTGATCGGTTTTGATCATCGTTATCTGACCATGGCGACGTTTCTTTTCGGCGGTCTTTTTTTGACGTTGTGTGATACGCTCGCCCGGATCTTGGCCGCTCCGGCGGAGATCCCGGTCGGCGTCATCACCGCCCTTCTCGGCGGCCCGTTTTTTTTGTGGCTGCTGGTTAAGCAGGAATAAAGGGGGCCGAGTAATCTGAGGACGCGTGCTAGCGCGCTTAAGGAGAATGTGTCAATCCATCACACGGTTGATGGCATTCGTTCTTCGTTTAATGGCACGCGTTAAGGGTAGATTTTGCGAACAACCAGCTTAAGGTCACCTTTGATGGCAAGCTCATTTATACGGGGTTTACACTACAATTGTCGCCGTTCGGCGACAATCAGCTGACAGAGAAAACAGTGGCAGAGAAAGCATTCGGAAACCACCGATAAGTGTAGGGGCTCTATTCAGTCCTAAAAATTCATCTATCCCTCTTTTTTAATTCCCGATTGTCTTATACAATAGAAAAGCAAATGGAAAGCTCAAGATCATGAAATATGTTTTTCAATTAGCAATTTTTATCACGTTTATTATTTTTAGCGGTTGTCAGACGACGGAGAGACTTTATTACATTGCCCCCAGTCAACTGTCTTTTGTGCAGCGGGAGATGAAGACCGCCGGTTACTGGATCAGCCGCCATCCCGATCCGGAGGAGATGATCATGAGCCCGGCTGAGATCCTGCGGTTCAACCGGTATATTCAAGATGAATTGAGATTAACAAAGGATGTCACCCAATTAGCGAATCCGTATCCGGGCTCACCGCTGATTTCAGAATTAGAGAAAAGTCTGCGGGATTTTTCCCCGGGGAAATATTATACCGGAGATGGAAAAAGGCCCTCCCCCGTTTTCTTTCAAGAAATCCAGGCGAACATGAATTGGGCCGGGATCCCGCGGGACATCCCGGTCCAGTACGGCCTCATCGTTCATTATGCTGATCAGCGGATCCTGCCCACGAAAGAGGGATTGTATTCCAAACGCCGGGATATCGACTTTGATGAACTGCAGAACAGCGCCCTGGATGTCACAACCCCGGTGGCCATCGTGCATCAGAGCCAGGATAAGAAATGGTATTACACCATTTCTCCCCTCACCTCCGGATGGGTTGAGGTGGAAAGGATAGCGCTGTGCTCCTTGGAAGAGCTGCGAGATTTTCTTTCGAGTGAATCGTTTGTCGTGGTGCTGCGGCCGAAGGCGGAGATCTTTATGGATTCCCATCTCACTAATTATTATGATTATGTCCGGATGGGAGTAAGACTTCCCGCGGAGGTCACGGATGACCCCCGGGCGGTAATGATTACTTTACCTCTCAAAGCCGAAGATGGTTATGTGGATTTTGCCGAGGGGTATTTGGAGGCCGAGGATATCCACCGGGGATATCTTATTTATTCACCGATGAACATGATCGAACAGGCCTTTGAGATGCTCAATGAACCTTACGGCTGGGGAGGGATGTACGGTGAACAGGATTGTTCCCGATTCCTTCAAGAGGTATTTGCCACAGCAGGAATTTTTCTTCCGCGAAACTCCTCGGCGCAGGCGCAGGTAGGACAGGTGGCGGCTCAATTTGATTCCGAGACTTCCGATCAGGATAAATTGAGTTTTCTCTCAACCCAGGGCGCCGGCGGGATCACGATCCTTCCCTTAAAGGGGCACATCATGCTTTATTTAGGAACGGTTGATCAGCGTCCATTTGCGATCCACGCGGCGTGGGGGTATCGGCAGCCAGGATTTAGAGAAGATGTTGTCCGCGTAATCAATCGGGTGGCGGTCACCGATCTCTCTTTAGGAGAGGGATCGAAAAAAGGATCGCTGCTGCGAAGGATTAAATCTATCAATTTGATAAGATGAGCGATCTCTGTCCTCTATCAAGACATCGTTTACCCGAACTTGATTAAGTTGAGGGGTTAGGGTTTGGAGGCCCGTAGAGTGAGGAGGTTAGGGTTAAGTTGAGAAATTCCGATATCCAATTAACAATAAACAAACAATACACAATCCCAAATAAGAAAACGAGCTTTGTCCTTATTGGTCATTTGGCATTGGATATTGTTTGTGATTTGTAAATTTAACATTGGAATTTTCTACGACTACTTCCCCGAACCCCTGAGAGATTGGGGACACATCCCAACAATAAATCGGGATATGTCCCATCAATTGGGATGTGTCCTTATGATTGTGATCAAAAATACCGCCGTCAGTCTTTTGAAGGCTCCTTTGATTCAGCCCTTTCGCGTCGCCACGGGAGAACATTTATCCCTTGAGAATGTTTTATTTACCTTGGAACTCGAAGATGGCTGGAAGGGTTTTGGCGAGGCCGCGATTGCCACGCACATCACCGGAGAAACGGCTGCCGGGACAGTAAGCAATCTCAAATCTTTAGGCCAGGACTGGGTTGGCCGAGACATCGCGGATTACCTCCGGCTTTCCTCAGAACTCCAGGAACGATTCCCGCACAATAAGTCCGCGGTGGCCGCTGTTGAGACGGCTCTGCTGGATGCCCTGACGCGGCGGATGGGAATCCCGCTTTGGAAATTCTTCGGGGATCATCCTCGAAGGCTAACCACCGACATCACGATAGTGATCGGGGATCTCTCTGAAACCGAAGAGTCGGTGAGGCGGTACTACAAAATGGGGTTCCGGACATTCAAGGTGAAAGTGGGCAAGGATGAAGACTTGGATTTGAAGAGGGTTCTGGCCGTCCGAAAACTGGCGCCGCGTTGTCCTATTTATATGGACAGCAATCAAGGATTCACGGCCGAGCAAACGCTTCGGTTTCTCCAGGGACTCAAGAGGCGGGGAGTTCAACCGGCGGTTATGGAACAGCCGGTTCCGCGTGCCGATTGGGAGGGCTTAAAGAAGGTGACCCGCGAGGCCGGCGTTCTGGTGATCGCGGACGAGAGCGTTGCCGATCTCTCCCAGGCGATCCGCTTGATCCGCGAGAAGGCTGCCCACGCGATCAACATCAAGTTGATGAAATTTGGTTTTATTCAGGCGAGAGAAATCGCCCGCCTGGCCCAGGCCAATTCCATAAAGCTCATGATCGGCGGCATGATGGAAAGTTCCCTGGCCATGACGGCCGCCGCGCATCTGGCCGCGGGCATGGGAGGTTTTGATTACATTGATCTCGACACCCCGTTTTTTATCAAAGACGGATTAAAGAATAATCCCTATCTGAGTCCTCGAGGGATTTATGATCTGAAGAAGGTCAAAGCCGGTATTGGGATTCAGCCATGATCCATCATCCTCTGGCATTAGTGGCAGTCTTATTGATCATTGAGTCCCTTATCTTATATCTCTCCAGTCGTACTGACTTCAAAAAGTATTTTCAATTTCTCCCGCCGGTCTTCTGGATTTATTTTCTGCCGATGCTGATCTCAACGGCCGGTCTTATCGATGCGAAAAGTCCTATCTACCAGAAAATGACCACCTATCTCCTGCCGGCGAGTCTGGCCCTGCTTTTGATCTCGGTTGATCTGAAGGCCATCTTGAGCCTGGGGAAGACCGCGATGATCATGATGCTCTCCGGCAGTTTCGGCATCATCCTGGGGACTGTTTCCGTGTTTTCACTATTTAAGAGCAGAGTGGGAGAAGAGACCTGGTCAGGGTTTGGAGCCTTGTCGGCTTCTTGGACCGGGGGCAGCGCGAATATGATCGCCGTGAAGGAGGCCCTTAACACCCCGGATTCGGTTTTCTTGCCGATGGTGATCGTGGATACGATTGTTCCGTATGTCTGGATGGGGTGTCTGGTCGCGATGGTGGGGATGCAGCCTCTCTATGACCGCTGGAATCGTTCTGACCGTCGAGTTTTAGATGATCTTAGCCAAAAAGTTCAAGGAGTTTCCTCGCAAAATTGGCGGGGGATTCTGAAACCAACCATGATCATAGTTCTTGGCTTTGGAGTACTCGCCAGTCTTGCCTCAAACATCCTTGCCCGGCAGCTGCCCGTGATTAAAGATGTCGTTTCCACTTACACCTGGACGATCATCCTCGTCTCTGTTTTGGGGCTGGTTCTTTCTTTGACGCCGGTGCGGAGATTAGAAAGTCAAGGGGCCTCCCGGACGGGTTATTTTCTCTTATATTTTGTTTTAACGTCGATTGGGGCAAAGGCCAATCTCTCCGACATTGGTTCTACCTTGATCTTCATCGCGGCGGGATTTATTATTGTCTTGATCCATGTCCTGGTCCTTTTGCTGGCGGGGAAGATTGTGAGGGCCCCGTTATTTTTAACCGCGGTAGCCAGCCAGGCGAATATCGGCGGTGTGGCCTCGGCCCCGGTGGTCGCCGAGATCTATCAGCCGGGCTTAGCCTCGGTCGGCTTACTGCTGGCGATTATGGGGAATATTATGGGGACTTACCTCGGGATTCTGACCGGGCAGTTGTGCCGGATGGTTGCCTTTTAATGAGAGCATTATTTACGTTACGTTTTTAGCAACGTCAATAGACGCGCGAATTAACCCCGCCGTTTGGCTTTGCCAGCAAAGCGTGGCGGGGCTGGGAAGAAGTGGTGGAGTTTTATAAAGAGGATTTACAGTAACGAAAATATCCTACAGGATCATCAGGCCAATATCATTCTCGTCTTGAAAAGATAACTCGATTGATTTTGCGCTTAATGAATAATACAATGATATGGATTTGCCAGGATTCATAAGGATCCCCGAAAACCGATTTTATTTCATGTGAGGTAATTT
>CAYJUK010000029.1:0-17232 GCA_964373335.1 uncultured Planctomycetales bacterium | reverse complement strand
GAAGATGAAAGATATCCAGGCCTTCGAAATCAACGAGGCCTTTGCCGCTCAGGTCTTGGCGTGTCTGAAGGCCTTAGAGTCGGAGTCTTTTGCCCGGGATTTCGGATACGAAGGATATACGGGAAGTATCAATCCCGATATCCTCAATGTCAATGGAGGCGCTATCGCCTTAGGGCATCCGGTAGGCACCACCGGCGCCCGTCTGATCCTAACGATGCTCAAACATCTTAAGCGCAACAACCTGAATGCGGGATTAGTGTCCCTTTGTGTCGGGGGAGGCCAGGGCGCGGCGGTGATTCTAGAAAGGTAAGAACCCCACCTCCTAATTAGAGATGCTTTTTCGACCCCAATTTTAAATGCAAAATTGGGGTTCGACGGACAGTGCCTCACCCACTGAGTGAAAAACTTCACTTGTCGAACTTTCGAGGAGAGGATTATTTTCTCATTAGGAATTGGGGTAAGAACTTCATACTATGGGAGTCTATTACAGAAAAGAACATCAGATCGGATTTATCGAATTCGACCTCCTGGATTCTAAGGTGAATCTTTTGAATTTCGAGGTCATGTCGAAGCTCGATAAAATTTTAGATGAGATCGGAGAGGAGACTGATGTCCAAGCGGTCGTGATCGTCAGCAAAAAGCCGGATATCTTTATCGCCGGTGCAGATATCAAAGAGATCGAGAATATTCAGAAACCATCCGAGGGGCGGCAGAAGTCGCAGCAAGGGCAGCATGTCCTTAATAAATTGGAGGATTTGCCTATGCCTACGGTTGCCGTCATCGATGGGGTGGCTTTAGGTGGCGGATGTGAGTTGGTATTGGCCTGCCGCTATCGGATTGCCACATTCAATGAAAAGGTGAGGATCGGACTTCCCGAGGTGAATTTGGGCATCCTGCCAGGTTTCGGGGGCTGCTATCGATTGCCGCGCTTAATCGGCCTGACCGAAGGTTTAAAGATGATCCTTTCCGCGAGGCCTATTGACGCCCAGAAGGCCCTTAAGGTTGGTTTGGTTGACCGCTTATATCCCCAGAAAGGACTGGCCTCATTTACGCAAAAATTTCTGGAGGAAATCCTGCCGTTAAATGGAAGCCGACGGCCGTTTGAACGAAAGAAAAAGGGGATTCCCCATCTCCTCGAAAATTCCTTTTTAGGGAAGAAGATCATTTTTAATCAATCCCGGCAATCTGTCCGCAAAACTACGAAAGGTTTTTATCCCGCGCCAGAAAAAGCCCTTGGCGTTATTATCGAGATTTACGGGCAGACCCGAGAGTCTGCGCTCATTCGGGAGGCCGGGGCCTTTGGAGAATTGGTAGAAACACAGGTCTGTAAGAATTTGATCCAGGTGTTTTATCTCTCCGAGAAATACAAGAAACTGATGCCGCAGGGTCTGGAGAAGATTAAACCTCATCCGATCCGGAAATGCGGAGTCTTAGGAGCGGGTGTAATGGGCGGGGGGATCGCGCAGATTTTAGCCTACAATGATATCTGGGTTCGCATGAAAGATGTTAATAACAATGCCCTGGCTTTAGGGTATCAGTCCGCCGCGAAGATTTTTCAGCAAACTGTCGAAAGGCGCAGCTTGACCAAAGCCCAGGCCATTCGGAAAATGGATCATATTACAGGAACCCTTGATTACAGCGGGCTGCGCAATGCGGATTTAGTGATTGAGGCTGTTGTCGAGAATATGGAGGTCAAGAAAAAGGTATTCAAGGAGTTGAGTTCCATGGTCAGCGCACAGACGATTTTGGCGACCAATACCTCCGCACTTTCCGTTACCGAAATGGCCAGGCAAACCCGGGATCCGGGGAAGGTTGTTGGGATTCACTTCTTCAATCCGGTTCATCGGATGCCTTTGGTCGAAATTATTAAAACCGAATTCACCTCCTCTGAAACACTGGCCGCCACATTATCCTTGGTGAAGAAATTGGGGAAAATCCCTATCGTCGTTAAGGATTCCAGTGGATTTTTAGTGAATCGGGTCCTATTGGCGTATTTGAATGAGGCCGGACGAATTTTAGAAGAGGGGGGATCCATTGCCGCGATTGATGAGATCATGACTCGATTTGGCATGCCGATGGGGCCTTTCACGCTTTCCGATGAGGTGGGATCGGATGTGGGGTTAAAGGTGCTCCACATCCTGCACGATCACCTGGGAGGACATTTTAAACCGGTGAGCATCTTTGAAAAAATATTTGAAAAAGGATTGCTGGGGAAGAAATCAGGGAAAGGGTTTTATATCCATGGAATAGAAAGACTCCCTAATCAGGAAATCCTTCATTTGCTACTCTCAAGTCAGCCGATGGTTTTTAAAGTGCCGGAAGAAGATTGTTTGAATCGTATGCTCCTTTTGATGATCAATGAAGCGGCGCGCTGCCTGGAAGAGGGGGTGGTGGAAGAGACCTCTGCTGTCGATGTGGGAATGATCATGGGGACAGGATTTCCCGCGTTTCGCGGGGGACTGCTGCGTTACGCGGACCGGGCCGGGATCGAGACGATTGTCTCGACATTAAACCAGTTGAAAGAAGGATATCACGCGGACCGTTTCGCTCCTTGTCCCTATTTGCTGAATCTGCAAAAACAAGGGAAGACATTTTATCCATAAGTATGCCTTTATCTCGTCAGCAAAAGGGTTATCTTTATCTATTGATCAGTGCTGTTTCCTTGCTGGCTATCGCGGCTATTCTCTATGATTGGTTAAGGCCTCCTCCAACGCTGGTCTATGAACATGCCGCTGCCGGTATCAAGATGGCCTACCCAATCGACTGGACGAAAAAAGAAGATTTTAATAATACATTAGTGAGTTTTATCTCTCCCAAAGAGAATGAGCTGGACACCTTCCAGGAAAATGTCAATTTTGTGATTCAGGACATCTCCCAGTCATCGATGACCTTATCCCAATATGCCCAGACTGCGGAAACTCAGCTCTCCGCTGTCTTCGCCGAGGGTGTCGAGATTTTGGAATCAGGCCCGGCGCATATGGCAGATCAGCCGGCCTATAAACTGGTTTATAACTTAAAGGCCCCGACTCCGGTGAGGATCATGCATATCTCGATCATTCAGAAGCAGAAGGTTTATCAATTGACCTATTCTGCCGCCGATTTAAAATTTAAGGAATATTTGAAGATCTTTAATCGTATGGTCAACTCTTTTGAGATCAAATAATCCTGGATAACTCGGAGCATGATTCCACATACTAAAGTTAAGCCTCTGTGTCTGGTCTTTTTAAACTTGAATATTCCCTGTGGTCTCGCCATAGGGAAGAGGGAAGATTTGAATGCAAAATCGGGGTTAGGTCGTGTCAAAAAGTTTTATGAGTGCCAAGTATATATAACGAAGGATCAAGATCATTGCTGTCCCAATTGGATTGACAGCAGGATTTTGCTTTGGCCGCTGAAGCGAATTCGAAACCAAGCTCGAAGAGCTGTTTCGCTGAGCGAAAGCGGTTAAAGCAAAATCCAGGATTTTCCAAATCCATGTCTCACACACCAATGGCAAGCCAATTGCGTTCAACGAACCGTCCCGACTGCGTCGGGACTGGGTTCGGATTCACTTCATTGGCTTGCCATTGGGGCGCGCTAATTTGGACTTACATGGATCAAGATAGGAAAGAATGAGCATGTGAATTCCCCTCCTTGATGGGAGGGGCTAAGGGAGGGTGAAGAGAGATCTCTCACTCCCTCCCGATTCCTCCCAGGGGGGAGGGAAACCCTATTATCAAAACGATCTGCAAACGCAGAAGATAAGCCAGATTAAAAGTAAAAACTTTTGACAATACGTGGGGTTAACCCAGGAAGGTTAATATGAAACAAGAACGCATTCCTTATGAAAAACAAATCTTTGTCTGTACGAATGATCGTAAGGGAGAGTCTCCCAGCTGCGGTGATCATCAAGGAGACGGCATATTTCAAGAGTTGAGACGGATCGCGAAGGAACGAGGTTATCATCCCCGCATTCGGGTGGCGCAGGCTAAATGTTTAGGAAAATGTAATCAAGGAACGAACATCATGGTTTATCCTGATCAGGTCTGGTTTTCAGAGGTCACGATGAATGATGTCCCCCTAATGGCAGAACAATTCTTGCCTCAAAAATGATGATTTTATCAGGGCATTATTGTAGGGGCAGAAAATTTTGAACCCCTACAGTAATGCTCCGACAATAAAGAACTGAAAGTCGTCAAAAGTCATCGCCCTTAAAGCGATTTTCTTGAAGTCTTATGATCCCCTTTTTCCGATGAAGTTCCCCACCAAGTTTCGAGAAAGACTCACGAATGACTGGTCCCTGGGACTTTTTCTTCTGATCATTTATTTGATCACCCACGGGTATCGTTATGGCTGGCATGATCATCATCTGGAGATCCCGCTTTTAAAAAGTCTCATTGATGAAAATCTGTACCCCCATGATTATTACGTGCAGGGTCTCAAAGGGAAATTTACCAGCTTTCTCTATCCTCTCTTAGCCCGCCTGATATCGATTCAACAAATTCCGTCCGTTTACTTTATCCTTTTTTTAATCACGAGGTACTTTTTCTTTTATTGGACCTACAAATTTTGGAAACTTATTGCTCAAGAAAAGTCCACGGCCTTTTTATGCGTGCTTTCTTCTATGGTGATGAATCGGGTCCCAGAATTTTTATATATGTCTTTTTCTCACGGGGAACTGGCGTTAGCCTTGATGATGGCTGGTTTTTATTATTTTTATAAGGAACGGTTTCTGCTGGCCTCCGCGATCTTTGGCATTGGGGCTAATTTCCATGCCATTTACAGTCTGCTTCCCATGATCTTTGTCTCAAGCTATTTATTGTTTTATTTCAAGAGACACGGGTTTTTCACTTTCCTAAAATCATCTCTGGTTTATCTGGTGATCGCCTCACCCTTTTTGATCTGGAGTGTTCAGAGGGCCCTGGCAACTCATTTTCTTTTGAACAGCCTGCCCCTGGAGGATTGGTTGAAGATTTTTGTTCAAGGTTCTCCTCACTTGTTTTTATTCTCCGGGAGTGAGCGGGCTCTTTCGGAAATCCTAGGTAACTTCCGCAGGCTTTTGATTGAGCTCCACCCTTATTTCTTTTTCTTCCAGCTCTATCTTTTTAATTGTCTGTTTAATAAATCCTTCCGGAAGGAAGGGAAGAATCATGTGATTGTGATCATGTGTTATGTCCTCCTTTTCATTTGTTTTCTGGCCGGTTATGTCTTCCCCAATAAATTTGTTCTGCTTTTGAATTTTTACCGCTGTCCCCAATTCCTGGGATTTTTATTGCTGGGATATCTCACCTTAACCAGCATTCGATTCATGGACCGGGAAAAACTTTGGGTGGGTTGCCTGCTGGGATTTTTGCTCCCCAAACTTGTGGGAAAAGATTTGATTGCCGTGCCCATCTTAGCTGCTGTAACCTTTATCCTTCTGGCCAAGAAGATCTGGGGTTTCAGGAGGAGTCCTTTGCAGGCCGCAGGGATTCTGCTTTCAGGGTTGGCAGCCATTTTATCCATTTATGGATTAGGGATCCTATTAAAATTAGTTAATGTGAATCCATTGAAGGAGTGGATTTTTATTCTGCTCAACAGCATGCTTCTTTTAACATTTTTTATCCTTTGTCTGCCATTCTTTAAAACCAGGAGTCTTCATTGGCGGAGATTATTTATCATCATCCCTTTGCTTTTTTTTACGGGTTGGTATATGAATAAGCTGCAGTCGACTTTTCATCTTAATACTAAAGAGGATTTACTGCAGAAGGATTGGGAACAGATGCAGCATTATGTGAGAGAGCATATCCCAAAGAATGCCATGATTTTTGTCCCCTATGATATGCCGATGGGGGGGTTTAGAATATTTTCCGAAAGAAGTATCGTCTGTGAGCTCAGAGATGTCGGGATTATGGGATTTGATTATCAGGCTATGCTCGAATGGCGGCAAAGGATGAAGGATCTCGAACTTTTTAAGGTTTTACAAAAGGAGTCGGTCACTCCCGCGGTCATTAACGCCATTAAAAAATACGGGGCAGATCACATTGTGTTTATGAATTACTATGCCCCGCATCCCAACGACACCCTCCAAATTCTCTACGCTAATAGCAACTTTGCCATTTATCGCGTCCATAAAACACCGTTGTAAGAAGATAAGATTCTTAACCCTAGAATTGTAGTTGAAGTTTAATAACCTCACTGAGAGTGAGCCGTTTAAGCGTCTACTGTAATTCCAGGGTTTGAGCTCTCGGGGAATTTTTCCAGAATAGCGATGGGTCATCCCTGTACCGCATATTGTCATCCGGGATATTCTGGTGATTTTCATAGGAGAGGACATCGGTTGACCAAGGATTTGTTGATTTGATTTGGCCGCATAACACTGTCGTCGAAAGGTGTAAAGAAAGAACACTCTGTAATTGATTTTTTTTAGAATCTTCCTATACTGATTTTACGGGGATCTACTTTCAAAAATCAAGTGTTGATTTGACACAATCTGTGACCCGAGGGACCCAGGATAAACCATCAACCCTGGAATTGTACTGCAAGTTGAGGGTTCAATAATAAGGGGGAAAGAATATGAGTCTTTATGACAAAAATATCTCGGAAGAAAAACGCGCCTCTTTAGAGTTCGCGGAGGACGCACGAGAGAGAGAATGGAGCTATCCCAGTTTCGCCCTGAAATTGTTCCATGGGGTGCCCGATTGGGATTTAATCTTCCCTTTTCCTGAACAGCCGCAAGAAGATAAAATGAAAGGGGATGAATTTCTCAATAAGTTAGAGAGATGCTTAAAGGAGTATTTAAACCCCGATGAGGTCGACCGCACTGGAGAAATCCCCCAGAAGGTCTATCAAGGCTTGGCGGAGATCAAGGCATTTGCCATCAAGATCCCACCGGAATATGGGGGACTGGGATTAAGTCAGATGAATTATAATCGGGCGATCCATCTGGTCGCGAGTTATTGCGGATCTACCGCCGTTCTCCTTTCCGCACATCAAAGTATCGGGGTACCGCAGCCGTTGAAATTGTTCGGGACCGAGGAGCAGAAACGAAAATATCTGCCCCTGTTCGCTCAGGGGACGATCTCGGCCTTTGCCTTGACTGAACCCGAGGCGGGATCCGATCCCCGCAATATGAAAACGACCGCCACCCCTATTGAAGATGGAAAGTTTTTCTTGATTAATGGAGAAAAACTTTGGTGCACGAATGGTTTGATCGCGGGAATTCTGGTGGTGATGGCGGTTACACCTCCCAAGATTGTGAATGGAAAAGAACGAAAGCAGATCACCGCTTTTATTGTTGAGACAAGCTCTCCGGGATTTGAGATTGTGCACCGATGCCAGTTCATGGGACTGCATGGGATTCAAAATGGGGTGATCCGTTTTAAAGACGTTAAAGTTCCTCGGGAAAATATTATTATCGGTGAAGGCGAGGGATTAAAGTTGGCTTTAATGACTTTGAATACCGGACGTCTGACCCTGCCCGCCGCTTCCACCGGAATTGCCAAATGGTGTTTGTATGTGACCCGGGAGTGGTCTCAACAGCGGGTCCAATGGGGTTCACCCATCGGAGAGCATGAGGCCGTTGCCCTTAAGCTGGGGTATATTGCCAGCCAAACCTTTGCGATGGATGCTGTCAGCTGGCTGACCGCAGCGATGGCTGATGATAAAAAGAAGGATATCCGTTTGGAAGCCGCCATGGCTAAATATTTCTGTACCTGTCATAGCTGGACCATTGTGGATGAGACGTTACAAATCCGCGCCGGACAAGGTTATGAACAGTCCAGTTCTTTAAGAGCCCGCGGGATGCTGGATTGGCCGGTCGAACGGGTGATGAGGGATGTCCGAATTAACCTGATCATTGAAGGGACAACAGATATCATGCATCTTTTTATCGCTCGAGAAGCGCTGGATCCCCATCTGAGCAAATTAAAACCCCTCCTGACCGGCAGGTCTTCTCCTGGGGAAATGATGAGGGCATTAATCTCTCTGATCCGTTATTATGCCCTTTGGTATCCGCGCATGTGGACTCCATCGGTTTTTCATGGTGCCGTCAGTCATCTGCCGTCACCCCTTCTGGATCATATGAAATATGTCCAGAAGGTCAGTAAGAAATTAGCCCGCCATGTTTTTCATAAGATGATGAAGTATCAGAAAAAATTGGAATCCAAGCAAGCCATCCTTAATCGGATTGTTGATATTGGGACCGAGCTTTTTGTGATGTCGGCTTCTTGTTCTTACGCACATTTGTTATCACAGCAGGGGCAGCCGAACGCTGTCGATTTAGCGGATGCTTATTGTCAGCAGGCCCGCAAGCGGATCTATGAGTCCTTCGCCATGAACAGTCTCGGTTATGACCGCGTAATGCTTTCCATCGCGAAAAAAGTCATGAAAAATGATTTCCAGTGGATGGAAAACGATATTATTACCCCAACTCCGAATTAGAAATGCTTTTTCAACCCTAATTTTAAATACAAAATTGGGGTTCAACGGGCAGTGCCTCACCCCCTGGGTGAGAAATTTCACTCGTCGAGCTCTTGAGGAGAGGATTATTTTCTAATTCGGAGTTGGGGTTATTAAGTCCTAGGACATGATCAACTCAATTTCTGATCGTAAAGGCACGTGTCATTCCGGGGAGCGTTTTTTGCGACGCCCGCCCCGGCTTTCGATATTGGCGGGCCGGGGCTTCGCTCCACTTCGTTCCGCCCACAAGGACACAGATAATTCATTACAATTAACGGTATCCTAAATCCAGCGGACTGCCGGGCCAAAAAGTTAACGATGCTTCTATGAAACGACTCGCTTCAATCATTAATCAATTCTATATTGTCAAGAAAATCCCCATTTTTAACAATCTCAAATGGTTTCAACTCACCAGCATCGCCCGTAAATCTATTATTGTGGAATGCCAAAAAGGAGATTTGATCCGGCAGCAGGGAGATCCCGCTGATGCCTTGTATTGTCTTGTCTCTGGACGCATCCAGTCTTATCGTGTTAACGCCGAAGACAAGAAGGAAAATGTGGAGTTTATTCACCGAGGGATGCACTTTGGGATTATTTCGCTTTTTACCGGGGAAAGCCATTCTCTCAACTATGTGGCGATTAATGACTCGGTGATATTGAAGATTCAAAAGGATGACTTTTTGGCTATCCTGAAAGACATTCCTCAATTAGGGCTTGTATTCACTGAGAGCCTCTCCAAACGGATCCGCAGCAATGTTACTCAAACTAAAACCAATTTTGAAAGCACGATTATATCCATTTATTCCTCGGTCAAAGGGTCCGGGAGCTCCACTTATGCGGTGAATCTGGCTTTAACTCTGCAAAAGGAAACGAAAAAAAAGGTTGTCTTTGTTACAATTCAATCTTTGAATCACCAGCCGGACGACCCCTCGAATCGAGCTAACAATACTTCCCTAAAAGCGATTCAATTGAAGGATATTGTCAATAATCATGAAAGAATCCTGGAGAGCATCTCTCGGGAAGATATAGGGATTGATTTCTTATCCGTTGTGTTTGATCTCAAGGACGCGATAGTGATCAATCAGATTGGTTCATTTGTTGGTTCTTTGGTTTACGATTATCAATATGTGGTCGTGGATCTCCCCAATGAGATGGATAATGTTGTTCTCAAGACCTTGACCCAATCGGATCTGATCCATTTGCTCACGATGGATTTTGCCAAAGACCTCCAGATGACGCGCAAGGTGATTGATCAACTGCAGCAGGAATTGAAGGGGAACTTTAAGGAGGAAAAGGTTCAGGTGATTATCAGCGGGCTGCAAGATCAAACCTATTTGCCCATTGAAGAGATCAATAAGGAAATCGATTTTGATATTTATACCAAGCTCCCCTTTATTGACCCTTCCCAAATCAGAAGTGTCGCTGTTTCTCATGGGTTTAAGGTGATTACCGTTGAGCCGGCGAGTGAGTATTCCCGGGCCATTACCAAGATTGCCCGTCAAATCGGCGGGGTGCGGATCGGTCTGGTTTTAGGAGGCGGGGCGGCTTTAGGGGTGGCTCATATCGGAGTGATCAAGGTTTTAGAAGAGGAAAAGATCCCGGTTGATATCGTCATCGGAAGCAGCATGGGGGCCTTGATCGCGAGTCTCTGGGCCACCGGCCGGAAGGCGAAGGACCTGGAGATGGTCGCCCGTGAATTTCAAAAGAAATGGACCTTGATAAAATTGATGGATCCGATTCTGCCGATCTCCGGCCTTATTGGAGGACGGGCCATCAATCAATGGTTAAAAAAACACCTGGGGCTGGCGACCTTTTATAACACTTTTATACCATTAAAGATTGTGGCTTATGATCTGATCAGACGGGAAGAGCTGATCTTAGACAGCGGATCATTGGTTGAGGCGGTACGCAAAAGCGTGTCTATCCCCGGGGTCATGCGTCCGGTCCTAGAGAAAGGGCGTATGATTATCGATGGAGGGGTTTTGAATCCTCTTCCCACCAACGTCCTCGTGGATATGGGAATTAAGAAGATCATTGCCGTGAATGTGCTGCAGTCTCCCGGTGATGTCACCCAGAGCGTTGAGGCTATGCTAAAAAGAGAGCAGGAATTAGAAAAGATCTCCTTGGGGAAGTCTCCTTTACAATACCTTAGTTACCGTTCACAGAGATTGCTGGGTCGTCTCCTGACACCCAATATCTCTGATATTATTGTGCGGACTTTACAGGCCACAGAATATATTATCGCTCAGACCTGTTCCAGCCAGGCCAATGTTTTCATCCAGCCGGATCTGCGCGGGATCAATTGGTTCGAACTTTATAAAGTCGATGAGCTCTTAAAGAAGGGAGAAGAGGCGGCTCGGCTGCGTTTGCTGGACATCAAAAGATTAATGGGAGAATAGGGCATAATTATCATACTCAAATAATATCATGAGAGAGGATTTTTCTATGAACGAAAGCAAGGCCAGATATATATTTGTGGAATTGGCCCATCATCTTCCTTTCACCATCTTTGGCGTAACCAGCGGATTAATCCTGACGGGTTTGTTAAATTTCTTTGTCATCATCACGAAGTCTCAAGACATTTTTCCCCAGGCCTGCGAGCAGCTTTTTCATATCTTCCATCCCTGCCACATCATATTCAGTGCGGTGGCCACCACCGCCATGTTTTGGAAACATGAACATAAATTAATCCAGGCGATTATTGTCGGCCTTATAGGTTCCCTGGCTATCTGTGCCCTGAGTGATTATTATTTTCCTATGCTGGGGGGATTTTTGCTGGGGGTGCCGATGGAGGTGCATGTCTGTATCATCGAAGAACCGGGATTAATCTTTCCCTTCGCTATCCTCGGTGTTCTGGGCGGCCTGCTGGTGACTCAGACCTTCGAGCATTCCACGCAGTATTCCCACACGGCCCATGTCTTTGTCAGTTCGGTGGCCTCGATCCTTTATTTGATCGCCTTTGGCTTTCAGGAATGGATCCCAATGTTAGGCGGAGTGCTCGTTATTACCGTAATCTCCGTCATGATCCCTTGCTGCACGAGTGATATTATCTTCCCGTTGTTCTGTACACATAAACATCGATAGATCTCTTCCCCCAATTCGGCAGTTAACTGCCGAATTGACCTTTGGGGAGTCGCAGGAAAGGGAATAGTCCCTTTCCTCTCAAACTTCCTTTGCCCTCAAGGACAGCTCGTTTGAGGGAAGTTTGCACAGGTTAAATTATCCGGCGTGGGATCATTCCCGCATTGCCGGTAAGGGCCGGGAGGCTGCTGCCCGCCGCGGAAGAGATGATTCAACAGATAAATCGCATCGGTCAGATTAACTCTCCCGCTGTCATCGGCATCGGCTGCATCCCCACAGGGAGGCTGAGGCCTTCCGAGAAACAGGGCATTGAGAAGAAAAATCGGATCAGTGAGATCAACCCGGCCATCCGCATTGATATCCCCGCGTTGGAAAAGCGTGCCCCCTAAGGTATACTGGCAGGTGTAATTGACACAGGTTTCATTGGATTCAATAAGGCCATCGTAGCAGTCTCGATTCTCAACGCAGGCTCCAGCTCGGGAAGTGTTTTGGGCATCATGAAATATCTGTCGCCATAATGGATAAGGAATGGAGTCAGGAACTCTTATGGAATCAAGCATATAAAGATTATTTGAATATCGGTTTCTTGATGAATTTATACTACCAGTCGAGAAAATTATCCCAGGTCTTTCTCTATTTCCCACATAACCTACCAGTGGAGTCAGATAATCATGAATTGTGTTTTGAGGAGAATTGATAATCTGCCTGTCTTGAAATATATCTATGACTTCCCCATTGTCATCCAGAATGATCAATCTTGAGTTATTATTAAAAGGCCAATTTGTCATTCCCAAAAATATTTCTGATTTTTGATCCCCATCAATATCAACTAAAGTGGGGTTTATCGGAAAGTATATTTCTGGTCCTTGAAACTCCCAAAGTTTGTTTCCGCTGTTTTCAAAAGCCTCGACAAGCAGCTTACGATTGACCCTAGTTGAAATAACCATATCCAGTCTCCCATCGCCAGTTAGATCTCCCAATGATAATGTTCCTAACATATCATTTCGTATTTCCGAAAAAATTTCCCAATAGGGATTAAGCTGCGTATTTTCCCCTATTCCTTCCCACTTAAGGATTAAGATACCAATTGAGTCTAATATTGTTATATCAATGTCTTTATCATTATCCATATCTCCAACAGCAATAGAGTTGCCATCAATTGAATTAAGACGATTCCTAAAAGTATAATTGTATTCTCCTAAAATTCTCCCATCATGGGCATACAATTTTAAGCCTGAACTAGTCAGAAGAATTATTTCTAGATTATTATCTGGAGTTATGTTAGCTAAAATAGGGAGTTGTAGAGTATAGCCTGGGGATAATTCATTTTCCCATAAAAGGTTCCCAGCGTCATCAATGACTGTGATGGCATGTTCACTGACAATAATAATTTCTTCATTAGGGGCATTATTTATATTGCCGACAGCAAAACCTCCTTTATTGTATTCACCTTTCCTTTGTCTATTCATTATCCTTCTTAATGACTTGTCACTCCCCTTAATAATAAAAACGTTAAAAGTATAAAATTGTAAGATGGAAGAATCGTACTCTACAAAGATAATATCATCCTTGCCATCTTTATCAATATCGCTCACTTTTGGGATTGAATAAGAATGTCTATCTTGATCAGATACATTGAAATTT
The DNA here is from genome assembly GCA_964373335.1 of uncultured Planctomycetales bacterium. Lineage (GTDB taxonomy): Bacteria > Omnitrophota > Gorgyraeia > Zapsychrales > CAYJUK01 > CAYJUK01. The sequence continues at coordinate 4,089 of CAYJUK010000029.1, read as the reverse complement.
GCTAAAGGGTTTCCATTATTATCAAAAATCAATACTTCGGAATTATCTGAAGAAGAGCTTCTAATGGCTACAAATTCAAATTCTGCATCATTATCGTAATTAACCAATGCTAAATGGTGATATCTTAAATCTGGAAAAAGCTCCGATACCCACTTGATCTGTTCATCATCGTCAAAACTTACCTGGCATCGGGGATCTTTGCGGTCAGGTAACCCATCCCCATTATTATCAATTCCATCATCACAGGCAAATTCATGACTTAATTCATCGTCCCATCCGCCAACACATCCTGGATCGGATGGAAAATCTATCAACCCATCCCCATCATTATCTATCCCATCAGAACATTCTGCTAAACACATAGAAGTATCAACAGAGCAGGTTTGGTTCGCTGGATCACACAGATCTTGGGTGCAATCAAAACCATCATCGCATTGAGGCTTATCAGGTATGCAGTTTAGATTCTGACAGTGTCCTTCAGGCATACAAAAATCCCCGGTTGCACACCATGCCCCATTATTCAGGTTCTCAATAATACAATCTCTTATGGGATCACACAAAGATAAAACGCACTGCCCATCCCCTCCTGGACATAGAGAATGAACGGGACTATTAAAACATTGACCATTATGTGTTTCACATCCATCTTGTGTACAAGCTATCCCATCATCGCAATCTTTAGGAATATTCCCAGCACAGATTCCTTGCTGACAGACAAAATCAATAAAACATATATCGAAAGGAAGATCAGACAAAGTACACACCCCTCCTTCATTGATAAATTTCGTGACACAGCCGACGGCTTGGTCACAGGTATATTGCTTGCAATTTGTGTTGCCCCTTGAACAATCTATAGGGAAGTCTACTATACACTGGCCATCCTGGCATTTTTCATACACACAGTGGTCCCCGGTTGTACATTCACTGCCATTGGCCCTCACTTGTTCAGTACATCCTGTTATTGGATCAGCATTTGGATTTGTTGGGGCACAACTGACAATTAAGCAACCATTATCCATCGGGCAAGCCAGGGCATTAGGAGAATGAGTACAGCGATCATTACCCTCATTACAAAGATCCACAGTGCATTCGATCTCGTCATCACAGGGATTGGTTCCTACACATTGGCCATCCCGGCACACCGCACCCGCGTTGCAGAATGACCCTTGTTCACAACGCTGTCCCTCATTAGCCGGCTGGGATTGGCAGCCGAGCTGGACATCACAAAAACCGATGCGGCACTCATTATTCAAACCAGAACACGATTCATCATGGGGGATATGCTCACACAGGCGTTTTTTACGGTTACAGGTATCTTCAGTACACGGGATATTATCATTACAAAAGGCCTGAGGGAAAGCCACCCGGTCACAGGTTGTATCAGCCAGCTCAGCATCGGCAAACATCAATCGGTGCCAGGCCGTCTGACCGTCTATGTTCTGCATGGCTGCGTGAGAAAAAAAGGAAAGATTGCCCTTCCCATCTCCACCCATCACAAAGACTCCGCAGCCGGGTTCTTTTATATAAGAGAGAACCAAATCCACGCCTCCGTCTTTATTCATATCTGCGGCACTGAAATCCGAAGGGAAGAAATGTGCTGGGACTCCGTCAATTCCAAAGAGTAATCCTTCCCAACTCACCGGTACTCTTGGAAAAAAATAAAAAGCAGGATCATCGCCAGGTTGGGGAGGATTAGAGGTTTCCACTAAAACAAGGTCGTTATTAACATTGACGGCCAAATCTGGAAGTTGATTCCCAGACCTAATAAAATCTCCAGCAGTGAGAGCCGAGATATATCCTCTAATACCTAAATCAATGGATAAGGCATTACCCGGCAGAAAATTCCCATTGACATTAAGAAAGATAACCACATGGGCATTGCCGATTCCTCCGCTGGAATCCGCAGCCAGATCCTTCAAACCGTCACCATTGAAATCCCCCAGGATGACATATTTCGGATTACCTCCCGGCATAACAAAAGGGACTTCGTCATATTCAAATAACCCCGTGCCCAGTCCATAGAAGATGAATAAGGGAACTCCATCTCCATCATTAGCCAAAGCAAAATCTAAATTTCCATCCTGATCAAAATCCGTTACAACCACATGAAGAGGATAAGCTCCGACGGTATAAATCCGTCCAAAACTGGTAAATGTGACCCCGGGATTGGCAGGATCTCTTTTGTAGATAAAAACAGATCCGCGGGCATCAGTAATAACCAAATCATCGAAATCGTCATTATTAAAATCGCCAGATTCAATGGCGTGCAGTTGGATGCCGCCTTGGATCGTGAAATTTGTATGGGAGAATTGATAAGGCAAAAGAGGCTGCTGGCGTAGGAAGACATCAACCGAACCTCCCTGGCGGTTACAGGAGGCAAAATCCGGATGACCGTCATTGTTAAAATCCCCTACGGACACATCGTGGGTGATCCTGCCAGCAATGGGCTGGAAAAACAACGGTTGACCTAACTTCCCGGGCTGTTCAATGCTGGTGGGGATAAAAGAAACACCGGCACCATTGGTGGAAACCACGTAAACTAAATCCCCGGGCTGTTGGGCATAGGATGGGTTATTCAAAGCCAGACAGAAAAAAGTAAAACAGATTCTCAAAAGGGTCTTCGTTAACTTTTGTTGAATTTTTTTCATAGGGTTAATCATATCCTTATACTTGCGTTTTGTCAAAATTTTTCAATCTTAATCTTCTTATCTTTTATTCTTACAGCGACAATCAACGACAACCAACGAATCTGTTGACAAGCTAAGGGAAGGATATTATTGTATAGACTTCAATTAAGTTTTAGATTTTTAAGGAGAGAAATCTGTGGAGATCGGGATTGTCGGCCTTCCGAACGTTGGGAAGTCGACGCTGTTTAATGCTTTAACCGGCGCCGGGGCCGCGGCCCAGAATTTTCCTTTCACCACGATCGAGCCGAATGTTGGGGTGGTCCCCTTACCGGATGAGCGTCTGGTCAAGCTTGCCGAACAGTTCAACAGCGAGAAGATCACTCCTTCCGGTATTCGTTTCGTGGATATCGCCGGTCTGGTGAAGGGGGCCAGCCAGGGAGAGGGGCTGGGGAATAAATTCCTTTCTCATATCCGGGCAGTGGATGCCATTGCTCAGGTGATCCGCTGTTTTAAAGATGAGAATATCATCAATGTCATGAATAAGCTCGATCCAGTCGGATCCGCGGAAGTGATTGAAACAGAACTGCTCCTGGCGGATCTGCAGCAAGCCCAAAAGGCGATCGAGAAATACAAAAAGCCGGCCCAGTCCGGCGATAAACCCGCCAAAGAAAAACTAATTATCCTTGAAAGCGTATTAACCGAATTTAACGCCGGAAGACCTGCCCGTCAACAGAATCTCCCTTCTGAGTTGATCAATGAATATCAATTTTTAACCGCGAAACCTTTGCTTTTTGTAGCCAATACAGATGAAGGGGAAACCTCATCGAACCTCATCGAGGCCTTAAAACAACAGGCCCAGAAGGAGAAGGCGGGGTTTGTGGCCTTGTCGACAAAGCTGGAGGCCGAGATCATTCAGCTTCCGGAGGAGGAACGGGCGCTTTATTATGAATCCGCTGGGATTACATCCCCGGGACTCGCCCGTCTGGCCAAGGCCGGGCAGGAGTTATTAAATCTGGTCTGTTTTTTTACCGCCGGCCCCAAGGAAACGAGGGCCTGGCTTATCCCTCGGGGAACAAAGGCGGTTCATGCGGCCGGGAAGATCCATTCCGATATCGAACGGGGATTCATCCGTGCCGAGGTTTATAAATACAGCGACTTAACCCGGCTGGGCAGCTACCGCGCCGTGCAGGAAAAGGGTTTGGTATCCATGGAAGGCAAAGACTACGAAGTCCAGGATGGGGATGTCGTGTATTTTCGGTTTAATGTGTGAACCCCAACTCCGCATTAGAAACGTTTTTCAACCCCGAAAATCTGATTATACTTGTTCTTAATGAAAACTTCGCATCGAACAGTGAAGTTTTCATTAATCAAGTATTTTCTTAATACGAAATTTTGATTTATAAGTGGTATCATTGCTGTCCCAATTGGATTGACAGCAGGATTTTGCTTTGGCCGCTGAAGC
>CAYJUK010000028.1:15699-17353 GCA_964373335.1 uncultured Planctomycetales bacterium | reverse complement strand
ATCTTTTATTTTTTAAGTCTGATTCAAGCGGATGGTTATAATCCCCTTGTCCTCAAAGGACTGTCCTTTCAGATTGAAGATCCTCGAAAGTGTGAGGAGATCATTCAAGAGTGTGTCAAAAAAGAAGGTCAGGAAGTCTTTTGTAAGATATTGAAGATCAGTTTTCAGCCGGGAGAATTGATATCGTTTATTCTTAAAAATAGAATCCCCTTGAAAGTCACCCCAACGCAATTATTATCTCGGATTCTGGAAGTTTCTCAGCCTTTGGAATTGGCTGAGCACGGAGAAGGCTTTTGGACTGATCATTGGACCTATGTGTTGGATCTGGTCGAAAGCTATTTGGGAATTTATCCTGAAGATCTCCAGAGGCTCTTATTAGAGAAGAAAGAGATGACTTATTATCTTAATAACCATTATGTCGTGCCCCGGGCAGAGAGATTTATTCTGACCTCTCAAGGAGTCCGTCAATATTTTTCGGTTAAAGATGGAGCTCAAGAAATCAAGGCAGGAGAGAAAGGCCACAAATTAAAAATCTTATATGGTCAAGGGGAAAACTATACTTCGATTATGTTAGAGAAATTCCTTTGTCTTTTATCAAATAAGGCGGCGACTTTTGATCCCAGTGGTCTAGGACTTGAGATGGAAGCAGATAAACCCAATTGGTATGATTCTTTGAATGGATTGCCGGGTCTTTTAGGTTCTTCCCTGAGTGAGACGTTAGAACTCAAGCGGTTAGCCTTATTTATTATCGATGCCTTTGAAGAGTTGACCCTTTCCCCTCGGATTAAGATCACCATTTTTGAGGAGTTGGCCACATTTATGGAGGGGTTGCTGGGTCTATTGAAAGCCCCAGAGGACTCCTTAAGCTATTGGATGAAAGCCAATGATATGAAAGAGCAGTATCGCTCCCGTATTCGTTTGGGAATTCAGGGACAAGAAAAGCACCTCCTTCTATCGGATATTAAAGAGTTCCTGCGATTGATCATCGCAAAAGTGGATCAGGCCTTAGCAAAGGCTAAGAATGCCCAGGGACTCTTTCCAACTTATTTTTATCATGAAGTGACAGAATACGAACATCTCGGCAGGATGACTCAAGACGGTTGTCCTTATGTTCAACCCCTCAAGTTTAAAAGACATGATCTGCCTTTGTTTTTGGAAGGGTTTGTTCACTTCCTGAGAGTGGAGAAAGATACCCTGGAGGCCAAAACACTCTTGCGGGCAATCAAAAAAAGCCCCCTTTATGATAAAAAGCTCAAGATGTTTAAAGTTAATGCGGATCTTTCCGGTGAGACAGAAGAGGTTGGCCGCACCAGGATTTTCCCTGCCGGCTGGTTGGAAAATGAATCGATTTGGCTGCATATGGAGTATAAATTTTTCCTGGAGTTATTGCGGCAGGATTTGATCGAAGAGTTTTATGAGCATTGGCAGGACGTCTTTATCCCGTTTCTTAACCCGGAAATTTACGGCCGAGGTATCCTGGAAAATTCTTCATTTATCGTCAGCAGTGCCCATCAGGACAGAAATCTTCACGGACAGGGATTTGTCGCTCGTTTATCAGGAAGCACTGCAGAATTTATTCAGATTTGGTTTTTGATGAATGTCGGACAACGACCCTTCCGACTGTCCTCAGATGGGAAATTGACATTAACATTCA
>CAYJUK010000028.1:0-15689 GCA_964373335.1 uncultured Planctomycetales bacterium | reverse complement strand
CGGCCCTCCCTAAAATTTTATTTACTGATAAGCCAACGACAATGATTTCTTATTCTAAGGATCTCAAACCTCAAGAAATCGCCTTGCCTGCCAATTCGTATGCCTTTAAGTTTATGGGCTCCACCTGGGTTGTTTATCACAATCCTCAGCGGAAAAACATTTTTAGAAATCATCCATCTCCAATTCGTAAAATTCATATAACCTACCCAAACCCAAAACATCCGGTGACTTTGCAGGCTCAATTTATTCCCTCTCCTTATTCGGAGGATATCCGTTTGAATAAAGTCGAACGTATTGACGTCTATTTTGAATAAAGAATAATCGAAGGAGGCCGAAAATATGACGTATGCATCAATTACCGCCCTTAATGAAAAGGTGAAAAAGGAAAATAGTTTCTTGGAAGCCTTAAGGCTTGAAATGGAAAAGGTCATTGTTGGCCAAAAGACTTTACTGGAAAGACTCTTAGTTTGTTTATTGGCTAACGGGCATATTCTTATTGAAGGGGTCCCGGGGTTGGCCAAAACGACTTCAGTGAAAACGCTTTGTTCAGCGATACAGGTTAAATTCCAAAGGATTCAATTTACTCCTGATATGTTGCCGGCGGATTTGATTGGAACCTTGATTTATGATCCCAGGAATCATCAGTTCCAGGTGAAGAAAGGACCTGTATTTGCCAATGTTATCCTGGCTGATGAAATCAACCGAGCTCCGGCTAAAGTCCAAAGCGCTCTTCTGGAAGCGATGCAGGAACGTCAAGTCACCATTGGAGAGGAGACCTTAAAGTTAGGGGATCCGTTTTTGGTTATGGCGACCCAGAATCCCATCGAGCAGGAAGGAACTTATCCTCTTCCCGAAGCTCAGGTGGATCGATTTATGTTGAAGGTCAAGATAAGTTATCCTACGAAAGAAGAAGAGTTACGAATCTTAAGAAGGATGTCCTTTACTAGTCCATCGGTGGCTATTCAGTCTATTATTCCCCCGGAAGATATTTTGCGAGCCAGGGGCGTGGTGGATGAAATTTATATGGATGAAAAGATCGAACATTATATTGTTAATATTGTTGAGGCGACCCGATTCCCGGAAAAATATCATTTGAAAGACCTTAAAGGATTGATTCAATACGGAGCTTCTCCTCGGGCCACAATCTGTCTTGCCCTGGCTTCTAAGGCTTATGCCTTTTTACAAGGCCGTGGCTATGTGACTCCTCAAGATATTAAGAGCATCGGGATGGATGTCCTTCGTCACCGGGTGATTGTTTCTTATGAGGCCGAAGCGGAAGAGAAGACCTCGGAAGATATCATTCAAAAGATTTTTGGTGAAATTGAGGTTCCCTAATCCCGGCGGGAGTTATTTCCCTTATGATCTCAAAGGAAATCTTTGACAAAGTCCGCAGAATCCAGATCACCACTTCCCGGATGGTCAGGGATATTTTTGCCGGACAGTATCACAGCGTTTTTAAAGGCAGGGGAATCGAATTTGATGAGGTGCGCGAATACCAGATAGGAGATGATATCCGTGCTATTGACTGGAATGTTACTGCCCGGACCGGAAAGCCCCATATAAAAAAATTTGTCGAAGAGCGTGAATTAACGGTGATGCTTTTGGTGGATGCTTCATTGTCCTGTCAGTTTGCGACTGTCAATCAGCCGAAAAGTCGCTTAGCAGCAGAAACGGCCGCTGTATTGGCTTTCTCCGCCATCCGCAATAATGACAAAGTGGGATTGATCATTTTCACGGATCAGGTTGAGAAATTTATTCCCCCTCGCAAAGGACTGCGCCATGTCTTAAGGGTTATTCGAGAGGTATTATATTTTAAACCCAAAAATATCCAGACGGATATCCAGCTGGCTTTAGAATATCTCAATAAGGTCCTGCACCGAAAATCCGTTGCCTTTATTATCTCCGACTTCTTTGAGAACAATTTGCCCCAATCTTCTGGTCAACCCTCTTTTCGTAGTGCAATGGCCATTGCTAATAAGCGACATGATCTTATTGCCGTCACGCTGAACGATCCTATTGAACTGGATCTGCCACTTTGCGGTCTGGTAGATTTGGAAGATGCAGAGAGGGGAGAAAAAATCCTTATCGATACAGCTTATGACGCCGCTCGGATTATGTTCCGGCAAAAGGCATTGAATCGGTTATCTCAGCGTAATCGTCTGTTTGATTCTCTCGGGATAGATCATATTGATATGAATACCCATCAACCCTATGCCGATGCCTTGATAAAATTTTTCTCCCAGAGAAGGAAAAGGATGCATTTGGCATGAAGATGATCATATCCCTGATCGCCAGTCTTTTGAATCTCGCTGTTCCTCATCTGTCTTCTGCCGAGGATCTCCGGGATATTAAGCAGCCGGTGGAATGGCCGACAAATTATGTCCTTATCTTTTCTTTTTTATTTTTGATTATCATCATCATAGTTATTCTCATTGTCTTGTACGTAAGACGCAGGATCCTTCGAAAAATAAATTCGGTTATTGTTGTCCGCAACCCTCCCTGGGTTCTGGCTTTGGATGAGCTTGACGCCCTCAAAAGAAAAAATCTCCCTTCGCTTGGGAAGATTAAAGAGTTTTATTCTTTTCTTTCCGATATCGTTCGTCATTATATAGAGGAAAGATTCTCCATCCGGGCTCCCGAGATGACTACTCCCGAATTCCTCAGGCATTTGAAGAACTCCCAGGTCTTAGATGATAAGCAAAGAGAGGCATTGGAGATATTCCTTTACTCCTGTGATATGGTTAAGTTTGCTAAATACGGTCCAACCTTGAATGAGGCGGACTACAGTTACGAATTAGCCAGAAAATTTATTGAGGAAACCAGGCAGGAACCCCCAGGGGATAAAACGGCATTATAATATTTATCCATGAACGTTGAGTTTAAAGATCCCGGGATTTTTTTATTAATTCCCATTGTTTATCTTCTCATTTTTTGGTTTAAGCAGAAGAACTCTCCCCCGAGTATCCGTTTCTCTTCTACTGATCTATTACAACAAATCCCGCGATCAGCCAGGATGAGGTTTCTCTTGATCCCATTCCTCTTGCGATTATTAGCCATGACTTTGATCTTAGCGGCCCTGGCGCGGCCACGGATTGTACTAGAGGAAATCCAGAGCAAAACCCTCGGGATTGATATCCTCTTGACCATTGATGTCTCCAGCAGCATGTTGGCTGAAGACTTTGTGCTCAATGGTCAAAGAATGAATCGAGTCGAGGTTGTTAAGAAGGTGGTCAAAGAATTTATTGAAGGGCGGACCTCGGACAGACTGGGTTTAGTGACCTTTGCTCAGTACGCATATACTCTGTGTCCTTTGACATTAGATCATCAATGGTTAAAATCTCATCTGGAGAGGGTCAAGATTGGATTGATAGAAGATGGAACGGCTGTGGGTTCAGCCATTGCTACTTCTGTCGCCAGGCTCAAAGGAAGCAGCGCCAAAAGCAAGGTCATCATCCTTCTCACGGACGGGATTAATAATGCCGGCAAGATTGATCCCTTAAGGGCGGCTCAATTAGCAAAGGCCCTCGGTATAAAAATTTATACTATCGGAGCGGGAACCAAGGGTTATGCTCCGGTCCCTGTAACAGATCTCTGGGGGCGGAAGTATTATCAAAGGATGTTGACAGATATTGATGAAGTTACTCTTAAAGGAATCGCTGCTGCCACCGGGGGTGTCTATTATCGGGCGAGCAATTCGGAGTCTTTACAAGAAATTTACAAAGAAATTGATACCCTGGAAAAGATTGAGATGGAAGAGCCAGGATACAAAGATTACAAAGAGTTGTTTGCGGGACTGGTTCATTTAAGCTGGGGTCTTATATTTTTAGAACTTTTTCTTTCGAATACCATTTTGCTTCGTATTCCCTAGGAACTGATTTATGCTGTTTGAAGAACTTCCTATGATTCAAGGCCTCTGGGGTCTCTTGATCCTGGGGCTATTTTTGTGGTGGGGGAGGGGCTATCGTTTGAAGAGATTACATCGTTTTGCCCAGCCGCATTTGATGAATTTATTGACATTGAATGATAACCATAAGATCGATAAGATCAAACGAATCTTTCTTCTGCTGAGCTTCTTTTTTTCTGTCCTCGCCTTAGCCAGGCCTCAATGGGGTTTTGAATGGCGTGAAATCAAACGGCAGGGTCTCGATATTTATCTGGCAGTTGATATCTCAAAGAGCATGTTGACTGAAGATGTGCGTCCTAATCGTTTAGAGAGAACGAAATTAGCGATCAAAGATTTATTGAAAAGTCTCAAAGGAGATCGAGTTGGTCTTATAGCGTTCGCTGGAGAATCGTTCTTGATTTGTCCCTTAACGGTGGATTATGGAGGATTTCTTCTGAGTTTGAACGATCTGAATGAGAAAACGATCTCCCGAGGGGGGACTAATATGGGTAAGGCCATGGAAGAAGCAATCAAGGGTTATGAAAAGGTTCCCGGCCTCAATAAAGCTGTTATTATGATCACGGATGGAGACAATCTCGAGGGGGACCCTCTAAGCGTTGCGAAAAAGGCTAAAGAAAAAGGCATTAAAGTTTATTGTGTGGGGATAGGGACCAAGGAGGGTGATTTGATTCGGGTTTTGAATGAAAAGGGAGAGTATGAGTTTCTTAAAGATGCTCAAGGAAATGTCGTTAAATCCCGGCTGAATGAGTCCCCTTTGCAGCAGATTGCCCTCACCACGGAGGGGATTTATGTCCGTGCTTCTGGCGCTGAGTTTGGGCTGGATTTCATCTATGAAAAAGAGCTGGCAAAATTTGAAAAACGTGAATTTGAAAGTAAAATGGAAAAGAAATATTTTGAGCGTTTTCAAATCCCTTTATCGATCGCGTTTCTTTTCTTGTTATGGGAAATAATTCTTGTTCCTCGAACCCAGGCTCTAAAACATTCTTAGCGATGCGGAATGCTTTTTTGATTTCCATAATTATTTTTTTGGGTATTCAAGACGCCTGGGCCTTTTCCCAGGCTCAAAAAATTAATGAAGGAAATTCCTTATTTCAAAAGGGAGATTACCTCGGTTCCGCAATGAAATATCAACAGGTCTTGGAAAAAGATCCTTTATCAGATATCGCTCATTTTAATTTAGGGGCAGCCTATTATAAACAAGGGGATTTTCAAAAAGCTATCCAGCATCTGCAGGAATCTCTTTTGGGTGATCATCCTCAACTCAAAGGAAAATCGCATTATAACTTAGGCAACACTTTCTATAAATCAGGTCTCTCCCAAGAGAGGACAAATCTCTCCGAGGCGATCGAATCTTTAGAACAATCATTGGATCATTATCAACAGGCCCTGGCGATCGATCCCCGAGATGAGGATGCCCAATATAATCATGAATTGGTCAAGAAAGATCTTCAACGGTTGCAGCAAAGGCAAGTTCAGCAACAGAATCAGGGGTCATCAGGAGAAAAGGATAAAGGCGATCAACAAGATCAAGCCCAAACTCAAGACCAAGAACAGCAGCAGGACTCTCAACACCAGGATGCTCAAAAGCCCGATGATAATCTTCAAGATGAGAAACAGGACTCATTGAATCAAAAGTCAACTCCTCAAGAGAAGACGCAGAGTGAGGAGAATCAGGATGATGTGAAAAAGGGGGAGGATGGAAAAGAAGAAAACCCTAATCAAAAATCTTCTCAACAAAAAGATCATCAAAAGAGTCAAGAATGGCCGGACTCTGTTGGAGGGACAGAGGCCTCCGATGGCACGGGTGACCCTTCAGAGTTAACCCGCTCTGAAGCAGAAATGCTCCTCAAGGATTATCAACAAAATGAAGAACCGCATGTATTATTGAACTTTTTTAAGTCAGAGAAATGGGATGAACCTGTTTATAACGATTGGTAAAGATGATTGAAATGGAAATGAGAATCGTAAAGAAGAGCTGGTTGAATTTTATCAGATATCTTTTGCTGGCTATTTTCCTATTTTTGAAGATGGGTGATCAGACATTTGACTGTTTTGCCCAGGATATACAATTTGAGGCGGAGGTCAGTAATCAGCAAATCCCCTTGGGAACTCCATTACAATTGACGCTGACAATCAAAGGGACACAGGGGAGACAAGCCATTCCGCTTCCTGTCATTGATGGATTTGAGGCCAATTATGTCGGCCCATCAACGCGCATCTCGATTATTAATGGGCAGTATTCGAGCGCGAGCTCATTCATTTATCAACTTTTACCGTTAAAGATCGGGAAGTTTCAAATCCCTTCTTTGAGTATTGATATTCAGGGAAAGACGTATACCACCGAGCCGATTGATATTGAGGTGATTGACCAGCAGACTTCCAGTTCCGGGCAGCAAGACTCGCAAGAAATACAGTTGAATCTTCCGGAACGATTGTTCCTGAAGATTGAGATCCCAGGTCAAGATGTCTATTTGAATCAAAGAATCCCCCTGGCTATTAAACTTTTTATTGCCGGTCTTCGTATTGAAGATGTCCAGTTTCCGGAGTTAGATTTCAATGGTTTTACCCTGGGAGAATTCTCGGAGCCTCAACAATATCAGCAGATCCTTAACGGTGTCCGATATCATGTGGTTGAATTCGATACCTTCATTTCGCCGTCCCGTATCGGGGAGCTGCTGTTAGGTCCGGTGCGGGTCCACTGCCAGATTGTGAGTCAAAACCGCAGAAGAGAAAGATCCAATTTCGATGGATTCTTTAATGATGATATTTTTGATCATGTCTTTGATTTTTATGAAAAGGATCCGTATACAATAGAAGCCGAGACCCAAAAACTCAATGTCCTTCCTCTCCCGGAAGAAGGAAAACCGCAAGATTTTTCACCGGCGGTAGGGAATTTTGAGATGGAGGCCTCCGTTAGTCCTCAGGAAGTTAAATGGGGCGATCCGATGACCCTTAAGATTCATTTGAGCGGCCAGGGGAACTGGAAGGCGATTCAATCCCCTGTTTTAAAGGATGAAGAAAATTTTAAACTGTACGATCCTCAAATTAAGGAACAAAAAAAGGAAATGTTCATTGAACAGGTGATCATCCCTAAAACTGATCAAGTGAAGGAAATTCCGGCGATCCATTTTTCCTTTTTTGATCCCCAGTTGAAACAGTACAAAACTTTAAGCCAGGGCCCATTCCCTATCAAGATATTGCCGTTAGAGAAGCAGGATCATTTTTCAGTGATAGGTTTGCCGGAGCCGGCTGTTCAAGCCCCGGAGAATCTGGGGCGGGATATTGTCTTTATTAAGGAGTCCCCCGGGCGTTTTCGTCCTCAGCATCGGGCTGTCCATGATCGGATGATCTGGATTGGGCTTTATTTGATCACCGGGAGTTTGTGGAGGATGTTATGGGTCATTCTGCAAAGACGTAAAAGGTTTGAAGGTAATGAACGGTTTAGGCGACGGATTCGGGCTTCTCAAAAAGCACGGGCAGGCTTGACGATAGCAAAGACATATCTTGAAAAGCTAGATTCCCGGGGGTTCTATAATGTTTTATTTAAAACCATGGAAGAATATCTCCGGGATAAATTTTCTCTGTCGATGACTGATCTTAGCTTCGAGTTGGTTAATGACAATTTGAAAGTCAAAGGGATAAAATTGGATGGAATCCGCCAGAAGTTAAGGTCGATCTTGGAGGAATGTGATATGGCTAGATTTGCCGGCCAGAAATTAGATGAGCAAAGCATGCAGAGGAGTTATCAGGCTCTGATGGAAATCATAGAAATTCTGGAGAAACACAAACAATGAAGCCTTTAAAGATATTCATCTTTCTCAATCTATTAGGTTGGATCTTGATCCCGCTGAGTTATGGTGGGGATCAGCAGCATCAGGACGCCTTAGCCAAATTTATCCAGGCGGGCTTGGCCTATAAAGAAGGAGACTATGATCAAGCGGTCGGTTTGTATCAGGACATCCTCTCCCTGGGACTGGAAAGCGGAGAGGTTTATTATAATCTGGGGAATACCTACTTTAAAGATGGGGATTTAGCCAGGGCAATTTTATATTATGAACGGGCCCGGAGATTAATCCCCCGGGATGGTGATCTCATCTCTAACTTTCAATATGTCTTATCATTAGTAAAGAATCTTTCTATTCCTGACAGAGATACTTTTAGCCAAAAAATTTTAATGGGCATTATTGATCAGTGCACTTTTGAAGAGGTCGCGATTGTCATTTATGTCTTATTTTTGCTTTTGGGGATGACCCATCTGGTCAGCCGCTACCGGGATTGGCCCCGGAAACAAACCGGCATCTTGATGGCTGGAATATTATTTTTTGAATTATCGGCTATTGGTTTTTTTATCTCTAAGGAGGAAGTTCAAAAGGATTGGGCCATCATCATAATGGAAGGAGATGCCAGGTATGAACCGAGGGAGGAGGCCACGACACATTTTCAAACGCAGAAAGGATGGAAAGTGAGAATGTTGTCTGAGGAAGGGGCTTGGGTGAAGATTCAGCGCGAGGATGGCAAAGTCGGCTGGATTAAAAAGGAAACAGGGGAGAGGATTTGATGTCTATCCCAGGAATTCCTTTTTACGAACGAAGCATATTGACGATGGCTGTTGCCGCCCTTTGACTGGCTCCTGGTTGTCCCAGAAGAGATTTCACTTGAGACAATTTTTTTATTGTTGATTCTCTCAAAGGTATGTCTTTGATAAATTTTTCGATTCCAAAGGCGATATGATAGGGGGTGGCTTCAAACTGGATACATTCGGGAACGATCTTCTTGCCGGCAACGACATTGACCAAACCGATATAAGGGATTTTAATGAAAAGTCTCGCTAACAGCCAGCTGAGGAATGAAGTTTTGTAAATGACGACCATAGGTTTTTGTAAAATCGCAGTCTCAAGCGTAGCCGTTCCGGAACCCACGACACATATGTCGCAGGCATTAATGCATTCGTAATACTGATCCTCAATGATAGAAATAGGGAGATGATGCAAAGAGCATATCTTCTCAAGCTGCTCTCTTTTTATGGTGGGAGCTCGAGGAAGTAAAAACTGAAGTTGTGGAAATTGTTCTTTTAATATTTGGGCGGCTTTCAGCATGACCGGAAGATGCCGCTTGACTTCATTTTGTCGAGAGCCAGGAAGAATTCCAAGAGTCATGTTCCCTGGTTCAAGCCCTAACTGTTTTAAGAAAGTTTCTCTGGTTGATTTGACCTCGATTTGATCGAGGAGAGGGTGTCCGACAATCTCGACTTGATAACCATGCCGGGCATAAAAATCTTTTTCAAAGGTGAATAGGACCAGCATTTGATCAACACAGGTTTTAATGATCTCAACTCGGTTTTCATCCCAAGCCCAAACTTGAGGACTGATATAATAGATCACCTTGATGCCCCTCTTTTTGAGTGCCTTGGCTAATTGTAAATTAAATCCCGGATAATCGACCAAGATCACCGCTTGAGCTTCGGTTTCGAAGGCTTTTTTTAAGACTAGATCAAAAAATTTTTTGAACAGAGGAAGATATTTGATCACTTCTAAAAATCCCACCACTGCCCACTGAGTGAGATCTTCGTAGAGGTGGACACCTTGAGATTTCATCTCCGGTCCACCTAGACCAGAAAAAGTGATATGGGGTTGAAGAGATCGGATGGCCTCGACGAGAGAAGCGGCATGTTTATCCCCGGAGGCTTCACCGGCAATGATCAAAAGGTGAGACGAAGAGGATTTCATGAAGAAGGAATTTCTTCAAGAATGTCTTTGTATCTTTGGGCCGTCTTCCAAATCTGATGTTTGATATCAAGAGCGATCTTAAGCGCTTGCCGAGCATCTTGCCCGGTGACAACCGGTATTTTATTTTCTCGAATACAATCGACAAATGACACCAATTCCTTCTTTAAGGGTTCTTGTTTCTCAATGGGTAAGCTATTTTTGAGGATCTGGCGGGCTTGTTTGCGGTAAATAAAGGCTTCTTGACGGACGTAATCCAGAGAAATGTAACTATCCTTTAAAAAGATCCGGATTTTCCTCATCACATCCTCTGATATGCGGCTGGCTGTGAGATTGCAAACACAACCGTTTTCAAACTCAATACGTACACTCGCAATGTCCTCCAAAGGGGTCAGGACATTGATGCCTATGGCATGAATCTCTTTGATCGGAGCATGAATAAGTCCCAGGATGATATCCAGATCATGGATCATGAGATCCATAACTACCCCAATATCTAAAGATCGATGGGGGAAGGGATTCAACCGGTGGCATTCTATAAATAACGGATCTTGGGCAATGTCCTTGATCGCCTCAAAAGCTGAGTTGAATCGTTCAATGTGTCCTACCTGGAGTTTGAGATTGTTTTCCTGTGCCAATTGAATCAGCTGATCGGCTTGTTCTACAGTTTGGGTGATGGGTTTCTCAATCAAGGTGTGGACGTTGTGTCTGAGGAAAAATTTGGCTATCTCAAAATGCTGGCTGGTGGGGACACAGATATTAACGGCCTCAATCTGGTCGGCAAGCTCTTGATAGTTTTTAAAATAGGGAATTCGGTAATGCTGGGCCAATCGGCGGGTTCGGTCTTCTTTAATGTCACAAACCCCTATCAAGTCCACTTGAGAACGCAGCTGATCATAGATTTTTAAATGATGGGATCCTAAATGGCCTATCCCAATAATGGCTACTTTAATTTTTCTCATAACATGGTCTGGCTGGAAAAAGGAATATGAAATGAGCGGAAAAGGGTTTATTTTAGGGGAGAACTATAACAAATACCTCGACAAATGTCAAACGGCATGCTAATATCGCCCCACCAAAATTATTATCCAACCAATTATTCCCCATGAAAAATTATTTGAAACTGGTTCGCTTCCTCTCTCATCACAAAAAAATTTTTCTAATTGCCGTTACCCTGATGCTGGTTTCCGCACTTTTTGAGGGGATTCAATTCTCCTTATTAGTTCCTTTAACGGATATCATATTTAATAAAAAACAAATTGTCTTCCCTGGACCTGTCCCCCGAATTGTTTCTTCAGCCATCATGTTTTTAAATGGAATGGAACCGCAACGATTATTATATCGGATGTCGATTGCGATTGTGCTTTTATTTTTTGTTAAACATTTTGTCACCTTTTGGTATGGTTACTTGATGAACGATCTCTCACAGCGAATCATGCGGGATATCAGGGCTAAATTATTTGATCGGATGCAGAATCTCTCGCTCGATTATTTTGGGAAGAAGAGAGGCGGAGAGTTGATCTCACGTATTACTCATGACGTGCTTGTCATCGAGAATGCCCTTTCCTATGGGATCACGGATCTGTTTCGTCAATCATTCACGATTATCATTTTTGTGATGATTGCTTTTACTATTCACTGGAAAGCGTCCAGTTTTATTTTTCTCATTTTACCCATGATCAGCTGGCCAATTGCAAGAATAGGGAAAAAACTCAAGAAACTTTCTAAAAGTATACAAATTAAAATGGCCGATATCCATTCCCATCTTTGGGAAACAATCTCCGGGATTCGGGTCGTGAAGGCCTTTTGTAATGAGAGTTATGAAATTGACAGATTTAAAATCCAAAATAACGAATATTACAGGTTGAATATGAAGACGGTCAAAAGACTCCTTTTGCTGGGTCCCATTACTGAGATTTTCGGATTGTTTTGTGCCATGATTATCATTTTCAGCTTAGGTCGTCAGGTGATGCATGATCAATTATCCTTCGGAGTCTTTGCCTTATTTATGGTATCAATCATGTCCATTATAAGTCGGGTGAAGAAGTTGGCTATTGTGAATCAGATTACTCAGAGGGCGATAGCCGCTAATGATCGTATCTATGAGGTTTTAGAGTCAAAACCAACGGTAGTTGAAAAAGATCCCGCGTTGACTTTAGCCCCTATCAGGGATCGTATCAAGCTGGAAAAGATCTTTTTTCGTTATGATACGGGGGAAGAAGATGTCCTTTATGATGTAAATTTGGAAATCATTGTTGGTGAGTTGGTTGCCATCGTGGGACCCACCGGAGCAGGGAAAACGACTTTAATGAATTTGATTCCTCGATTTTATGATCCCACCCAAGGCTCAGTTCTGATCGATGGCATTGATCTCAAGGAGGTCTCTTTTCAATCCCTTCGTGGTCAAATGGGTATTGTGACTCAAGACACCATTCTTTTTAATGACACAGTTAGGCAGAATATTGCTTATGGTTTTCGGGAGGCAAGTCAACAGCAGGTGGAAGAATCCGCCCATAAAGCTTATGCCCATCAGTTTATTCAAAAGATGTCAGCGGGATATCAAACGTTTATCGGAGACCGTGGATTTCGTTTGTCAGGTGGAGAAAAACAAAGGATAGCTATTGCCCGTGCCATCTTAAAAAATCCTCCTATCCTCATTTTGGATGAAGCCACATCCCAATTGGATTCCGAGTCAGAGAAGTATATTCAACATGCCTTGGATCAATTGATGCAAGGGCGAACTGTCATTGCGATTGCCCACCGATTATCAACAGTCATGAAGGCAAATAAAATTGTTGTTCTTGAAAAGGGTAGAATTGTGGGGTTAAATACCCATGAAAATCTATTAAAAGATTGTCCTTTGTATCGTCGTCTTTATGAAACTCAATTTCAAATTTGATCTTAACCTTAGATAAAGGAAATAGTTGCAATAAAAAATAAATCTGTGTATACTACACCGATTAATTTTAGAAGATCCCAAGGGAAAGTGAACGTAAAGATCTTTTATAATTATTATTATTTTATGAGGGCTCATGAAATAGTTAAATAACAATAAAAATAAGATCACTTGTGTTCACTTGAGAAAATAAGAATGCTATTGAAAGCGATCATTGATCTTAAGAAAATCGCTTAGCATGCCTTCCCCATAAGTGAGAACGAAATTTGAGGAGGAGAAAAGGTGCAGGAGTTATTGAAAAAATTATTGGAATCGGGAGTTCATTTTGGTCACCAAACCAAGCGTTGGAATCCCAAGATGAAGAGATTTATTTTTGGGCAAAGAAGTGGGATTTATATTATTGATCTTGAGAAAACGATCAAGTATCTCAATCAGGCACTCGATTTTGTTTATGACGTTGCTTCCAAAGGGGGAAAAATCCTTTTTGTCGGGACGAAAAAACAAGCGCAAGAGGTCATAGCCTCTGAGGCCAAGCGAGTGGGCATGTATTATATCAATGCCCGTTGGATGGGTGGACTTCTGACAAATTTCGCCACAGTCAAAAAGTCCATTGAAAAGATAAAAAATTTTGAACGAATGGAAGCCGAAGGAATTTGGGCTAAATTAACTAAAAAAGAAGTTTTACTTTTGAATAAAGAAAAAGACAAACTGATTCACGTTTTAGGGGGTATCCGCGAGATGGGATCACCTCCTGCGGTTGTCTATATTATCGATACCAAACGAGAGGAAATTGCGGTGAGTGAATGTAATAAATTGAAAATCCCGGTCATTGGATTAATCGACACGAATTGTAATCCCGATTGCATTGATTATCCTGTCCCCGGGAACGATGATGCCTTGAAGTCGATTCGACTCATTACGTCAATGATTGCGGATAAAATCCAGGAGGGAAGGAAGGCGTTTCTAACGAGCGATTCTGTTCAAAAAGAAATCGGGGCAAAGGAATCTCCTGTTAGTAAGAGTAATGAATCTTCTCTGGAACCCGAAGAGGTTGTGGAATCTACTCAAGAAACAATTGATCAGACTGGTGGAAAATCCACAATCGAATGAAAATATTGACCCTGAAGAACAGGAAGGTCTGAAAATGGAAATCTCAGTCGATATAATAAAAGAATTGCGTGAATCAACGGGATGCGGGGTCATGGAATGTAAGCGTGCCTTGCAAGAGGCCAAGGGTGACCCCGCTAAGGCCAAGGAGATCTTAATTAAAAGAGGGATGGAAATTGCCGCAAAAAAAAGCTCAAGGCAGGCCAAAGAGGGGCGGGTTGATTCTTATGTTCACATTGGACAGAGATTGGCTGTTTTGGTGGAAGTCAATTGTGAATCTGATTTTGTGGCCCGGAATGAAAATTTTTGCCAATTTACCAAAGACCTGTGTATGCATATTGCAGCTTTGAATCCGACATATAAAAGTCGCAGCGATGTTCCTCCTGAGATTCTTGAAGGAATTACCGATAAGGAAACATTTTATAAAGCACATTGTCTTATGGATCAACTATTTGTTAAGGACTCCTGTAAAACCATTCAAGAATATATGAACTCACTGATTGCCCAAACTGGTGAAAATATCATTGTAGGCCGATATGTCAGATTTAAGGTTGGCGAAAGTGAGTAAGAAACCCAAATATAAACGGATCCTACTCAAATTAAGCGGGGAGGCTTTAATCGGCAGCCAAAAGCATGGTATTGACGCTGAGGTGTGTGCCTCCTTGGCGACTCAGATAAAAGAAATCCGAGCCTTGGGAGTGAGTGTCGCGGTTGTTGTTGGCGGCGGTAATATCTTCCGGGGGCAAGTGGCCTCGAAGAGGTTCGGATTGGACCGCTCCGTTGCCGATTATATGGGGATGCTGGCGACCGTCCTCAACGGACTTGCCCTCCAAAATGCATTAGAAAAAATAGATGTCCCTACCCGAGTGATGACAGCCATTGACATCCATGCCGTGGCTGAACCCTATATCCGCAGAAGAGCTCTTCGACATTTAGAAAAGGATAGAGTCGTTATTTTTGTAGCGGGGACGGGGAACCCTTATTTTACTACCGACACTGCGGCGTCATTACGGGCTGCCGAGATAGACTCCGAGGTGATCTTGAAAGCCACCAAGGTGAATGGTATCTATACCGCGGACCCCATACTACATCGTTCTGCCAGGCGATTTAAAAAACTTAAGTTTATGGATGTCCTTAAAAAGAATTTAAAGGTCATGGATGCCACGGCCATCAGCATGTGCATGGACAATAATCTGCCGATAGTTGTTTTTAATATCAGAAGAGATGGCAATATCAGACGGGTTGTCTTGGGGGAAGATATTGGAACCTATGTCCATTTGTAGTTAAACCTTAGTATGGTGTTTCCCAAATTTTTATTTGAGCCTAGAATTGCAGTCGGCGTTTAATAGCCTCTGCAATTCCAGTTTTTAAGATAAATGGGTTTGAAAATTGAGGGAACACTGTATTAGAAACATAGGGAGAGGTTTTATGCTAGCCAAAGAATTGATAAAACAAACCGATGAAAAGATGCATAAGACTATTGAATCTGTTCGACGGGAATTCGGTGAAGTCCGAACCGGGCGGGCCCATCCATGATTATTTGAAGGACTGCATGTCGATTATTATGGCACACCCACCTTATTGAAACAGATCGCATCTATTACGATTCCTGATCCCCGAACCATCATTATTCAACCCTGGGATCTATCAGCCATCCTGGAGATTGAGCGAGCGATCTCTAGCTCCAAGCTGAGTTTGGTTCCGGTGAATGACGGGAAGATTGTGCGAGTCAGCATTCCTCACTTATCAAAAGAGCGAAGGGAAGAAATGATCAAGGTCGTTAAGGACATGGCTGAGCGGGGCCGGGTTTCCCTAAGGACGATCAGGCGGGATGCGAATGATAAATTTAAAAAGATGCGGTCAGACAACCAGATTTCTGAAGATGATAGTTTCAAGTCTCAAGAAGATATCCAAAAACTGACAGATAAATATATTAAAGAGATTGATCTCATTCTTGATAGCAAGAGTCATGAATTAGTTGAAATCTAGTGATTGTCGTTTGCTTGACCCACTAGCTCATCTGGTAGAGCACTGCCCTTTTAAGGCAGGAGTGCCGCGT